>NZ_JBYOJU010000009.1:0-203083 GCF_057798855.1 Cupriavidus sp. 96C5-1 | reverse complement strand
AAATCGAGTAGGGTGAGGGGTCACCCCCTCAGCCCTCTCACACCACCGTACGTGCGGTTCCGCATACGGCGGTTCACAAGCGAGACTGCAGGCGCTGCTGGGTATCAAGCAGCGAGACCAGCCCCATGGCGTCGAAGTAGCGCTTATGGAACGCGGTGTTCATATGACTAGCCCCCGCATTCCACCATGGCCCATGACCATTGCGGGCCGAATGCCACGCGCGATCCTTCGTTAATCCCTGCCGACGCAGCATCACAGTGCGGGTAGCACGTCTCTTGGCCTGCCTCCATAGCAAGCAGCGCAGCCGTCGTCGCACCCACCCGTCCAGCGTCTCCAACACCCCTTTCGCTTCCGTGTATTGGAAGTACCCGATCCACCCGCGCAGCACCGGATTCAGCACTGCAATCGTATGGGCCAGGCTCCCCCCTCGCCCCGGACGCACCAACTCCCGTACCCGGGCCGTTAGCCTGCTTAGGCTTTCCGCCGCGATACGAAGCCGCGGCTGACGCTGCCCTGTCAGGCTGTAACCCAGGAACTTGCGCGCCCAAGGTCGTGCACACGCGCTCTTGCCCTCATTGACCCGCAGCTTCAGCCGCTCCTCCAGGAATGCTGTCATGCCGGCCAACAACTGCTGCCCTGCCGTCTCGCTGCGCACATAGACATTGCAGTCGTCCGCGTAACGACAGAACGCGAGGCCCCGCTTCTCCAGCTCACGGTCCCAATCCGTCAGCAGGATATTCGACAGCAACGGCGACAGCGGCCCGCCTTGCGGCGTGCCTTGCCTCCTTGCCTCGACCATCCCACCACGCATCAGCCCCGCTTCCAGATACCGCCGGATCAGCTTGAGCACCCGGACCTCCTTCACTTGCCGCGCCACCCGCGACATCAGGATGTCGTGGTTGACCCGGTCGAAGAACTTCTCCAGGTCGATGTCCACCACCCAGCGCCGGCCTTCCCGCACATACCGCTGTGCCTGCAAGACCGCCTGCTGAGCGCTGCGCCCCGGCCTGAAGCCGTAGCTCGACTCGGAGAATCCCGGCTCAAAGATCGGTTGGAGAACTTGCAGCAGCGCCTGCTGGATCAGCCGGTCCACCACCGTCGGGATGCCCAGTGTCCTCACCCCGCCCGCAGGCTTGGGGATCTCCACCGCGCGCACCGCCTGCGGGATGTATTGGCCGGTCAACAGCGCCACCTTGACGCTCGGCCAGTGCACCTTCAGCCAGTCGCGCAACGCCGTCACCGCCAGGGCATCCACCCCGGCCGCGCCGCCGTTGCTGACCACCTTCCGGTACGCCAGCCACATGTTGCCCTTCTCGACCACCGCCTCCATCAGCGATGGCGCCCGCGCTTTCGTTTGCCCGACAGCCGCCGTGCCAGCCTCCGCACCCCCATCGGCCCCAGGCAGGTTCCGCCTGCCGTCCTCCGCTGTGGGCTGCACTCGTTCGTGCATTTGGGCTTCGTCGGTAAGCATCGAGGTCTGTCGTCCTAATCGCGCTCGTTCATGTTCGGCCCTTCAGCGCCAACCGCTCGCCTACTATGGCCTCTGCTGACTTCTGCACCGCCATCCCGACGCCTCTCGACGTCGGTAGCACCATGGCAGCGGTGCAGATCTCCCCGGGTATGACGCACTCACCTTCATGCTTATGCCTGTCGGATTTACGCCGCATCGTTCCGTGCAAGTATTGGGCTTCAGCAATTACGGCTACCTCACCCCAATACGGCGCCTCGTATCCGCTTCCTGTTCGTCAGGCCAGCGCTTTGCCTCGGGCTTCCTTCAGACCCCCAGTCGCCCGGGGAACCCTTGCCTCTGGCTAACACTTCCCCTTGCCGGGTGTGTAAGGGACTTGCACCCTCAAGTGAGTGCGCCCTGCCGGGCGCACCGCAAAAAAACGCGGCTATACGGGCCGCGTTTTCTACATCCTGACCTCGATGGCGCAACGGCGCCCCGGGGCTCCTCAGCCGCCGCGGCTGGAAGGCGCCCCTGGCATGGCCTGGCCGTCGCGGTGCATCCGCTGCTCGTGCATCTTCATCATGCCGGCACGGATCTCGTCCATGGTCAGCTTGCCGTCGTGGTTGGTGTCCAGTTCGTCGAAATGCTTGGCCAGGCGAGGCATGGCCGCCTGCACTTCCTCCTTGGTCAGCGCGCCGTCGCCGTTCTTGTCGGCGGCCTTGAAGCGGGCTTCGAAGCGAGCCTGCATCTCGGCGCGGCGCTGTTCCATCATCGTCTTGCGGAAAGCGGCCAGTTCCGCCTTGTCGAGCTTGCCGTCGTGATTGGTGTCGATACGCTTGAACAAGGCGTCATACTCGGCCTTGGTGATGACACCGTCGTGGTTGGTATCCATCATCTTGAACCACATACCGCCGTGCTCGTGCCCATGCCACTTATGTTGATCCATGCCGGACTGCGGCGCCGGTGCCGGATCAGCGGCCTGGGCGAAAGCCGTGCCGCCGACTGCCAGGAACACCGCCGAAGCGGCCAGGAACTTCCGGATCGCACGTGTCTTGAGGGTGGCTTGCATGTCTTTGCTCCTTTTTCGTCTCAGTGGACTGGTAAGGATTAGAACGCAGGCCTGGCTGGAAAGTTGGTCTGGCTAATACGTTGTTACGCGGCTCACAGTTAGGGACGGCGGGCGTAAACCACTGAAAGCAACCGTAAGTGACTCCCTACGCCGCGCTACACGCCGGCGTCAGTCCTTGGCGGACATAGGCTCATGGGAGGCGCCACCGGCCGGCTGGGATAACGGTTCGGACTGGGATTGCGGCGGCGGCGCCGGTACGGGTACGGCCGGCACCGGCATCGGCGTGGATAGCGGCGCAGCGGCGCCGGCAGGCAACGCCGGCGCAGCCGCAGCCGCGCCGGCGACGGCAATGGCCGGAACCGGCAGCGCGATCTCCTGGCGCACGCCGTTGCGTTCGATCACCACGCCGCGGTCACGGATCTCCGTCAAACGGATCTGGGGCGACAGCGCGGTCCCCGCGCGCACCGCCTTGGGGGGACCGCCGTCCAGCGAGACAATGGCTGCGCCGGCACCGCTGCCGATGTCGGCGACCACGCCGATCAGTTGCACGTCGCGCACGCCGGACTGCACGTTACCGCCAAACAGCGTGCCGGCGGCGCCGGTCTCCACGGCCTCGGTCTGCGCCACGCGCGCCGTGCCGGGCAAGGGGATGGTCTTCATCGCGCTGAAGGCCAGCACCCAGCGGGTCGCAAGCGCGCACAGGGCGACGAACAGCAGGAGTCCGGCCAGTCGCGGCAGCCAGAGGCCAGAGAGATTGAAGCGAAGGGCAGGCCGCAAGGATAGTTGCACGAAGGTAGCTGCTGGGCATCAAAACGCCAAGCCTACCAGAGCCACATGACAACTGTCTGCCCCTCGCAAGCCGACGCGGCACGGGGCCGGTGCCCGAGAGGGCGGCACCCCGCCGCCGCCCCGGCAGCCGGATGCGGGTGAACATGCAGGCACCCGCTCACGAAGCCGTCATGAAGTGGCGGTTATACTGTTTGACCGACTGGATCGCCGCCCCGTGTACGACGAGCAGGAACGGCGGGCGATCCGCCAGATATTCCATAAGGCTAACCATGATGCGTAGGATCGTTGCCAACTTCTCCGACTCTTCCCGCCGCCTCGGCCGCCGCAGCGCCCGCGGCTTTACCCTGATCGAAATCATGGTCGTGATCGTGATCCTTGGCGTGCTGGCCGCGCTGGTGGTCCCGAAGATCATGAGCCGACCCGATGAAGCCCGCATCGTCGCCGCACGCCAGGACATCTCCTCCATCATGCAGGCGCTCAAGCTCTACCGTCTCGACAACAGCCGCTATCCCACCACCGAGCAGGGCCTCGCCGCGCTGGTGGCCAAGCCCACCACCGAGCCGATTCCCAACAACTGGAAGGGCGGTGGTTACCTGGAAAAACTGCCCAAGGATCCCTGGGGCCATCCCTACCAGTACCTGAACCCGGGCGTGCGCGGCGAGATCGACGTGTTCAGCTTTGGCGCAGACGGCCAGGCCGGCGGCACCGGCAACGACGCCGATATCGGCAACTGGGAATAAGGAACCATCGGCAATGCTGGCCGGGCGCGCAACCATCGACACCTGGCCGCAGGCGCGGCCACGCGCGCCCGGCAGCCGCGGCTTTACCCTGCTGGAACTGCTGGTGGTGATGGTGATCGCCGGCATCGTGATCTCGCTGGTGGCCGTCAATGCCTCCCCCAATGAGCGTGGCCGCGTACTGGATGACGGGCAACGCATCGCGCGGCTCTTCGAGCTGGCGCAGGAGGAGGCCCAGTTGCGGGCCCGGCCGATCGCCTGGGAGGCCGACGCCGGCGGCTGGCGCTTCCTGGAAGGCACGCCCGCCGGCTGGACCGCCCTGACCCGCGATGTATTCGCCCCCACCCGCTGGCGCCTGCAACTCGACAGCGTGGCGGTGACCGAAGGCGGAAGCGGCAACAAGGGCGCGCGCCTGGTGTTCGGGCGCGAACCGATCGACGGCCCCCAGCGCGTGGTGCTGGTGCGCGGCGACATCCGCGTCGACGTGACCGGCGACGGCTCCGGCCGCTACTTCGCCAGCATGCAATGAGGTTGCACCTGCCATTGCGCCGGCGTTCCCCCCGCGCACCCTCCCCATCGCCGCGCCAGGCCGCGCGCGGCTTCACGCTGATCGAAGTGCTGGTCGCCCTGACCATCCTGGCCGTGGCGCTGACCGCCGCCATGCGCGCGATGGGATCGATGATCGAGGCGGGATCCGCCCTGCAGACCCGCATGCTGGCCGAGTGGAGCGCCGAGAACCATCTCTCCACGCTGCGCCTGTCCAAGACCTGGCCCGAACCGGGCACGCGCGGCTACGCCTGTCCGCAAGGCGGCATCGAGCTGTATTGCGAAGAATCCGTGTCGAGCACGCCCAATCCCTCTTTCCGCCGCGTCGAGATTGCGGTCTACCCGTCCGGCGCCGACAAATCCGTGCGCCTGGCCTGGCTCGTCACCATCGTTCCCAATGAAACGCGCAACCTGCTCTGAACGGCCTTGCAACGCCGTCGCCACGCGCGGCTTCACGTTGCTGGAAATGCTGGTGGCCATCACCTTGCTCGCGGTGATCGCCGTGATCGCGTGGCGCGGGCTGGATGCGATGATACGCGGCCGGGAGCGCCTGACCGACCACGATAGCCGCCTCAACACACTGAAGCTGCTATATGGCCAGTTCCAGGCCGACTGCGAACATCTCTCCAGCCCGGCGCTGCTGCAGCGCAGCCCTGTCGAGCTCGGCAACGGCCAGTTGCTGATGGTGCGCGACCGCCGCGACGAGGGCCGCCCGACGCAGTGGCAAGTGGTCGCCTACCGTCTCGACGGCAATACCGTGGTACGCGCGGCCAGCCCGCCGGCCGACAACCGTAGCGCCGTGCAGGCAGCCTTGATCGCGCTGCGCCAGCCCGACAGCGGCGGCAACCTGGCGCGGGCGCTGGTCGGCGATGCCCAGAGCCTGTCGGCGCGCACCTGGATCGAGCCCGGCGGCTGGCAGACCGAGAACGGCCGCATCGCCGCCATCCTGCTCAGCGGCAATGCCAGCGCCAGCGCGGCGGCAGCCTCGGGGGCCAGCGCGAGCCTCGGCGTGGCCACCACGGCCGTGCGCGCGATCGAGCTGACCCTGACGGCGCGCATGGGCGACGGCGATACGCCGCGGCGCTTCCAGAAAATCTGCATGACCGGCCTATGAGCAGCAAGCACCCTGCCACCCGCCACGCCTTGCGTGCACCCAGGCGCCGCCGCCAGCGCGGTGCCGCCGTGGTGACTGCGCTCCTGGTGGTGACGCTGGCCGTGGTCGTGGTCTCCGGCATGCTGTGGCGCCAGCAGGTACAGATCCGCTCGATCGAGAACCAGCGCCTGCTGGCCCAGGCGGCCTGGATCGAACGCGCCGCGGTGGACTGGGCCCGCCTGATCCTGCGTGACGACCAGCGCCGCACCAGCGTGGACCAGCTGGGCGAGCCCTGGGCCGTACCGATCGCCGAGACCCGCCTGTCCGACTTCCTCGGCGCCGCGCTGCGTACCGACCAGGATGGCGAGACCTCCTTCCTGTCGGGCCGCATCCTCGACGCGCAGGCACGCTTCAACCTCACCAACCTCGTGCTGTGGACCGCCAGCGAATCGCAGGGCCGGATCGCCACCGTCGATACCGCCAGCCTGGAGGTCTATCGCCGCCTGCTGCAGACGCTGGGCCTGAACGCAGCGCTGGCCGACCCGACCGCGCGCTACCTTGTCAGCGCGGCCGGCGGCGGCAGCGACAGCCAGCGCGGGCTGCGCGCGCCGGATGACACACGCGACCTGCTCGCCATCCCGGGCTACACGCCGGAAATCGTGGAGATCCTCACCCCCTTTGTCGACGTGTTGCCCGAGCGCACCCTGGTCAATGCCAATACCGCCGACGCGGAAGTGCTGGCGGCGGTGATCGACAAACTGCCGCTGGACCGCGCCCGCGAACTGGTGCGCCAGCGCGACCGCGCCTATTTCAACAACGTGGGCGACGTGCAGACGCAACTGCGCACGCTGGCGCCGCAGGCCGACCCCAACACCGCCACCGGCACGCTCGACGTACGCAGCCATTACTTCCTGATCTACGGGCTGATCCGCCACGAGCGCGCCAGCCGCATGCAGGTCTCGCTGGTCTACCGTGGCGAAGTGCTGGGCAACGCCAACACCACCCGGGTGGTGTGGGTACGCGACATCGACCGCATGCCCCAGCAGCGCTAGCCCGCAACCCCTCGCCGGACTGGCTGCGCCGGCTGGCGGGATTTGGGATGATGCTGCCGGATCGCCCCGGGGGATACGGGTAAAGTCTGGCGGGTAACGGAAGCCCTCGACGCCCCGCAAACGTCTCCCCGCGGGCATCGCGGGCGTTTGAGACTCAGCTTCAGACAGATACGTATTGACGCCATTTCGTCACACAGGCAAGGTATGCTCCGGCCCGGCGGAAGCGGTAGTCCAAGGACCCGTGCGCCCGCCTGTCCTGGCCACCGGCCGTTTTGCAGCCGGCGTCTGTCATGCATGCGGCGCGGTCCGCTGCACAGGTCACCCGCCTCCCGCTATCGTTCATTGACGCCGTAGTTGGCGCTGTAGCAAGGAAACCTTGAGCACCACCCTGTACGTCCGCCTGCCGCACCGGCCGCATGACCAGCCTCAACCCTGGCATTTCGGCGCCCTGCCGTTTGCGCTGGTGCGCACGGCCGTCGCCGACCGCGGCCGCCGGCATGGCCCGCAGGCGGCCCCCCAGCTGTTGCGCGAAGGCCACGCCCCGATCGCCGAACTGCCCGCCGCCGAGCGCCTGGTCCTGATCATGGCAGCCAGCGACGTGCTGCTGACCGGCGCCGTGGTGCCGCCGCTGGCGCCGGCACGGCTCAAGCTCGCGCTGCCGAACCTGGTCGAGGACGTGCTCGCCACCGACGCCCAGCCCTGTCACATCGCCGTGGGTCCCGCCCTCGATGCGCTGCCGGGCAAAGCCGCCGCCGCTTCCCGCCGGCGCTTGCTGATGGTGGCCGACCGCGCCTGGCTGCGCGCCGTGCTGGACGCCTTCGCCGAACATCGGCACCGCCGCCGCCATGTGCTGCCGGCGCAGTTATGCCTGCCGCTGCCTCAAGCCGCGGCGCCCTCGGCGCTGGCGGGCACCGCCGCCGCCGGCGCCGATGCGCCCGCCGCATCGGACACGGACATGGCCGCCATGGCGGCCCTGGCACTGGAAGCCGCCACCCCGACAGCGTCCCCCCTGTTTGAAGCGGAGGGCGTACCGGCGCCGGCCGGACTGCCCGGCTACTGGCAGTTGACCGTGCGCAGCGGCGAGCACGCCGGTTATGGCCTGCTGCTCGGCGACGATGCGCTCAAGGCCTGGCAAGGACTCGCCCCCGCCGGCGACTGGTACGCCTCGCCGGCGGCGATGACGCAGGCGGCGCCCCAGGGTGCGCGCCCGCTCGACTGGCGGGTGTGGATCGACGGTGCGCAGGCCACCCTGCGCGACCCCTCGCTCGACCTGGCGCAATTCGAATTCGCCCAGGGCCGGGCCGATCGCTGGAACCTGGCGGCGTGGCGCCTGCCGCTGGCGCTGGCGGCGGCCCTGCTCGTGGTGCAGCTGATCGGCATGAACGTCCACTGGCTGATGCTGCGCCAGGAAGAAAAACGCCTGGTGGCCGGACAGGAACAGACGCTGCGCAGCGCCTTTCCTCAGATCCCTGTGGTGATCGACCCGCCACTGCAGATGCAACGCCAGGTCGACCAGCTTCGCCTGGCCAGCGGGCGCAGCACGCCGGACGACTTCCTGCCGCTGGCGGACCGCTTCGGCCAGGCCGCGCACCAGCTCGCGCCGGACGCGCTGCTCGCGCTCGAATACCGTGGCCGCACCCTGTTCGCCACCCTCAAGCCCGGCACCGACACCGACGCGCTGCGTAACGCGGCGCGCCAATCGGGGCTGGCGATGGAAGAAGACAAGAGCCCGCCCGACGCCTCGCGCGGCAATGCACCAGCCGGCACGCGCTGGTCGATCAAGCCCAGCCTGTAAGCGCGGACCGCCAAGTGAACCTGATGAAAAACACCGCCTCGAAGCCCGGCCCCGGCGCCTCCCAGCGCAGCCCGGGTGGCCGCGCGCGCGCCTTCGACCGGCTGGCGCGCCTGCGGCCGCGGGTGCCGCGGCGCTGGCAGGAGCGCTTCGATGCGTTCTGGTCGGCGCGCAACCCGCGCGAACAGGCCATCCTGGCCGGTGGCGGCGCCATGCTGGCGCTGGTGATCGGCTACACCGTCCTGTGGGAACCCGCCGCCGACGGCCGCGCCAGGCTGCAACGCAGCCTGCCGCAGTTGCGCACCGACCTGGCCGCCATGGAAACGCTGGCGCAGGAAGCGCGTGGCCTGGCTGCCAGCCCGGCCCCGTCGCTACGCGGCGAGGCGCTGACGCAGGCGCTGCAGGAAAGCCTCGCCCAGCACGGCCTCAAGCCCACGCGCCTGGCAGGCACCGGCGACAACAGCGTGCAGCTCCAGCTCGACAAGGTGCCGTTCGGCGCGGTGGCAGCCTGGCTGCAGGACGTGCGCCAGCAGCAGCGCCTCAAGGTGATCGAGACCCGCATCGTCTACGTGGGCGCCACCGCCATGGTCAATGTCACAGCCACCCTGCAAGGTCCCGGCAACAGCCCGGGCGGGCGCGGCTGATGGCACGCCTGGAAGCCCTCCGGCTGGTCCGCCGCCGCAGCGCCCGCCCTGGTGGCGGCTGGCGGCGCCTGGGCTGGATTGCGCTCGGCGGCGTCACCGTGGCATTGACGATGCTGGCGGCCTTTCCCGCGGCATGGATCGCGGACGGCATCGCCAGCCAGAGCCAGCGCCGCGTGCTTCTGGCCGATGCCGATGGCTCCCTGTGGAACGGCAGCGCCACCCTCGCCCTGTCGGCCGGCGCGGGCAGCGAGACGGCCACCGTGCTGCCCGGCCGGCTGCAATGGTCGGTGGCGTTCTGGCCGTTGCTGACCGGCACCCTGCGCGTGGTCGTCACGCACTCGGAGGCCATGAGCGGCCCGGTAGCCCTGGCGGTGACACCGCTCGGCTGGACCGTGCAGGCTGGCGCCATCCGCCTGCCCGCGTCCCTGCTCGAGGGCGTCGGCGCGCCGTTCAATACCTTGCGGCCCGACGGACTGATGCGCATCGACTGGTCCGCGCTGCAAGGCCGCTTCTTCGGCCGGGCCGGGGAACCGGGCGCTGCCGGCCCGAACGGGCACCTGACGCTGCGCCTCGACCAGATTTCATCGGCCGTCAGCCGGCTGCGCCCGCTTGGCAGCTACCGTGCCGAGATCGACTGGACCGGAGCCGAGGGCAAGCTGGAACTGACCACCCTCGCGGGGCCGCTGCATCTGCAAGGCAGCGGCACCCTGGGCCGCCAGGCGCGCTTCGAGGGCACGGCCAACGCCGACCCCGACGCCGCCACGCAATTGGTAGGCCTGTTGAGCCTGCTGGGACGACGTGAGGACAATGTGACACGGCTGCGCTTCTGACCCCGGCGGCCGGTGCAACCCCTTTGCGCCGCCGCCCGCAGCCCCGGACCGAATATGAAAACCCAAGCCCTTCGACCTTCGCTCAAGACCCGCTGCGCCCGCGCCACCGCGCTGCTGTGCGGCCTCTCCCTGCTGGCGCCGGCGCCGCTATGGGCCCAGCAACCGAGCCAGCCTGCGGCTCGCCCCGGCCAGCCGCCCGACCTGACCCCGCGCAACCGGGACCAGGTCGTGCTCAACTTCGTCAATGCCGATCTCGATTCGGTGGTGAAGGCGGTGGGTCAGGCCACCGGCAAGAACTTCGTGATCGATCCGCGCGTCAAGGGCACGGTGAACCTGGTGACCGAGCAGCCGGTGTCGCGCTCGCAGGCGCTGGAGACACTGGGCTCGGTGCTGCGCATGCAGGGCTACGCGATGGTCGAGAGCAATGGCTTCACCAAAGTGGTGCCGGAAGCCGACGCCAAGCTGCAAGGCTCCCCGATCGTGATCGGGGAGGGCCGGTCGCGCGGCGACCAGGTGGTGACGCAGGTGTTCCGTCTCAACTACGAGTCGGCCAACAACCTGGTGCCGGTGCTGCGGCCGATGATCGCGCCCAACAACACCATCACCGCCTATCCCGGCAACAACACGCTGGTCATCACCGACTACGCCGAGAACCTGCAGCGCATGGCGCGCATCATCGCCGCCATCGATGCGCCCGCCACCGGCGAGATCGAACTGGTGCCGCTCAAGAACGCCATCGCCAGCGATACCGCGCAGGTGCTGCAAAAGCTGCTGGACCCGGGTGCTGCCGGTGGCGCCGGTGGCGGCGCGGCCGGCGTCGATGCCAGCCTGCGTACCACGGTGGTGGCAGAACCGCGCAGCAATTCGCTGATGATCCGGGCCTCCAGCCGGGCGCGCCTGCAGCAGGCCCGCCAGCTGATCGAGCGGCTCGACCAGCCCTACGCGCGGCCGGGCAATATCTGGGTGGTGCCGCTGAAAAACGCCGAAGCCACCAAGCTGGCACAGACGCTGCGCGCCATCGTGGCAGCCGACAGCTCCTTCAACACCAGCCAGGCCGGCACACCGGGCGCCGCCGGCGCCACCGGCAACACCGGGCTGCTCAACACATCGACGCCGACCAGCGGCCAGTACACGGGCGGCACCACCGGCACCTCGCGCAGCGGCTCGGGCTCAGGCTTCGGCGCGGGCGGCGGCTCGGCCTTCTCGAACTCGTTCGCCGCCAACACGCTGCCGACCACGGGCGGCATCATCCAGGCGGACCCCGCCACCAACTCGCTGATCATCACGGCCAGCGAGCCCGTCTACCGCAACCTGCGCGCGGTGATCGAAGACCTCGACGCGCGCCGTGCCCAGGTCTATATCGAATCGATGATCGTGGAAGTGTCTTCCACCCAGACCGGCCAGCTCGGCATCCAGTGGCAAGGCCTGCTCAAATCGACCAGCAGCAACACCAACGTCTTTGCGGGCACCAATTTCGGCACCGGTGGCCAGAACATCATCAACCTGACCGGCGCCGCCGCCGCCATCGCAAAAGATGGCACCGGGGCCATTTCCTCGGTCGCCTCGCTGGTGCCGGATGTGGCCGGCCTGAACCTCGGCATCGTCAACCGGGCCGTCGGCCTGGGCGCGCTGCTGCACGCGCTTGGCAGCGACGGCAGCGTCAACCTGCTGTCCACCCCGAACCTGATCACGCTGGAGAACGAGGAAGCCAAGATCCTGATCGGCCAGAACATCCCAGTCACCACCGGCTCCTACGCGCAAACCGGCGGCGCCGCGTCGGTCACGCCGTTCCAGACCTTCGACCGCAAGGACGTCGGTATCACGCTGCGGGTCAAGCCGCAGATCACCGACGGTGGCCTGGTCAAGATGCAGATCTACCAGGAGTCGTCGTCCGTGGTGCAAGGCACCGCCAGCCTGACCCAGGGCCCGACCACCAATGTGCGCTCGATCGAGACCAATGTGCTGGTGGACGACGGCCAGATCATTGTGCTGGGCGGCCTGATCGAAGACACCTACGGCGACGGCGTGCAGAAGGTACCGGGGCTGGGCGACCTGCCGCTGATCGGCGGCCTGTTCCGCTACGAGAACAAGAACCGCGGCAAGACCAACCTGCTGGTGTTCCTGCGCCCCTATGTCATGCGCACCGCCGGCGCCACCGACCGCCTGACGCAGGACCGCTACGACTATATGCGCACCCTGCAGCAAGGATTCACCTCGCCCAACATGATGCTGCGCGACACCAACACGCCGGTGCTGCCGCCGGCGGAAGCACCGGTGTCGCCCTTCGTCGACCCGCGCTCGCGCGGCCCGGTGCCGAGCCCGTTACCGCTGGAACAGACGCTGCCGCAAACGCAGCAGCAGCAGCAGCAAAGGCAGCCCCAGGCACGGTCGGGCAACGGCACGCCGCTGCCGCCGGGCGTCAGCCTCGGCAATGCAGCGGTGGACGCCGTCCGCCCGGTGAACTGAGACAGGCCATGGCAACGAGCATCGTCCCTGCCGCAGCGTCCGACGACGCGCTGGAGCCGCCCTCGACCATGGCCGCGCGACTGGTCACCTACGGCTTCGCACGCGAGGCCCGCCTGCTGATCGCGCACCAGCGCCCCGATGGCCTGGAAGTGTGGGTCAGCCGCGCCACCTCGCCCGCGGCGCTGGCCGAAGTGGCGCGCGTGCATGGGCCGCTGCGGCTGCGCGTGCTGGAACCCGAGGCACTCGAACTCGCCATGTCCGAGGCCTACAACCGCCAGGACAGCGGCAGCGCAGCGCAGGTGGTCGGCGAAGTGGAAGGCGAGGTCGACCTGTCGCGGCTGATGCAGGATATCCCCGCGGTGGAAGACCTGCTGGAATCCGAGGACGACGCGCCCATCATCCGCATGATCAATGCGCTGCTCACGCAGGCCGCGCGCGAGGGCGCTTCCGATATCCACATCGAGCCCTTCGAGACGTCCTCGGTGGTGCGCTTCCGCGTCGATGGCACGCTGCGCGACGTGGTGCGCCCGAAGAAGGCGCTGCACGGCGCGCTGATCTCCCGTATCAAGATCATGGCTCAGCTCGACATCGCGGAAAAGCGCCTGCCGCAGGACGGCCGCATCACGCTGCGCGTGGGCGGACGCCCGGTGGACGTGCGCGTCTCCACGCTGCCCACCGGCCACGGCGAGCGCGCGGTGCTGCGTCTGCTCGACAAGGAAGCCGGCCGCCTCGACCTGGCCAAGCTCGGCATGGCGCCGGGCACGCTGGGCGGCTTCGATCACCTGATCCGCCAGCCGCACGGCATCGTGCTGGTGACCGGGCCGACCGGCTCGGGCAAGACCACCACGCTGTACGCCGCGCTGTCGCGGCTCGATTCGCGCACCACCAACATCATGACGGTGGAGGACCCGATCGAGTACGATCTGGACGGCATCGGCCAGACCCAGGTCAACCCGCGCATCGACATGACCTTCGGCAAGGCGCTGCGGGCCATCCTGCGCCAGGATCCGGACGTGGTGATGATCGGCGAAATCCGCGACCTCGAAACCGCGCAGATCGCGGTGCAGGCCTCGCTGACCGGCCACCTGGTGCTGGCCACGCTGCACACCAACGATTCCGCTTCGGCCGTGACACGGCTGGTCGACATGGGCATCGAGCCCTTCCTGCTGTCGTCGTCGCTGCTCGGCGTGCTGGCGCAGCGGCTGGTGCGCCGGCTGTGCCAGCACTGCAAGCGCGAGGAAGTGATCGAAGTCACGCCCGAGGAAGCCGGCGCGCTGCTGGCGCAAGGCAAGCCGCTGCAGCGCGTGTGGCATGCGGCAGGCTGCGACAAATGCGGCCACTCGGGCTACCAGGGCCGCATGGGCGTGTACGAGCTGCTGACCGTGGATGACGAGATCCGCACCATGATCCACCGCCAGTCGGCCGAATCGGAGATCAAGAAGGTGGCGCTGGCGCGCGGCATGCACACCATGCGCGGCGATGCGCAGCGCTGGATCGACTCCGGCGCTACGGCGCTGGAAGAAGTCCTGCGCGTCACGCGCGACTGAAGGCGAGCCGCTCATGCCAGCCTATCGCTATGAAGCCGTTGACGCCGCCGGCAAGACCGACCGCGGGGTCATCGAAGCCGACAGTCCCAAGCAGGCCCGCGGCCAGTTGCGCTCGCGCGGCCTGACGCCGCTCAACGTCGATCCGCTGGCCGGTGTCGGCGGCGTGCAGAAAAGCAGCACCGCCGCCTTCGTGCGCCGTCTCTCCAGCCAGGAGCAATCGCTGTTCACGCGCCAGCTCGCCAGCCTGATCGTGGCCGGCCTGCCGCTCGACGAAGCGCTGGCGGCGCTGGCCGACCAGGCCGAGCGCAGCTATGTGCACGAACTGCTGGCCGGCATCCGCGCCGACGTGGTGGGCGGCAGCTCGCTGTCGGTGGCGCTGTTGCAGCACCCGCGCGATTTCCCCGATATCTACCGCGCGCTGGTGTCCGCCGGCGAGCACTCCGGCCACCTCGGCCTGGTGCTGGAAAAGCTGGCCGACTATATCGAGACGCGCAATACGCTGACCGCCAAGATCCGCCTGGCCTTCACCTACCCCGCCATCGTCACCGTGGTGGCCTTCGCCATCGTGATCTTCCTGCTGTCCTATGTGGTGCCGCAGGTGGTGAGCGTGTTCGCCAACACCAAGCAGAAGCTGCCGACGCTGACCATCATCATGCTGGCGCTGTCGGACTTCGTGCGCAACTGGTGGTGGGCGGCGCTGGGCGTGATCGTGGCTGTGAGCCTGGGGATACGCAGCCTGCTGCGGCAGCCCGGCGTGCGGCTGGAATGGCACCGCTGGCTGCTGACCGCGCCACTGGTCGGCAAGCTGATCCGCGGCTACAACACCGCCCGCTTCGCCAGCACGCTCGCCATCCTGGTGTCGGCCGGCGTACCCATCCTGCGCAGCCTGCAGGCGGCCGGCGAGACACTGACCAACCAGGCGCTCAAGGCCAATGTGGACGACGCCACCACGCGCGTGCGCGAAGGCGCCTCGCTGGCGCGCGCGCTGGCGGCGCAGAACCAGTTCCCGCCGGTGCTGGTACACCTGATCCGCTCCGGCGAAGCCACCGGCAACCTGCCGGTCATGCTGGAACGGGCGGCAACGGGCGAAGGCCAGGAACTGGAGCGCCGCACGATGTTCCTGACCAGCCTGCTGGAGCCCCTGCTGATCCTCAGCATGGGCGTGGTGGTGCTGCTGATCGTGCTGGCGGTGCTGATGCCGATCATCGAGATCAACCAGCTGGTGCGGTAGCGCGGAAAAAGAATCCGCGTTGTCCGGCGCGGCGCATTTGAAGCGCCCGCCCTCTCCCGCAAACGGGGGAGGAGAGCAAGCCGGCGGCAGCATGACCTTGTCCGCACCAAACTGAAACGGCGCCCGAAGGCGCCGTTTTTTCTACTGTCTACCACGCACCAGCCGAGGTGCCCTCTGCCTATTCAGCAGCCTTGGCCGTCTTCTTCGGCGCGCGCTTGCCAGGTGCAGCGGCGGCCGCCTTCTTGGCGGGCGCGGCCGCTTTCTTGGCGGGCGCGGCCTTCTTCGCCGGCGCCGCCTTCTTGGCAGGCGCGGCAGCCTTCTTGGCAGCAGGTGCGGCAGCCTTCTTGGCCGGAGCCTTGGCCTTGGCTTTCGGCTTCGCCTCGATTTCCGGCTCTACCGCATCGACCGCTTCGACGACCTCGACAGCTTCGACCACCTCGGTCGTGGGGACTACCTCAGCCACCTCGACCGGCTCGGCGACCACGACCACTTCAACCAGCTCGACCTCTTCGACCTCTTCAATTGCCTCCACCACCGGAGCGATCACCGTCGCGGATGGCGCCACGAAGATCGAGCGGTCGATCGGCCACGGCGTCTCGCTCAGCGTGACCTCGGGCTTGGGCGGCCTGCTGCGGCGGCGCGCTGCGTTGGTCGCGCCAGCATCGGCATCAACCTGCTGCTCGTCCACCTGCTCTGCATCATAGAAAGGCTCCTGCACCCGCTCGAGGGCATCCAGCGGATCGACCACGAACGAAGGCACGGTTTCACTTGCCGGAGCCTGGAAAACGTGTTCAGGCACCGGTGCGGGCAGGACGGGCAGCGCAGGCTGCTGCGCCGGCATCGGCCGCGATCCGTGCGGCTGCTGGGAGGCATGGCGATCGCCGCCTTGACGGCCGTCGCCGCGCCGGTTGTCGCCACGACGGCTTTCGCGCCGCTCGCGGCCTTCGCGGTTCTCGCCCTGGCGGTTCTCGCCCTGACGGCTTTCGCCCTGACGGCTTTCGCCCTGGCGGCCCTCGCCCTGGCGGCTTTCGCTCTGGCGGCTTTCGCCCTGACGGCTTTCGCCCTGGCGGCCCTCGCCCTGGCGGCCCTCGCCCTGGCGGCTTTCGCCCTGGCGGCCCTCGCCCTGGCGGTTCTCGCCCTGACGGCTTTCGCCCTGGCGGCTTTCGCCCTGGCGATGCTCAACCAGACGGCTCTCGCCCTCGCCCGACTTCGCGCGGCGCTTCAGGCGCACCCACAGCGTCTTGTTGTTGCCGCCGTTGCGGGTCTCGACTTCGAACAGGCCGGTCGCGGCCACCAGTTCGGAGAGCTTGCCGTAGCCGTAGTTGCGCGAGTCGAATTCCGGCGCCTGCTTGGCGATATGGTTGCCCATGCCGCCGAGCGTGGACCAGCCCTCTTCGTCCGAGACGGCCTGCGAGGCACTTTGCAGCAGGCGCACCAGGCGCGAGTCCTGGCGCAGTTCGCCGCTGTTGCGCTTGCGCGCCGGGGCGGCGGCGCCGTCGGATTCCGCATCGGCGTCGGCATCGCTGTCCGCGCGCAGCACGTCGGCGAAGATGAACTTGTCGCAGGCGGTGACAAAGGGCTTGGGCGTCTTGCGCTCGCCGAAGCCATACACCGTCAGGCCCTGCTCGCGGATGCGCGAGGCCAGGCGGGTGAAGTCGCTGTCGCTGGAGACGATGCAGAAGCCGTCGAAACGCCCGGTGTAGAGCAGGTCCATCGCGTCGATGATCATCGCGCTGTCGGTGGCGTTCTTGCCTACCGTGTAGCGGAACTGCTGGATCGGCTGGATGGAATGCGAGAGCAGTCGCTCCTTCCAGCTGGCCAGGTTGGGCTTGGTCCAGTCGCCGTAGATGCGCTTGACGGCGGCCACGCCGTATTTGGCGACTTCGGCCAGCAGGCCTTCGACGATGGCGGGCGCCGCGTTGTCGGCGTCGATCAGCACGGCCAGGGTCGCTGTGCCCTGGCGGGAAGAAATGGTCATGTTGGGGTCCTGGAGGCCGGATTGACCTCGGGTGGGGCGGGTTGCACCGCGGCGGCATCCCTTGGGATATGGCGCACGGTCCGCATCTGCCCGGTCGTTGTGCAAACTGTTTGCATCGCAGTGTACACGGGTAGCCGTGTCCATACGGGAAAGCACGCCTGCGGCGGGCGCATTTTTTGCTGCATCGCAAGGTGCCGCCCCTTCGGGGGCGGTGCTACCATGCGCCAACGAGACACGGTCGTCTTCCCCTTCACAAGAGGTGCTGGACGATCGCCCACAACTGAAGTGAGTCGGCGATCCCGACTGCATGCCCCATCGAGGAGCACCTATGAATGCCCCACTGGCCCCTCCGGTCAGCGACGCCATCCGCCGCGCGCTCGCAAACGTTTCCCTGGAAGACAAATACACGCTCGAACGCGGCCGCATCTATATCAGCGGCACGCAGGCGCTGGTACGCCTGCCGATGCTCCAGCGCGAGCGCGACCGCGCCGCCGGCCTCAATACCGCGGGCTTTATCTCGGGCTATCGCGGCTCGCCGCTGGGTGCGCTGGACCAGTCGCTGTGGAAAGCCAAGCAGCACCTGGCCGCGCACGACATCGTGTTCCAGGCGGGGTTGAATGAAGACCTGGCCGCCACCTCCGTATGGGGCTCGCAGCAGGTCAATATGTATCCGGACGCCAGGTTCGACGGCGTGTTCGGCATGTGGTACGGCAAGGGCCCGGGCGTGGACCGCACCGGCGACGTCTTCAAGCACGCCAACTCGGCCGGCTCGTCCAGGCATGGCGGCGTGCTGGTGCTCGCGGGCGACGACCACGCGGCCAAATCCTCCACGCTGGCACACCAGTCCGAACATATCTTCAAGGCTTGCGGGCTGCCGGTGCTTTATCCCTCCAACGTGCAGGAATACCTCGACTACGGCCTGCACGGCTGGGCCATGAGCCGTTACTCGGGGTTATGGGTGGCCATGAAGTGCGTGACCGACGTGGTGGAGTCGTCGGCCTCGGTGGAGCTCGATCCGCATCGCGTGGAAATCGTGCTGCCGCAGGATTTCATGCTGCCGCCGGGCGGCCTCAATATCCGCTGGCCCGATCCGCCGCTGGAGCAGGAAGCGCGCCTGCTCGACTACAAGTGGTACGCCGGCCTGGCCTACGTGCGCGCCAACAAGATCGACCGCATCGAGATCGATTCGCCGCACGCGCGCTTCGGCATCATGACCGGCGGCAAGGCCTATCTCGACACGCGCCAGGCGCTGGCCAACCTGGGGCTGGACGACGAGACCTGCGCGCGCATCGGCATCCGCCTGTACAAGGTGGGCTGCGTGTGGCCGCTCGAAGCGCACGGCGCGCGCGCCTTTGCCGAGGGCCTGCAGGAAATCCTGGTGGTCGAGGAAAAGCGCCAGATCATGGAGTACGCGCTCAAGGAAGAGCTCTACAACTGGCGCGACGACGTGCGCCCCAGGGTCTACGGCAAGTTCGACGAAAAGGACAACGCGGGCGGCGAATGGTCGATCCCGCAGAGCAACTGGCTGCTGCCGGCGCACTATGAACTGTCGCCCGCCATCATCGCCCGCGCCATCGCCACGCGGCTCGACAAGTTCGAGCTGCCATCGGACGTGCGTGCCCGCATTGCCGCGCGCATCGCGGTGATCGAGGCCAAGGAAAAAGCCATGGCCGTGCCGCGCGTGGCGGCCGAGCGCAAGCCCTGGTTCTGCTCGGGCTGCCCGCACAACACCTCCACCAACGTGCCCGAAGGCTCGCGCGCGCTGGCCGGCATCGGCTGCCACTACATGACGGTGTGGATGGACCGCAGCACCAGCACCTTCAGCCAGATGGGCGGCGAAGGCGTGGCGTGGATCGGGCAGGCGCCCTTCGCCGGCGACAAGCATGTGTTCGCCAACCTGGGCGACGGCACCTACTTCCACTCCGGCCTGCTGGCGATCCGCGCGTCGATCGCGGCGGGCGTCAACATCACCTACAAGATCCTCTACAACGACGCGGTCGCCATGACCGGCGGCCAGCCCATCGACGGCAAGCTGTCGGTGCAGGACGTGGCTTTCCAGGTAGCGGCCGAAGGCGCAAAGAAGATCGTCATCGTCACCGACGAGCCGGAAAAATACAGCGCGGCGATCAAGCTGCCCCAGGGCGTGGACGTGCATCACCGCGACCAGCTCGACCGGATCCAGCGCGAGCTGCGCGAAGTGCCCGGCGCCACCATCCTGATCTACGACCAGACCTGCGCCACCGAGAAGCGCCGCCGCCGCAAGCGCGGCACCTATCCCGATCCGGCCAAGCGTGCCTTTATCAACGACGCCGTGTGCGAAGGCTGCGGCGATTGCTCGGTGAAGTCCAACTGCCTGTCGGTGGAGCCGCTGGAAACCGAGCTTGGCACCAAGCGCCAGATCAACCAGTCGTCATGCAACAAGGACTTTTCCTGCGTCAACGGCTTCTGCCCGAGCTTCATCACGGCCGAAGGCGCGCAGGTGAAGAAGCCCGAGCGCCACGGCGTATCGATGGACGACCTGCCCGCGCTGCCGGCGCCGGCGCTGCCATCGCTCGACCATCCATATGGCGTGCTCGTCACCGGTGTGGGCGGCACCGGCGTGGTGACCATCGGCGGCCTGCTCGGCATGGCCGCGCACCTGGAGGACAAGGGCGTGACCGTGCTCGACATGGCGGGCCTGGCGCAGAAAGGCGGCGCGGTGCTATCGCACGTGCAGATCGCCGCACGCCCCGACCAGCTCCACGCCACCCGCATCGCCATGGGCGAGGCGGACCTGGTGATCGGCTGCGACGCCATCGTCAGCGCCACCGACGATGTCATCTCCAAGACCCAGGTGGGCCGCACGCGCGCCATCGTCAACACCGCGCAAACGCCCACGGCGGAGTTCATCAAGAATCCCAAGTGGCAGTTCCCGGGCCTGTCGGCCGAGCACGACGTACGCAATGCGGTGGGCGAAGCCTGCGACTTCATCAACGCCAGCGGCCTGGCCGTGGCGCTGCTGGGCGACACCATCTACACCAACCCGCTGGTGCTGGGCTACGCCTGGCAAAAGGGCTGGCTGCCACTGACGCTGGATGCGCTGGTGCGCGCCATCGAACTCAACGGCGTGGCGGTGGAGAAGAACAAGGCGGCATTCGACTGGGGCCGCCATATGGCGCATGACCCGGAACACGTGCTGTCGCTGACCGGCAAGCTAAAGAGCAGTGCCGAAGGCGCAGAAGTGGTCAAGCTGCCCACCTCCTCGGGCGCCCTGCTGGAGAAGCTGATCGCCGGCCGGGCCGAACACCTGACCGCCTACCAGGACGCCGCCTACGCGCAGACCTTCCGCGACGCCGTGAACCGCGTGCGCACGGCGGAAGGCGCGCTGGTCGGCAGCGGCAAGCCGCTGCCGCTGACCGAGGCGGCGGCGCGCAACCTGTCCAAGCTGATGGCCTACAAGGACGAGTACGAAGTCGCGCGGCTCTACACCGATCCGGTCTTCCTCGACAAGCTGCGCAACCAGTTCGAAGGCGAACCCGGCCGCGACTACCAGCTCAACTTCTGGCTGGCGCCGCCGCTGTTCGCGAAACGCGACGAGAAAGGGCATCTGGTGAAGCGCCGCTTCGGCCCTTCCACCATGAAGCTGTTCGGCGTGCTGGCCAGGCTGAAGGGCCTGCGCGGCGGCGTGCTCGATGTGTTCGGCAAGACGGCCGAGCGCCGCACCGAGCGTGCGCTGATCGGCGAGTATCGTGCCTTGCTGGATGAGCTGGCAAGCGGGCTGAACGCGGCCAATCACGCAACGGCGATTACGCTGGCCAGCCTGCCCGACGATATCCGTGGCTTCGGGCACGTCAAGGAAGGCAACCTGGCAAAGGTGCGCACGCGCTGGGCGGCGCTGCTGCAGCAGTTCCGTCATCCGGAGACGGCGCAGCAGGTGGCTTGAGGCGGAGGGTGAAACCGGGGGAGCAAACCTGGAGGCACAAAACGAAGCCGCCAGGATGCGCCAGAGCCATTTGGAATGACGACGGTGTTTACCCCTCTCCCCTCAGGGAGAGGGGTGGCTTGGCCAGAAGGCACAAGAACCGAAGCCAGCGGTCTTGGCCAACACGCCGGCATCCGAAACGCCCCCACCACCGTTACCGCGCCACCCTGGCCGCGTCCCAAGCCCCCCGGTACTTCAGCGCAAACAACGTCATCCCCCAGAACGGCACCCACCAGGCCAGATCGCTGCACAGCACGAACAAGCCACTGCGCCATGCGAAGACGCCGGTCAGTGCACCATGCAAGAAGCCCAGCGGTCCCAGCGTCTTGCCCACCAGTCCCACCAGCACCAGCGGCCAGTAGCGCAGCATATCCTGCGCCGCGATCCAGTAGCCTAGCGCGTAGACGCCCACCATCATGCCGATGCAGCGGATCATGGCGTCGGGCGTGGCCGGCATGCCCAGCCAGTCGAAGATCTGCGACGGCCACAGGCTCAGCGCCATCGCATAGAGCAGGTTATATAGCGCGGCCAGCCGCAGTGCGGCGGGCATCCACGCCGGCACGCGAGGCAGGTTGACGGACGCATTGCGCCCGGCCAGATCGGACTTCATTCGACATTCTCCAGGTAAGTATCAGGTTCGCGGATAGCCAGCACGCCGTCATAGCGCAGCAGGTAACCCAGGCGCGGCGCCCATATGCGCACGTCGCAGCGATAGCGGTCTCGATCCAGGGCGCGTTCGCTGGCCAGCACGTGCAGCCACGGCACGGTCAGGCCGAACAGGCTGACGCTGCGGCTGGCCTGCCGCAGCCGGCCGGCGCCGTCTACGCGCGTTGCCAGCACGATCGCCAGCGGCCCCATGCGCTCCGTCACCTGACCGGGCCGCGCCTGCCGCATGCGGCTCGCCACGATGCACCCGCCGATGCTGCGGTGCCAACGCTCGCCGGCGGGCTCCGACGCGATGGTCACAAGGCACGCCGCCGCCGCCGCGGGCCGCGGCAGCGCCGACAGCCGCATCAGCACGCGCAGCCAGCGCCGCGTACTCCAGCGCACGCGCAGCGCGCCGCGCAGATGCACGCCCTCGGCACGATGCAAGCGCCGCAGCACCGGCGGCAGGCTGGCAAAGGCGGCACCCAGCATGGTCCCGTACAGGCTTGGCGGGCCGGCGGCCGTGCCGGACGCGGCGAACGTGTTCATGAGCCCGCCCGCCCGTTGCCGAGCAGATCCTCCAGCGCCAGTTGCAGGCTCGGGAAGCGGAAGGCATAGCCCTCCTGCTGCAGGCGCGCCGGCGCCACGCGCAGCCCGTCGAGCAGCAGCGTGGCCTGCTCGCCCAGCGCCAGGCGCATGGGCCAGGCCGGTGTCGGCATCCAGGCCGGGCGGCGCAGCAGCGCCGCGGCGGTGCGGACAAGGCCGGCCTGGGTAGGGATCTCCGGCGCCACCAGGTTGTAGGTGGCGACGGCACCCGCGGTGGCCGGCGCCGCGCCGCGGCATAGCCAGGCGATCACGCCGAGCACATCGTCGAGGTGAATCCAGCTCTGCGCCTGGCGGCCGCTGCCCATCGGCCCGCCGAAACCCAGCCGCACCGGCATCAGCATGGCCGGCAGCGCGCCCTGGTGGCCGTAGACCACCCCCAGGCGCAGGACGGCTAGCGGAATGCCGAGCGCGGCCACGGCGTGCGCCGCCTGCTCCCACTGCTGGCACAGTTGCGAGACGAAGATATCCTGCGGCGCGCTGGCCTCGGTACACCGGCGCGTGTCGTCGTCGGCCTGGATGCCGTAGTAACCCACGGCAGATCCATTGATCAGCAGGCGCGGCCGGTGCGCTGCCGCCGCGAGCCAGGCGGCCAGCGCGCGGGTGGTGCCGGCGCGGCTCTCCACCAGGCCGCGCTTGCGCGCGGCGCTCCAGCGCGAGCCCAGGATGGGCGCGCCAGCCAGGTTGACCACCACATCGAAGCGGCTCGACGGGTCGAGCTCCGCCAGCGAGCCGACGCATGCCGCACGGCCATCGAACAACTGCGCGGCCACGCGCGGGTTGCGCGCCCAGATGGTGACGCGATGGCCGTCGGCCAGCAGCGCGCGCACCAGGGCCTGGCCGATGAAACCGGTGCCGCCGGTCAGCAGGAAGGATTGCGCGCGCCGGGCCGGATCGCTGCCGGCAAAGTCGAACGAGGGCGCCTCGCCGGCACGGGCGGCAAGCGCACGGCTCGCCAGTGCATCGCGCACGCCGGACGCCGCCACGCCCAGCGCGAACACGCTCAGCACCCAGCTCTGCCAGCCTTTCGGATTGAAATGCAGACCGGCCGGCAATTGCCACCATGCCTGCGAATGCCAGGCCAGCAAGCCGAAGATCACGCCGCCGTTGATGGCCAGCACGGTATGCGTCACGCGCTCGCTCGGCGGCAGGCTGCGGGTCTGGTCTTCCACCACGAAGTCCCGCAGCGTCAGCAGGATCTCGACGCCGACGATGGCCCACAGCGGCGCCAGCCACGCACCACCCCAGGCAAACCACGCCAGGCCACCGAACAGCACGCCGTACAGCAGTGCCCGGATGGCATGCAGGCGCAGTTCCGGCGCGGCATTGTGCTGCTGCGGCAGCGCGCAGCGCAGTTCGTGGTGCCAGACCGTATCGAAGGCGCCCATCAATCCCTGCACGATCAGCAGGTTGAGGATGACGGTATGGAGCGTGCCGCTGGTTGGGTCCATCTCAAGCATCCTTATTTACATTCATTTCTGTTACGAGAGAAATTCAAGGTCAAAAAAAGCGGCCACCTCGGCGGCCTGCTTTTCGTGGCTGCGCTATTTGCCGGCTTCGCGCGCGCGCTGGTCGCCGCGCACCAGCTTCTGGATGCGCGCGCCCAGCTTCATCACCTTGACCAGGGTGTCGGGCGACAGGCGCAGCATTTCGTCGCCCCAGCTGCCAAGCGTTTCCATCAGCTGCAGGGTGGCGACGATGCGCTTCTGCACTTCCTTGCTTTCCCTGGCGAAGGCGGGATTGTTCACGCATTCGTGCAGGGCATCGATGGTGGGATCGAACTCGCGCTGCTTGCGCTCGCGCACCACGGTGCGGAACAGTTCCCACACATCGGTGACGGTCTCGAAGTGATCGCGCCGGTCGCCCATCATGTGCACGGTGCGGATCAGCTTCCAGTTCTGCAGCTCCTTCAGGCTGTTGCTGACATTGGAGCGCGCGACGTTGAGCGTGTCGGCGATTTCCTCGGCCGGCAGCGGGTGCTCGGCAAGGAATAGCAGGGCGTGAATCTGCGCGACGGTGCGATTGACGCCCCACTTCGAGCCCATTTCGCCCCAGTGCAGGACGAAGCGCTGTGCGACCGGTTGTAGTTCCATGCCTGACAGTTTATCCATTCTGAAATTTCCGTCAAGACAGAAATTAGGATTCCGGCAGGCAGGCTCAGGCAGGCTGCGACAGCGTGCTCTCGTTTTCCTTCACGTACATGGAGTTGCGCGGACGCGCGAACACGCGCCGCACCATCGGCTCGAAGAACGACAGCGGCAGCGTGTCGTAGTCCTGCATGAACGCCGCGCCGTCGTACCTGGCGCAGAATTCCGCTGTACGCGCGAACAGCTCCGGCTGGTCGCGGAATTGCTCGCGCAGGTTGCGGTCGAGGCCCAGGTGATGGAAGAAGTAGTAGCCCTGGAACACGCCGTGTTTCTCGACCATCCACAGGTTCTCGGCGCTGACGAAGGGCTTGAGGATAGCGGCCGCGATGTCGGGATGGTTGAAGGTACCGAGCGTGTCGCCGATATCGTGCAGCAGAGCGCACACCACGTACTCCTCGTCGCGCCCGTCGCGGTGGGCGAGCGTGGCGGTCTGCAGGCTATGGGTCAGGCGGTCGATGGGAAAGCCGCCGTAGTCGCCGTCGAGCAGCCTGAGGTGATCGAGCACGCGGTCGGCCAGCGCCTGCGCGTAGGGCATGAAGTCGGCGGATATCGCGGCCCAGTCTTCGCGCGTGCCTTGTTCCATGTGACTGAAGGTGGCACGGGCGTGCGTGGTCGTTTCGCTCATCTGGGGGGTCTCCGTGCAGGATGATCCTGCTTGTTTTGATTGTGACGAGCAATGATTCTGGCACAGGATTCGCGGCTACACTGTCAAGGAATTAACAATGCGGCCGCATTGCGCGGCGCATCGACCCGCATGCAGATCCGCCCTTACCTGGCCGCCGACGAAGCCGCCATCATCGATCTCTGGCAAGCCTGCGGCCTGACCCGGCCCTGGAACGACCCGAAGAAGGACATCGCCCGCAAGCTCACCGAACAGCCCGAGCTGTTCCTGGTGGGAGACGTGGACGGCCGCCCGATGGCGTCGGCCATGGTCGGCTTCGACGGCCATCGCGGCTGGGTCTATTACCTGGCCGTGCATCCCGACCACCAGCGCCGCGCCCATGGCCGCCGCCTGATGGCGCACGCCGAGCAGTTGCTGATCGAGCGCGGCTGCCCCAAGATCAACCTGATGGTGCGCACCGGCAACAGCAAGGTGATCGACTTCTACCGCAGCCTCGGGTACGCGCAGGACGAGGCGGTCAGCCTGGGCAAGCGGCTGATTCCGGATCTGTAGCGCCGCGGCGCGGGCGCCAGGAGATAGGTCATGTTCCACATCCTCGGCATCGATCACCTGGTCCTGCGTACCGGCAACGTGACGGCGCTCATGCGCTTCTACGTGGACGTGCTTGGCTGCAGCGTCGAACGCGTGCAGCCGGCCTTCGGCCTGATCCAGTTGCGCGCCGGCAGCAGCCTGATCGACCTGGTTGCGCTGGACGGCCCGCTCGGGCGCGCCGGCGGCGCCGGCCCGGGGCCGGAGGGCCGCAACCTCGACCACTTCTGCCTGCGCCTCGACCCCTTCGACGCCGGGCGCCTGTGCGCCCACCTGCGCGCGCACGGGGTGAAGCCGGGACCGGTGGAGATGCGCTTTGGCGCCGAGGGCAGGGGCCCGTCGATCTATGTGCACGACCCCGATGGCAATGTCGTGGAACTGAAAGGGCCGCCCGAAATCATGTGACGCAAGATGGGCATTGCGCCTGGTTGCCCGCTACAATTCCTGCTTACCCCCCGCCGCCATTCGCGCCAGCCGCCACCCCCTTCATGGCGGCCACCGGCACGGCGGCATCGACCGCGTCCAGGCGCGCCATGACAAGACAAGACGCCTCCCCGGGCCTGCCCGGCATCTCGCCACGCCAGCTGGTCTGGACCCTTGGCATCACCGAGACCATTTCCTGGGGCACGCTGTACTTCGCCTTCACCGTCTTTATCGGGCCGATGAGCAAGGCGCTGGGATACTCCAAACCCTTTCTTGCGGGCGGCTACTCGGTCGGCCTGCTGGTGTGGGCGATGTGTTCGTTCGCGGTGGGCAGGCTGCTCGACCGCGTGCCGGCGCGGGTGGTCATGTGCACGGGCTCCGTGCTGGCCGGCTGCGGCCTGCTGCTGTGGGCGTGGACGCCGAACCAGGCGGCCTTCCTGCTGATGTGGATACCGCTCGGGCTGGCCATGGCCACCACCCTGTACGAACCCGCCTTCGTGGTGCTGCGCCAGGCCTTTGGCGACGGCTACCAGAAGTCCATCGTCACGGTCACGCTGATGGCCGGCTTCGCCAGCACCATCTTCGTGCCGCTGGCCCAATGGCTGGTGCTGCACCTGGGCTGGCGCGAAACGCTGCTGTGCTTTGCCGCCCTCAACCTGCTGGTGTGCGCGCCCTTGCATGCCCGGCTGCGCTACGCGGCGCACGCCACCTACGCCGCGGCCCCGGCGCCCGCGCCGCTGGCCGATGCCGCGCAACCCGGCATCGCGCGACTCGCTTTGCGCCAGCCGGTGTTCTGGGCAGTAGTGCTGGCCTTCACGGCGCTGGCGGTGATCGCCTCGCTGCTGGGCGCCCACCTGATCCCGATGCTGACCGAGAAGGGCCTGCCGCTGGGCGAGCAACTGGTGGTGGCGGCGCTGATCGGGCCGGCGCAGGTGGTGGGCCGGCTGGTGATGATGCGTTTCCCGGTGCGCCATCCGCTGCGGCTGTCGTTGCCGGTGTACATGGTGATGAGCGTGGGGCTGCTGTGCTTTGCGCTCGGCTACGGCAAGTGGCTGATGGTGGCGGCCGTGCTCTATGGCTGCGCCAACGGCGTCAACACCATGCTGCGTGCCATGGCCATGCCGGAGCTGATCTCGCGCCATCACTACGCCACCCTCAACGGCCTGATGATGACGCCGGTGCTGCTGATGCAGGCCGCCGCGCCCTGGCTGGGCGCGCTGCTGTGGCGCGCCGCCGGCGGCTACTGGCTGATGCTGTGGGTGATGGTGGCGCTGGCGCTGACTGCGCTGGCGGCCTTCGGCTTTGCGCTGCACCGGCGCGGCCTGCTGCGCGCAGCCAGCCACGCCGCCCCGGCCTAGGACGCTGGCGCAGCGCCCTGCGCACGGGGTCCGGGCATGGCAGCGCGCGCTAGTCCGGTCATACGCCCGACGCGCCGATGTGCGACGATGCGGGGCTCGACCATCATGCAGCCCCGCCAGGGCCCCCGCGCGCCGGACAGCGCGCCCGCCGCCAATATGCCCGACGCCACTTCCAGCAAGTTGATCCAGCCGCCCTCCCCATCCTCTCCCGCGGCGCCGGCCGCCAGCCCGCGCCGCGTGGAACACGCCGCGCGCGCCACCATGGCGCTGTTCTTCGTCAACGGCGCCACCTTTGCTACCTGGGGCGTGCATATCCCCACCATCAAGGCTCGCTTCGGGCTGTCGGACGCGGTGCTGTCGCTGGCCATGCTGGCGGTGGCCGGGGGCGCGATCGCGGCGATGGGGCCCGTGGGACGATGGGTGGCGCGCGTGGGCAGCGCGGGCGCCGCGCGGCGCAGCGGCCTGGTCTACGCCATTGCCACCATCGCGATCCTCGCCATGCCCGAGTTTGGCCTGCTGATCCCGGCGCTGATCGCCTTCGGCATGGCGAACGCGGCTTTCGACGTGGGCATGAATGCACAGGCCGCCACGGTGGAGGCCAGCCGCGCGCGCCCGGTCATGTCGGCGCTGCATGGCATGTTCAGCCTGGGCGGCATGGCGGGTGCCGCCGCCGGCGGCCTGCTGCTGAGCCTGGGCGTACCGCCGCTGGCGCACGCCACCGGCATGGCGGCGCTGACCGCCGTGGTGAGCCTGGGCGTGGCGCCGTGGCTGCTGGAAGACCATGCGGTGGTGCCGCCTTCCGCGCAACATCGTGCGCATGCGGTGCGCGCGCTCTGGCTGCTGGGCCTGATGGCCTTCCTCGGCCTGGTCGGCGAGGGAGCGATGTACGACTGGTCCAGCGTCTATATGCGCGAGGTGGCGCAAGCGCCGGACGCCTGGATCAGCGCCGGCTATGCCGCCTTCTCGGGCGGCATGGCCTGCGGCCGCTTTGGCGGCGACCGCCTGCGCGCGCGCTGGTCGGACGCGCGCACGCTCGGCGGCAGCGCCTGGGTGGCGTTCGTGGGGATTGCGCTGGCGCTGCTGTGGCCCGACCCGGTGGCTACCCTGGCCGGCTTTGCGCTGATGGGGCTGGGCGCGGCCAATATGGTGCCGATCTTTTTCGTGGCGGCGTCGCGGCTGCCGGGCGTGGCCCCGGCCGAGGCAATTGCGCGCGTGGCGCGCTTCGCCTATATCGGCTTGCTGCTGGGGCCGGTGATGATCGGCGGCGTGGCCCACGCCAGCAGCCTGCGATATGGCCTGGGCGTGGTCGCCCTCACCATGGGCTGGATCGCGCTGGCGGGCGCGCGGCTGGCGCGCCCTTACCTTTCCGTCCGCCGGGCGTAGGGCCCGCCAGCGGCTCAGGCCGCCGCGCTCAGGACCGGAAGCGTGCCCAGGCCCTCGAACACGAAGGTATCCATCGCCAGTACCCCATAGGTGACCTCGTCGGCCACGCGCGCCACGCCGGCGGCCGGCGCCTGCCGCGCCGGCACGCCTTCGTGCGGCCCCAGCGCAGCGCCCAGCGCCACGAAGAACGGCAGCAGGTGCTCGTCGGTGGGATGCGCGCGGCGGGCGTACGGCGCCTGCGCGCGGTAGTCCGTAATGCGGGTGGTGTCGCCACTGGCAAGCGCCTCCTCCAGCGCATCGATCATCCAGCCGCGGAAGGCTTCCACGTAAGGCTCGACCGGCGAGCCATGCTGCTCGCGCCGTCCGCCCGCACCGAAGACTTCCTGCAGGTTGTGCGTAAAGCTGCCTGAGGCAAGTACCAGCACGCCCTCGTCGCGCAGCGGCGCGAGCGCGCGGCCGATCTCGATCTGCGCGGATGGCGGGAGGTAGGGATTCAGCGCCAGTTGCACCACCGGGACGTCGGCAGCGGGGAAGAAATGCCGCATCGGCATCCAGGCGCCGTGGTCCAGCGGGCGCTCGTCGTCCTGCAGCACCACGGCGGCACCCGGGACGTGCGCGGCTTCGACCAGCGCCTTGACGCGGTCGGCCAGCGCCGGCGAGCCGGGGGCGTCGTAGCGCAGCGCGTAGAGCGCGCGCGGGAAGCCGCCGAAGTCATGCCAGGCCTCCTGCCGTTCGCGGGTACCGACCACCAGCGTGCTGTAGATCCAGTGCGCCGAGACGATCAGCACGGCGCGGGGCTTGCGCTTGCGCAGCACTTCGCCGAGCGCATCGAAGGCGGCGCCGCTTGGACCTGGCTCGATGGCAAGCATGGGAGAACCGTGAGAAACATAGATGGCGGGGAGCATGATGTCAGCCTTCAAATCCTTTGGATAGCGGATATCAGTTTGACAAAACCGGGCTCCCGTTGCGCTACCCGTTTGCGGATACTTCCATCAAAAAACTTGAAGCAGAGACGCCAGGATGTGCCTGGCGCCGGGCCGGCGGCCCAGCGCGGCGCCAGGCCAGCGTGGGGTGGCCCACACAACGCTTTAAAGATTCGGACACGGTATGGGCAATCGGCTTATGATTCCAGTCACGGGGCCCGGTCCAGCCTCGCACGGTGCGGTGCGCCGTCCGCACGGACCGGGTGCCAGCCCCGCGACAAACGAATACGACGCGCCGCGATGCGCGTCAGGCTGGAGAACATCGTGGTCAAGCGCACAGCCCACAATTCCAGGCTGCCCCATGCGAACTGGTGGCAGCCGGGCGTGTATGCAAGCGGGCCGGCTGTGCTCCTCTGGATTGCAGCCCGCCTGCCCGCCCCCTGGCTGGCCGATCTATTCGACTGGCCAGCCGCCGCCGCGCTGCTCAACCATGGCGGCGACACCGTCTTCGTGGCCGGCTGGGTGGCCAGCGCGCTGTGGCTATGGCTGACGCGCAACCGCCCCGACACGGCAACCGCGCCCCGGCAGCCCGATGCGGACGGGCCAGCCAAAGCCGCCAGCCCGCCGCAGCAGCACGTCGGCTGATCCCTGGTTCCGGGAGCGCTATCCTGCGCGGGCCCTGCGGCGGCGTCCGCGCCTCAGTTCTCCACGACGCGCTCGACCACTTCCGCGTCCGGCGCCCACGCCGCCGGCACTTCGGCCGCGCGCAGGCCCGGCGCCCAAGCAATCACCTCATAGTCGGCCAGGCCCTCCTTGTGGAAGGGATCTTCGACCAGCCAGCCACCCACCTCCTCGCGGCTCAGCCCGCGTGCCAGGATGGCGCCGCCCACGCGTGGCTCCTGCCGGCCCGACAGCAGGAAATGACCAGCGGCATAGTGACGGTGGAGGAACTCGCGGTGCGCCGCCAGATAGCGGTCGAGCTCCGCCAGGGGGGCGCGGTAGCGCAACAGGATCAGGTAAAGCATGGAATGCTCCTCAAGTTGTACAGTCCCGGCCGGACTGCGGGGCGGCGACAGGGCGGCGCTCATGGCAGCAGCAGCAGGGAACCGGCAGTCTCGCCGGCTTCCAGCCGGCGATGCGCCTCGGCGGCCTCGGCCAGCGGCAGGCGCGCGGCGATCTCCACCTTCAGGCCTGCCTCCAGCCGTGCGAGCGTGGCCTGGGCGCCTTCGCGGTAGCGCGCCAGGTCGGCCATAAAGCGGAACACGCCGGGCCGGGACAGCGCGATCGACCTGGCCGGGCCGAGCACGGCGAGGTCCAGCGGCCCGCTGTCGCCGCCCACCTGCCCGATACTGGCCGCCATGCCATAGGGCCGCACGGCCGCCAGGGTGCGCGCCAGGGTGTCCGCGCCGATGCCGTCGATGGCGAAGTCCACCCCGTCGCCGCCACCGAATTCGCGCGCGGCGGCAACGAAATCCGCCTCCCGATAGCGTACCGCGCACTCCAGGCCATGCGCCAGCGCCAGCGCTGCCTTGGCCTCGCTGCCGACCGTGCCGATCACGCGCGCGCCCAGCGCACGCGCCCACTGCACCAGCACCAGGCCCAGGCCGCCCGCCGCGGCGTGCACCAGCACGCTGTCGCCGGCGCGCAGCGGACGCACCCAGCTATAGAGCATATGCGCTGTCATGCCGCGCAGCAGGGCACCGGCAGCGGCTTCGTCCGGCACGCCGTCGGGCAGCGGCACCGCGCGCTCGGCGGGCAGGGTGCGCACGCGGGCATAGGCACCGGCCGGAAGACCGGCATAAGCCACCCGCTGGCCCACCGACAGGCCGCTGACGCCCGGCCCGATCGATTCCACGATGCCCGCGCCCTCCACCCCCAAGGTGGCGGGCAACGCCGGCAAGGGATACAGGCCGGTGCGATGGTAGACATCGACGAAGTTCACCCCGATGGCAGTGTGGATCAGCCGGATTTCGCCCGGGCCGGGCGCAGGGACGGGTACGCTTTCCAGGCGCAGTGCACCGCGCCCACCGGGGGCATGTAAGCGCACTTGAAGGGAAGGAATGGCAGTCATTTCAGGTTCCGCGAGATGGCATGTCGAATCGTTGAAGATCGGTCGACGTGGTGAAAGTCGACTCACCAAACGATAGTCCGGTGCAAAATAGATCGGAACTCCCAATCCACTCGCATTCATTGTGCAAATTTCGACAGATCGAGGCCCCCATTCGATGGACTGGGACGATGTGCGCTACTTCCTCGCGCTGGCCCGCCAGCGCAGCCTGTCCGGCGCGGCCAGAGTGCTTCACGTGGAACACTCCACGGTGGCGCGGCGGGTGCAGGGGCTCGAAACCCGGCTGGGCGTGCGCTTGTTCGACCGGCTGCCGCGCAGCTGGCCGCTGACGGCCGAAGGCGAAGCCTTGCTGGCGCACGCGGGCCGGATGGAAGAGGAGGCACTGGCCTTCGGCCGCGCCGCGCTGGGCGCCGGCGCCCTGACAGGCACGGTCAGGCTGTCGGTACCGCCCGTTTTCGGCAGCCATTTCCTGGTCCCCCGCCTGGCCGCGCTGCGCCACCAGTGGCAGGGCATCGTGCTCGACCTGACCGGCGAGGCGCGCGCCGCCGACCTCCACCGCGGCGAGGCCGACCTGGCCGTGCGGTTGTCGCGGCCACAGGAGCCCGGGCTGGCGGCGCGCAAGCTCGGCGACATGGGCTACGGCCTCTACGGCAGCCACGGCTGGATCGGGAAGCGGCCGGAAGCCTGGGTCTTCCTCGGCTATGGCGCCCCCCTGCGCGAAGTGCCGCAGCAGCGCTGGCTGGCGCGCCTGGCCGGCGAGCGGCCCTTCGCGCTGCACGCCAACGACCTCGCCACCCTGCACCATGGCTGCCGCGCCGGCCTGGGGCTGGCCGTGCTGCCGCATTTCCTGGCGCGCGACGATCCCGCGCTGTTCGCCATGGGGGAAGCGGATGCCGCCCTGCAACGCGGCATCTGGCTGGCGGTGCACCCCGACGTGCGGCGCTCGCCGCGCGTGCGCGCCGTAGCCGACGCGTTGGCCATGGCGGTGCGGGAGGCCGCCGGCAGCCTGCTCTGAGCGCGTCCCCGGCCGATCGGCAAAATCACCGGTGTGCCTGGATGTGAACTAACCTGAAGATGCCGGACGCCGGCAAATTAAGGAATCGCTTACCATTGTGCCTTCCAGCCCACCTCCCCCTCCCCGGGCGAAGGTGGCTTCCGCCGATTCTTCATCGCTTCAGACGCATCATGCAAGCCAACGCTGCAACAACTCAACTTCCGGATATCTCCCAAGCCAAGCGACGAAAGGCAATCCTGGCGGCCACCATCGGCAACGGCCTCGAATGGTTCGACTTCACCGTCTACAGCTTCTTCGCCCTGATCATCGCCAAGCTGTTCTTCCCCACCGGCAATGACCTGACCTCCTTCCTGCTGACCGTCGCCACCTTCGGCGTAGGCTTCTTCATGCGTCCGGTCGGCGCCATCGTGCTTGGCGTCTATGCCGACCGCGTCGGCCGCAAGGCAGCGCTGACCCTGACCATCCTGATGATGGCGCTCGGCACCGCCATCATCGGCCTGGCGCCCACCTATTCGTCGATCGGCCTGTGGGCGCCCGCGCTGATCGTGCTGGCCCGCCTGATCCAGGGCTTTTCGGCCGGCGGCGAGGTTGGCGGCGCCACCGCCTTCCTGATCGAGAACGCGCCCGACAGCGAGCGCGGCGTCTACGCGAGCTGGCAGCAGGCCAGCCAGGGCATTTCCTTCATGCTGGGCGCCGGCATGGGCGCCCTGGTGATCAACGGGCTGGAACCGGCCCAGGTCGACGCCTGGGGCTGGCGCATCCCCTTCCTGTTCGGCCTGCTGATCGGTCCGGTCGGCATGTATATCCGCTCGCACCTGGAAGAGCCGCCCGCCTTCGAGGCGCTGCGTGCCGAACGCAAGGCCAGCAAGGTCAAGTTCTCGCCGCTGGCGCAGGTGCTGCGCGATCATCCGCGCGAAGTGCTGGCCGGGCTGGGCGTAACCATCCTGTGGACGGTCTGCACCTACGTGCTGGTGTTCTACATGCCGTCCTATGCCAAGCAGCAGCTCGGCCTGCCGCTGGGCGCCACCTTCCAGTCGACCGCCCTGTGCGGCGCCATCATCCTGGTGCTGTGCCCGCTGATGGGCATGCTGTCGGACCGCGTCGGCCGCAAGCGCATGCTCGGCACCGTGGCGCTGATCATCGGCGTGCTGGCGTACCCGCTGTTCCACTGGCTCAATGTGTCGCCCACCACCCAGACCCTGCTGATGGTGCAGGTGGTCCTCGGCATCCTGCTGGCGGCCTTCACCGGCCCGGCACCGGCGGTGCTGGCCGAGCAGTTTCCCACCGAGGTGCGCTCCACCGGCCTCTCACTGGCCTACAATTTTGCCGTCACCATCTTCGGCGGCTTCGCCCCGCTGATCGTGACCTGGCTGATCCAGTCGACCGGCAGCAAGCTGGCGCCGGCCTACTACGTGATCGCCGCCGCCGTGGTGAGCTTTATCGCCCTGCTGTTCATGCACGACCGTACCGGCAAGCCTTTGCAGTAATCCGCCCCTGCCGGCAGGGATGGCAAGATGAAAATAGGCCAACCGTGCGGTTGGCCTATTTTCATTGCGCTGGTCCGCGCCCCGGCGGGTCAGGGGGCGGGTCGCGCGCCGGCGGCGGCGCGCCGGCCATGCGCAGCAAGCGCCAGGCCATCAGGCCCAGCACGCCCACCGCCAGCAGCAAGGCGCCCCACAACACCAGGCGCCGCGTGCGCTGGGTATCCGCGGGCACCGCCAGCGCCTGTGGCGACGCCGTCATGCCCGCGATGCGCGCATTGCCGATCGCCGGCGCCGCGCCTGCCAGCAGTTCGGCACGGGCGACCGGGCCAGGCTCCTGAGCCTGCGGCTCGGGCTCGCCCACCGCCAGCGAGAACGGCGCCGCGCCGCGCGCAACGAAGGTCACCACTGCGGGACGCCAGCCGAGCGCCAGCGTCGGCATGCCGGCGCCGAGCCCGCCGGCGCGCGCGTCCAGGCTCAGCCGCCACAGCCGGTCGGTGTTGCGCCCGATCGCCAGCGGCGCGCTTTCCTGCTCGGTCCCTTCCGCCCCGGCCAGACGGTAGAGCCGCCCGCTGCTGACCACGCGCCAGGCCGATTTGTCATCGGGGCGCGACCACAGCGTGGCCTGCACCACCGTATTGGTCTGCGGCAGGCGAATGCGCAGGCGCTCGGCCGGAAAGCGGCCGCCACTGTCGAACAGATAGTCGCCCCCGGCCTGCGCCTGCGTGGCCACGATGCCGTCGCGCCATTGCAGCGCCAGCGGCGGCGGCATGCCCGCGGCCACGGTTTCCACCTGCACGGTTGCCGGCGCCGGCGGCGTGCCCTGCCACTGCAGCCGCAGGTAATGCGCGCGCAAACGCGCCAGTGCGATGCGGTCCTGGCTGAGCTGGGTGCCCTCGCGGCTCAGCCGCAGCAATTGCGCGCTGCCCGCGTCCTGCCAGTGCTGCAGGTCATCGCTGCTGGCCACGTCCACCCTGCCCTGGTAATCGCCCGCAGGCAGCCCGATCACCACGGCGCTGGCAGCGTCGCGCAACTGGCTCAGGTCGAGCAGCCATGCTCCGGCGCTGCGCGCCGCCTGCACGCCGCTGGCGGCCCGCAGCGCGCCGTCAGCACCGATCACCACCCCCACGGGCGCGCCCTGGCCCTGCGCTTGCGCGGCAGGCAGGGCGAACCATGGCACCTCCCGCAGCGTGCGGACCTCGGCGGGCGGCTCGGGCGGCAACGCCAGCGCATACGGCAGCAATTCGCCGGCGCCATTGCGCACGCGCAGGTCGCCGAGGTCGCCGCGCCGGCTATGGGCGTACACATCGGAGTTCAGCGTCACGGCGTAGTACGCCGCGTCACCTTCGGCCGCCAACGGGAAACGTTCGGCCCGCGCCGGGGCGAACAGCAGCAGCAGCGATGCCGCCGCCAGCAGCACCCGGGCACGCCGCGCAACGGTCGTTGCGCCGCAGGCGGATATCGCCTTGCTCACGTTGCCTCCTTCGCCTTCGGCGGCAATGGCGAGAAATAACCGATCAGCAACAGCAGCACCCCTACGCCGATAAACGAGATGATGCGCTCGATCCCCTTGAGGAAGGACAAATCGAACAAGAACAGCTTGACCACGGTGACGCCGAGCAGCGCGCCACCGATAAACCACAGCGCTCGCGTACCGCGCCGCGTGGCCACCACCATGGCGATCAGCGCCAGCACGGTCCAGAACACGGACAGCGACGCCTGTACCAGCGTGGAGCTGCCGAGAGCCTCCAGCGTGTAAGGCACGCCGCTCCAGTGATGGAGCGTGCGCAGCAGCATCGCATTGAGCCACAGGAAGACGGTGGCGGCGGCAATCCCCTTCAAGCCGTCGGCATAGGGCTCGACGGGTACGCCGATGCTCCGGGCGCGCACCAGCCAGAGCGCCGCCACGCCGTAGACCAGCACCTGCACCAGGTCCAGCGGGTTGAGCAGCGGCAGCCAGCCCAGGATGGCGCCGGCCTGCGTGAGATTGGCGTACAGCGTCCACAGCCACATCAGCACCACCAGCGGCGCCGAGGCGACGGCGAACAGTCGCAGCAGGCTGTCGCGGCGCGACCATAGCAGACCGGCCAGTGCAAAGCCGCCCCAGCCTGCCAGGAAGACCAGTTGCAGGTTGACCGAGCGCAGCACGTCGATCACGTCATAGCCGATACCGAAGCGATGATGCAGGGTACGCAGCAACACGGCGTTGAACCACAGGAACACCGTGGCCAGCGCGGCATACTCCAGCACCCGCGGGCGCGGTGCCAGGCCCTGTGCCGCAAGCCGCCGCTGCCACAGCGCCACGGCCAGCATGGCCAGCAATTGGGCGACATCGAGCGGGTTGAGCAACGGCAGGTAGAACAGCGGCGCGGCGTCGCCGTCGCTAGCCACGCTGGCGATGCTCCACAGCCACAGCAGCGCCGCCAGCGGCAGCGCGCCCCACAGCAGGTAGGCCCGCGCGAAGCGCGCCACCGGCCAGGGCAGGCGCCAGCCCCAGGCCGAGAGCAGTGCCAGCAGGGCGCCGTAGCCATAGGCCCAGGCGCTCCAGCTCCACGCGCCTTCCGGCACATAGGCGCGCAGCCTCCAGTAAGCCTCGGTGGAAAGCAGCACGCACAGCGTCCAGAACAGCAGGGTATGCATCGGCGCCAGCAGGCTCTCGCGCTCGCCGCCCTGCTGCCGCCACAGCAGCAGCCAGGCCGCGCCGAATACTGCCAGCCAGGCCGGCGCGCCGGCGCCAAGCAAGGGCGACGCCGACCAGATCGCGCAACTGAATACGGCCAGGCCAGCCAGCAAGGGCGCCATGGCCAGCGCCGGCACGCCGGCCAGCGGCCACGCCAGCACGCGCCGCGCCAGGTGCGCCAGCCAGGCGCTCAGCACCACGAACAGCGCCAGCGTTTCAAGCATCGCCCGCGGCTGCCAGTCCAGCACATCGGCCCAGTGATGGATCTCGGCCACGCCGCCGCCCAGCCACCACAGCAAGCCCCACGCCGCGGCCGCGAGGCCCAGCGGCACCGAAGGCGCGAACCAGGCGCGCGCCTCGGGCCGTCCGTGCAGGCGCCAGCCGCTGAACACGCCCGACACCGCCAGCAGCAGCGTGCCCACATAGCGGCTGTTCAGCACCGGCCACGCCAGCCGGGTGGCATCGAACAGGCTGCCCGCGGCGAACGCGGCGCCGGCCGCCAGCTGCAGCAGCAAGCCGGAAGCCAGCGCCAGGCGGCGCCGCTGGCGCACGCCCACCCACACCACCGCGGCCCCCTCGAGCGCCCACACGGCGCTGGTGGCGCGTCCGTCGAAGGCCAGCGGCACGGCCAGCGTGGCGAAGATGACGCCGAGCGCCAGCATGGCCTCGAACAGCATGCCCAAGCGGTCGCGGCGCGCCGACAGCCATGCCGCCAGGCCAAGATAGAAGGCCGCGAGCGCCACCGCGCTCCACGCCATGGCAAACGGGATATGGCGCACCAGCGCGGCTTGCAGGCCCATCGCCAGCAATGGCGTGCCGAACACCAGCGTGCCGTCTACGTAATCCTTCAGGCTGACCTGCCGGCGCAGCGCGTAGAGCAGCGCGATGCCCGTGTACATCAGCAGGAACAGGATCAGGAAAGGCTCGGTGGTAGCCAGCAGCTCCGGCCGGTAATTGAGCGCGCCCCACGCCGTGCCGATGCCGAAGGTAAACGCGAAGCCGAGCAGGTTGAGCTGGCGCCAGGCCTTGAACCAGGCGATGGCGAAGATACCGGCGTTGAGCAGCGCGTAATAGCTGAACAGCATCACATGGCTGCCGCCGCCGGTGGAAATCAGCACCGGGGCGAGAAAGCCGCCAGCGCTCCCGGTGAAGGCCAGCACCGCCGCGTTCTGCAGCACCGCAAGCCCGCCCGCGAGCGCGCAGATCGCCACCAGCAGCGGGAAAGCGGCGGCGGCCGGGAGCAGGCCGTAAAGCTTGGTGGCGGCGAACACGGTGAGATACAGCACCCCCACCCCGCCCCCCTGCAGCACCAGCGCGTAGCCGGCGCGCCGCTCGCGCAGCCGCCACCCGACCAGCAGCAATGCCACCGCGCCCGCGGCCACCCCGGCCAGCCGGAACTCGACCGGCAGCATGGAATTGTCGGCGGCGTACTTGAGCAGGAACGCCACGCCGAAAAAGAGGATCAGGATGCCGGCCCGGACCACGCTGTTGCCGCCCAGCAGCCAGTCGCGCGCGGCGGACACCGCGCGTTGGATGAAGTCGGGCTCCGTTGGCAGGAGCGGGGACGAGAGCGGAGGCTGCTCGCGCGGCGCGGATTGCTGCGCGGCGGCCGGCACCACAACCGCTACGGGCACCGGGACCGGCACGGTAAGGGATGGCGCCCGGACTTCGGCCGCCGTGGCGGATTCCGGCTCGGGGATCGACACCAGGGCCGGCGCTGGCACCGGGGTGGCTATCGCATCCGGCGAGACTTCCGGGAATCCTTCCGCTGGCGCGGCCGGTACCGCGGCCCCGCCGCGCACGTACGCCAGTTCGCGCTTCAATGTGGCCAGTTCCTGCTCGAGACGCGCCACGCGGGCCTCGAGCGGCAACGCCGGCGGCGGGTCCGCCGCCTCGCCATCGAAGCGGGGCCGCACCGGCCTGTCGCTGACCATCCAGCCAAAGCCGAATCCCAGTACGGCACCGGTAAGGGCGCCGCCAAAGCCTGCCGCCACTGCGCCTAGCAGCAGGCCGATCACCGCGAATATCCAGCGCATCAGATGAGATTTCGCCAAAGAGGGTTGGGTAGGCGGTGACCCGTGGCGCGTATTGTATTGATGGCCACGAAAATCCGCCCGCGGGATGCTCGCCCAGTGTAGCGCGAGGTCGATTTTTTCAGGCGATGCGGGCCGGCCGGGCGGTCACTCCTCGTTGCCATCGCTATGGATGTTGATCACGTGCCGGGCCTCGAACCAGAGCGGCATGCCGGGCGCCATTTCCTCCGTGCAATAGGGCTGGTTGTCGAGTTCGCCGCTGTAGAGATCGCCCTCGCGCCCGGTGACGGCGACCCACATGCGTTCCACGTGCTGCTCTTCGCGATCCTGCTCGTCGGTGGTGACGATGCGGAAGATCAGCTTCACCAGCTGGCCCGCCTGCAGCGCCTGCCGGGCTTCGAGCGGCGGCACCCAGAACGTCTCCGGGTGCGCCTCGCCGATCGCCTCGCCGTCATCGAGCTGCCAGCCGTCTTCTTCGATGGTCGCCAGTCGTTGGTCCATGTCAATCCTTGCAAATTCGTTCTTCACGGCCCGCATCGTAGCAAATGCACCAGGCGGTCGCGCACACGCGACATGCCGCGCGCGCCGCTTTAAGATGGCAGTTCGAAGGAGAACTCAGAAATGGCAGCAGACAAAAAAGCGGCACAGGCGGCACGCCAGCGTTGTGGCTGGTGCGGCACGCTGGAAGACTATTGCCACTACCACGATCACGAATGGGGCTTCCCCGTCGACGACGACCGGCGGCTGTTCGAGAAGCTATGCCTCGAAGGTTTCCAGGCCGGCCTGAGCTGGCTCACGATCTTGCGCAAGCGGGAGGCTTTCCGGCGCGCCTTCGCCAACTTCGAGATCGACAAGGTGGCCCGCTTCGGCGAGCGCGATATCCAGCGCCTGCTCGGCGACGCCGGCATCGTGCGGCACCGGGGCAAGATCGAGGCCGCCATCAACAATGCGCAGCGCGCCCGCGAACTGCTCGAGACCGAACCGTCGCTGGCCGCCTACTTCTGGCGCTTCGAGCCCGATCCCGCCAGCCGGCCCCGGCTGCTGACGCCGGAAGTCCTGCGCACCATGGCCATCTCGCCCGAATCCACCGCGCTGTCCAAGGACCTGAAGAAACGGGGCTGGCGCTTTGTCGGCCCCACCACGATGTACGCCCTGATGCAGGCCATGGGCCTGGTCAACGATCATCAGGAAGGCTGCACGACCCGCGAGGAAGCCCTGCGGGCCCGCAGGGCATTCAAGGTGCCGCATTGAGATGACGTATACCGGCGGCGGAAGCATTGCCGCGGTATACGCGCAGGCAACGGCCAAGCCCGCCGAGGGCGGCAGCGTATACGCGAGCCGCCGACGCCATGGTGCACGGTATACGCCACCGCGAACCGAAAAGGCCGCTGCGTGTATACGTCCCGCAATGGTTTCCTTATGTCTTTCTGTATTGTTTACGTATACAAATATAGTAGTAGTAGGTAAACGCGGGCCAATTTCGTGGATAAGTCGTTTTTTTCCTTTCCGCTCAAGGGCTTGCGAACAAGATAAGCCCTGGGGATTGCCCTGGGGTCATGGGATATCCTGGGCGGGTATACGCGACGCGCCAAAACGGCCGTGGACTTGTACGTATACGCCCCACACCTGGCCCCCAGCCGAGGCACAGCTTTCCTGCCTGCTTATCCCCAGGGTTTTGCACAGCCAGTTATCCACAGCGTGAGGTGCTGCTCGCCGCCCGGCGGCGGTTAACCTGCCTGTTGGATTTCCCTTGCGGGAGCGGCCCTCCCATCCCGTGGCTACCCGGCTTCAATCTCTCCGAAACGCCCGTCGCTGGTCTTGCAGTCCTCGCGATCACGGAGGACGCTGGCCGACTGACTGAAATGCGCGCCTTGCCGAGGCGCGCAACAGTGCGGGCAGGCCATGCCGGCCACGCGCCCTTTCCATCCGCACGCTCCCGTTTCATCCCCGTGACAAGGGACCGGCCTCGTGGATTAATCCTGCTCCCACTTTTGGCCGGCGGCCCTAGTGCTTCTGGCGACTGTCGCCCTCGTGCATATTCGCCAAATAATGCTCGCACAAAGATGAAAACGCAGCAGTGATACACGGCATGGAAGGAATGCGGAACAAGCGTGGAGCATGCAGCCGGAGGGGCCTGTCGGCCCTGGCGGCAACTGCGGAGTAGAACCAATAAGTATTTGGAGATCCGGCCCGCCGCGATACAAGGCACTGCGCGGCGCGGCGGAATTGGGCGGGAAGAACAGGACATGCATGGCCGGCGACGATCCGGTGCGGTCTTGATATCTGGTCGATTTCAGCAAGGTCATATTCAGGCAGGCCGGTTTGCCTCGTTGCGTAGCGACGTAGCCATCCGGCCTGCCCTTTGGTGGTCGCTTCCCTGGATTCATGGCATTGGTGCCGGCAAGGATATGCCGCCTGCCAAGGGAGACGCTCTGTTTGCAGCAGCGCAACGGGGGAAACAAAACGTGAAGGCATCCCAGCAGAGCCGGAAGCGATTGCGGACCACGCTCAAGGCCACAGCCCTGCTGCTGGCGTTGTTCGCCCGCGAGCATTGCGCCGCCGAGACGGCAGCACAGGCTGCACCGCGTGCGCAGCCAGCCGCCCGCATGGCACAGCCTGCACCGGCTAGCGGCAGGGAGCAGCTCCGGGAGCGCATCTTCGCCCTGGCCGAAGCGGGCTCGCCGAAGCTGGCGCTGGAACAGGCGGCCACGCATCCGGACGTATTCGCGCCCCGCGACCTGCTGCTGCTGGAGCACCTCGTCGTTGCCCAGCAGATCCGCTGGGCTCGGCAGCAAGCCAGCGCGTCCAATGATCCGGATCGCCTGGTTCCCGCCGACGGCGCCCTCGCCGCGGCCGATGCGCTGCTGGCCAGGATTCCCGCCGGCGACGAATACGACGGGGTCAGGCGCGCAGCCCAGGCCGACCGGCTGACCGCGCTGTCCGTGCGCGGCCGCATGAAGGAAGCCACCGCGCTGTACGAGCAGCTCTCGCTGGCGCCGGAGCCACTGCCGGCCGCGGCCTATGTCGCCGCTGGCGATGCCTACGCCTATCTTGAAAAGCCCGATCTCGCCGAACACGCCTACAAACAAGGCTTGCAGAGCGTGGTCGAGCCGCTGAAGCAAACCACCGAGCCCTATGCGCTATCGCTGCCGGCGGTGCAGGAAAGCCTGTTCTTCGCCTACCTGGACCAGGGGCACTACGAAGAGGCGCGCGAACTGGTCGCGACGATGGCGCGCAACACGCCGTCGCATACCGATCTGTCCGAAGACGCCGACAAGATCAATCCGGAGTACGGGCGCGTCAAGAAACTGCAGGCGCAATACCTGCTCTATACCAATCACGTGCAGGAGGGCCTGGAAGCACTGGATGCGCTGCGCAAGGATGCCCCCTTCGATCCCTCCTTCCTGACCGCGCGCGCCGACGGCTCGCTGGTGCTGGAGCGCCCCTACGCCTCGCAGAGCATCTACCGGCAAGCGCAGGCCGATCACCCCGGCGACATCGAAAGCCTGGTGGGGATCGGCAAGAGCACCCTGCAGTTGTATCAGTACGACCAGGCCAAGGCGGTTGCCGCGGCCTTCGACGGCAACTTCCCCGACAACAACAGCGTCATGAATTTCCAGCGCGACTACCACGTCTACGAGCGTCCGCAGCTGATCATCGACGCCATCGGCGAACGTGGCAACGCCGTGCTGGCAGACCAGGCCTGGGGCGTCGACACGCGCCTCTACTCGTCGCCGCTGGCCGAGTACTGGCGCGTCTTCGCGCACCAGTACTCGGGGCGCGCCGACACCGCCGACGGCCAGAGCGTGAGCCGCGTGCGCAACGGCATCGGCGGCGACTACCGGCGCGACGGCTGGGAAGCCTCCGCCGAAGTGCACCAGTCCGCGGGCGGCAACGGCAAGACCGGCGGCACCGGCACGCTTGCCTTCCGGCCCAACGATCACTGGCGTTTCGGCGCCAGTGCCGACTCCGACGACAACGCACTGCCGTGGAAGGCCTACCAGGTTGGCGTCACCGGCCGCACCGCCCGCGCCAGCGCGCGCTATTCGCAGGACGATGCCCGCTACTTCAACGTGATGTATGGCGTATCGCGCTACAGCGACACCAACCTGCATCAGGAATGGGAGGGCACCTGGTACCAGCGGCTGATGAACCAGCCGCGCCACCAGGTCTCGATCTGGCTCGATGTGGGCTCCACCAGCAACAACCTGAACAACACTGCCTACTTCAACCCAAGGCGCGACTACACCGCGCAACTGCGCACCATGTACCAGTGGACGCCATGGCGCTACGCCGAAAAGTCATTCAGCCAGCGCGTGTACGCCACGGTGGGCGGATACAAGGAGGACGGCTTTGGCGACAGCATGCTGTGGGAAGTTCGCCTGGAGCAGTACTGGCAGTTCGGCCGCAAGGCCTCGCTGACCTACGGCGTCGGCGTCGGCAGCAAGCGCTACGACGCCACCCGCGAAACGTCGAAGCTGATCTACGTCAACCTCAACATTCCCCTATAGGCCATCATGAGCAAGCTGAATCGCCGAACATTCATCGGACTCGCCGGCGCTTTGTCGGTGTCCCATAGCGTTCATGCAGGCTACGTCCTGTCCTTGCTGCCGCCGCGGGATCGCGACGACGGACTGACCTTCCGCGTGCTGGCGTTCCACGATATCCGCGACGACCTGCGCGCGGATGTGGGAACCGTGGGAGATACCTGCGCGATCAGCACCGCCACCCTGAACAATATCTTCGCCTGGCTCACGGGCAACGACTTCCATCCGGTCAGCATCGACCAGATCGTCGCCGCGCGCAACGGCGGCCCGCTCCTGCCGCCGCGCGCCGTGCTGCTGAGCTTCGACGATGCCTACAAGAGCCAGTACATCAAGGCCTTTCCGCTGCTGCGGCAGTACAACTATCCCGCCGTGATCGCGGTGGTGTCGCGCTGGACCAATACACCGCAGGACGAGCCGGTCCGTATCAGCCATAGGTCGGTGATGGCGCCGGGCTACTTCATGAGCTGGGACAACCTGCGCGAGATGGCAGCGTCCGGTCTGGTGGAAATCGCTTCGCACACGCACGATATGCACCACGGCGCGGTAGCCAATCCCCAGCGCAATGAGTTGCCGGCAGCCAGCACGCACCTGTACTTTGCCGACCTGAAGCGCTATGAAACCGACCAGGAGTACGAAACCCGGGTCGGAGGCGACCTGAAGCAGTGCTCCGACCTCATCGAGGCCAACACCGGCGTCCGGGTGCGCTCGATGGTCTGGCCCTACGGCATGTATAACGCGGCGCTGATCGGCGTCTCGCACAAGCTCGGCATGCGCGTCCACTTCACCCTGGACGACGGCCCCAACACGCCCGATGTGCCGTTGACCAAGATCAGGCGCCTGCTGGTCTCCTATGACTGGGATGCCGGCGTCATGATGGGCCAGTTCCGCCAGCAATCGGCTTATCGCGGGGATAACCAGCCGGTCGAACGGGTCGTCAATGTCTCGCTCGACGATGTGTACGATCCCAATCCCGATCGCCAGGAGGCCCGGCTGTCCCGGCTGCTCGACCGGATCAAGGATCTCGAACCGAAATCGGTCTACCTGCAAGCCTATTACGACCCCGACGGCAGCGGCACCGCCCAGGCGCTTTATTTCCCGAACCGCCACCTGCCGGTGCGCTCCGACCTGTTCTCGCGCGCGGCATGGCAACTGATCACCCGCGCCGGAGTCCAGGTCTATGCGGCGCTGCCCGTGCTTGCCTACCGGCTTCCCGCAAGCCATCCGGCGTCGGACCGGCGGGTCGCGATGGTGGCGGGCGCGCCCGCGACCCCCTTCGATCCGCGCCAGCGGCAACGGCTCAGCCCCTTCGACCCGCTCGCCCGCAGCGTGATCCGCGATATCTACTACGACCTGGGCAGGTACACCAGCCTGAACGGCATCGTGTTTGGCGAGGACGCGAGCCTGAGCGATGTCGAGGATGCCAGCGACGCGGCGCTGGCCGCCTATGCCGACTGGGGGCTGCCGCGCGAGCTGGCGACGATTCGCGCCAACCCGGACCTGCTGCAGCGATGGTCGGACGCCAAGCTCCGGCACCTGATCGACTTCACGCGGCAGCTGGCGGAAGTGGTCAAGGACTACCAGGGCGGCGGCAATGTGCTGACCGTGCGCAGCCTGGCTGCGAACGCGGTGCTGCGTCCCGATGCGGGCATGCGCCTGGCCCAGGACATCGACGCGTTCGCGGCGCACTACGACTTCGTCAACCTGATGGCCTACGCCGATGCCGGAGGCGCGCCGCCTTCGGCGGCCTGGCTCGAGGGCCTGGTGCGCGCGGTGGCCGGGCATCAGGGCGCGCTGCCGAAGACCGTCTTCGCACTGCAGACGCTCGACGCCCGCACCCAGGCGCCGATCGCCACCGCCGCGTTGCGCGAGCAGATGCAGCGCCTGCGCGCGGCTGGCGCGAAACACCTCGGCTACTGCCCGGACCAGTTCATGGTGAACCAGCCGGACCTGGCGGTGCTGCGGGATGTCATGTCCATGCAGAACCTGGTGCGGCCTTTCAGCCGAAGGAAGGTCTAAGCCTGGGTTCAGGCCCATGTCCAGAGCCAGCAAAAGAGATAGGCGGGAAAAATCATGAAGAGCACGGCAAGCCTGATTTCGAATTTCGTCTTTTACTATCCGCTGTTCATGTCGTACCTGTGGATGACCGGTGGCCTGCTCCACTACTTCCTGATCGAGCGGAAAGAACGCAAGAAGACGCGGGCCGACGCGCTGCTCGATTGCCCGAAGGTCTCGGTGATCGTGCCCTGCTTCAACGAGGAAGACAACGTGCGCGAGGTGATCGCGAGCCTGGCCGAACTGCGCTATCCGAACTACAACATCATCGCCGTCAACGACGGCAGCCGCGATGCCACCGGGGAGATCCTCAACGAGCTGATCGACCAATACCCCCAACTGCTGGTGATCCACCAGAGCAATAACGAAGGCAAGGCCATCGGCCTGACCACCGCGGCCATGCTGACCGATGCCGAGTACCTGCTGTGCATCGACGGCGACTCGCTGCTCGACCGCGAGGTGATCGGCTGGATGCTGCGCCACTTCCTGCGCGACCCGGGGGTGGGCGCGGTTACCGGCAACCCGCGCATCCGCACCCGGACCTCGCTGCTGGGCCGCATGCAGGTTGGCGAGTTCTCGTCCATCGTGGGCCTGATCAAGCGGACCCAGGAAATCTACGGCCGCCTGCTCACGGTGTCCGGCGTGATCTGCATGTTCCGCAAGAGCGCGCTGCGCGGCGTGGGCTACTGGAGCCCCGACATGCTGACCGAGGATATCGATATCAGCTGGAAGCTGCAGGTCAATGGCTGGCGGCTGCATTTCGAGCCGCGCGCGCTCAGCTGGATCCTGATGCCGGAAACGCTCAAGGGCCTGTTCAGGCAGCGCCTGCGCTGGGCGCGGGGCGGCATCCAGGTATTGCAGAAATACGCGGTGCCCATCGTCGCCAGGCACGAACCGATGATGTGGCCGATCTTCCTCGAGTATTCGATCAGCGTGATCTGGGCCTACTGCATGCTGTTCACCCTGGTCATGACGGCGGCGACGGCGCTGTTCGACCTGCCCGAGGCCTGGCGCTTCGCCAGCCTGCCGCGAGGAGCGGGTGTCATTCTCTTTCTGACCTGCTGCGCGCAGATCCTGGTCGGCTGCCTTATCGATCGCCGCTACGACACCAGGCTGCTGCGCTACGCCATGGACACGATCTGGTACCCGGTCGCGTTCTGGACCATCAGCATGGTCGCCTCGGTGATCGCCCTGCCCAGCGTGCTGCTGCACCAGCGCCGCACGCGTGCAAGATGGATCAGCCCCGACCGCGGCATCCGCGAGGACGCGACCGCGTCAACGCCGCCAAGGTCGCCTGCGCCTGCATCGCCCCATGCCGGGCAGTTTGAAGAGCATTCTGGAGGAGGAGTGAGACATGAAAGAGCCCATCATTGACGCATCCAACGCCACCCTGCAGCAGTATCTGCAGCACCATGCGCGCGGCAAGGCGATTCGACGATATCTCTGGTATCGGCTGGCGCGGCCCCTGCTGCTGGCAGGCATCTGGGTGGCCGCCGCGTACTACATCCACTGGTGCGTGGCGTCTGCGGGAAGCACCGAGCTCTCGCTCCGGGAGGTCATTCCCGATGCCCTGGCCGTCCTCGGCATTGGCCTGACGCTAACGCTGTGGGCTCTGGCGCGCCGCATAGGGACCAGCGTGTCCCAAGCGAGGCAGCCAGCCCGGGCTGCGCCGGCCTCGACGCTCGACCTGGCCAAGGATGTGGTGCTCTCGGTGGGCACGGGCCGTCGCCTGATGGCGTATCACGACGACGACGGCCTGGTTTCGCACGTCGCGCTACTACAGCAAGAGCTGGCCTGACCGGCACCGGCGCCCCGGTCCCTCGGGCACCGATGTGGACAAGCCGCGCCATCCTGCCTGCTCGGTCACGGTGGAGGAGTAGCTATGCGCCCCCTCGCCATCCTGCGTGGCGTTGCCGTGATGCTTGCCGGCGCGTTGCTGTGCGCGCCGGCGGGCGCGCGCAACCACAGCCGCGCCGACGCCCGGACGCCCGCCAAGGTCCGCTCCGATGTCGACCCGCGCGCCTATATGCATGGCATCGGTGCGGCGGCCGGCCCCGGCGCGACCACCTACGTCTTCTTCAGCAGCGCCGGCCTGCCGCCGCGCGGTCCGGATCGCAACCGCAACTGGACGCACGACATCTACGTCGCCGAATGGAAAGCGGCCCAGCCCAATCTGGGCAAGCCCCGGCTGCTGGTCGCGGAGAAGGAAGCCCAGGAGCCGGTGTCGGTAGCGCAGAATGACGCCGGCCGCATCATGCTGACCTTCGAGGATGGCTGGAATACCGCCAACAATGTCAGCCAGCGCTACGGCGTGTACGACACGGCGTTGCGGCCGCGGCAGGCCAATCCGGTCGATGTCTGGTCCGGCGGGCACTCCGGCCACGTCGCGCCGGTAGGGAATAGCTTCGTGGTGTTCTACTCGGACGACTGGGTCGACGGCGGCGGCGTGGACAACCTGGGCACCGGCAACGGCGTCTACCTCAAGACCTATGACGGCAACGGCCAACTGCGGCGCAGCACCGATGTGGCGCGCGACAAGCGCGAGTGGTGGCCGTTGATCGCCGGGGCGAAGGAGGTTGCCTTGCTGGCCTGGCAGGAATTCATTCCCGGCGAGACGCACGCCAGGCTGAAGACGGCAGTCTACCGGCCTGCCGATGGTGCACTGACCGGCATGCAGGTGCTGAACCAGAGCCTGAAGTACTACACCTACAGCGTGGCCTATGTCCCGGCCCTGGACCGCTTCCTGGTGGTCGGCACCACCGATGCGGGCAAGGGTTTCGCGTATCTGCTGGATACGGCCGGCAAGGTGGGCGCCTCGCTGGCCTGCATGCCGGCCAGCGTGCGCGAGGCCGGCATCACGGTGGTCGGCAACATGGCGTTCACCCCCGCCCAGGACGGCCGCCTGCTGCATCTGACGCTGTCCGCCGATGCCATCGCATTGCGCGGCAGCCAGCCGTCGCCGGTCCCCTGGACCATCCAGGGCAACCTCGGCCTGGTGCGCTCGCCAACGGTACTGCACTGGGTGTCGTTGACGCCGACGGGCCTGCGGGAGGGGGACTTCGATCTCGGCAAGGCTGCGCCGCCTTCGGCTGCCGATCTGTGCCGGTAGGGGGCATGCGCGCGGTACCTTAAGCCCGTCGCCGCTCGGAGTTTGCCAGTGTCCTGCCGCGACCGGTTGACGGGTGGTGGCCACAGGGTACGTCGGAAAATCCTGGATTTGGTTTCACCCCCCTAGCCGGGGGATCGGCTGAATAATCGTTCCCGCGTAGTAGAAAAGATCGCCTCGATTCCTGATAGTTAGGGCTGATATAAGAACGGCGAATTTGCAATGAGGCATGCACTGGCATAGTCTCCACATCGTAGCAAGAAAATCCACGCTCCAGACGCCCAAGAATACCGCGCGCTTTACATTACAAGCCGTTGCACGGGAGAAGGATATCTTTACGTTCTGGAAATTCGATTTTTCGATTGCCCGCCAGGAAAGAATGTGGCCGGATTTTATTTTGGCGAAGCGGCTCTATTTTGCCGGAATTAATGGTAGTTACATTTAATTAATTTAACCGAAAATTTATCTTGAAGTTTGCCGGGGTTGCCGAAAACCGGAAAAAGAGTAGGCGCGCAATAGAGGGGAAAATCATGGCAGAGGCCAATGCACCAGCCAAAGGCAAGCAAGCTTCAGATGCATCCCAGCACCTTACCATCAACGTGATGACGACGATGAACGTCGATGCCATCATTGCTGCCTATGGCAGTCTGAGTACGGACCCGACAAAACCCACGGCAATAGGGCATGCGAACATCTACATGGTTTCCGACGACCCCCGCGGCTGGACCACCGGGAATGATCCCGGCAACATAACCCTGAATGCCCACGTTAACGATACCCTGTCATTTTACTGCAACAGTACCTCCGGCAATTCGGATAGCGCGGCTTTTATCTACAGCCTGTCGGGAGGGGGTTCCGTTCTCAATAATCCGATTGTCAACGTCATCACGCTTCAAGGCGCCGCGCAACCGACGTCACCTAACGGCTATCCTTTCAAATTTGTTCCAGAGAGCTTTTCCAGGTGTGACACCCTGGTAGCCAGCAAGGGCACGGCACAGAATTTCTGGGCTTCTGCCGCACTATTTACCGTGGATGACGATAACGAAAATCAGGTATTGGCTGGATACGTTACCTGGGATCCGACCGTGGTTGTTGCTTAATAATCTGACGGATTTTTCAAAGGGTGATGGAGGGGACTGGCGATAGCATCTATTTGCCAGTCCCATCAAACCGCTCCAGGCTGGCGCTCCTGATCGCCATTGGCGTGAGGATGGCAACGAGGGGAATTTCGCGGCAGCGGCGAAAAACACCGGACCGCCGATGCGGCACAGATTGCCCAGTCTGCGCAGATCGCCGATCCGCCGCCTTCGGCCGGTCGGCACTATGTCGAGTTTCGCAACCGAGGCCGCCAACGCCACGCTCCCGGCTTGCTGCGCGTGCTAACGAACGGTCATGGGCGTGGTCTCTCCGGAACTGCGCCGACACTGGCCGTCCGGGCAGAAAAAAACCCAACCGGGCATGGTTGGGTTTCCGAAACATGGTGGACCGAAGGAGGATCGAACTCCCGACCTCTGCATTGCGAACGCAGCGCTCTCCCAGCTGAGCTATCGGCCCGTGACGAATGATTGTAGCGCAGTTTTTGCGGCGCCATCAATCACGTCGCGATGCCTGCGTTGCCATCCATGCCACGCACCTTCGGCAGGTTCAGCGGCCTGGCGGTGACTTCGCCGGAGGCGCGCAGCCACTGGGCCATCAGGTCCCAGACCGGCGGGCTGCCGCTATGCCGGGCTTCCTCCGCCACGGGTGCCCAGCCGGCCACCTTGTAACTCTTGCCGGCGTCGATGGGCCGGCCCTTGAGGCGCATGTCGGTGATGCGCCGCCCCATGCCGGCGGTGGGGTCGATGGTGTATTGCAAGCCGCCCACACGCACCATGTCACCACCTTGCTGGTAGTAGGGATCGGGGTTGAACAGGTTGTCCGCCACGTCTTCCAGTATCGTCTTGATGGTCTCGCCGGTCATGGCGGTGACGGTGGTGTGGGGGTACGTGATGGCGGTCTGGTCCATCAGGTGTTCCATGGTGATGGCCTGTCCGGGCAGCAGCGTGGTGCCCCAGCGGAAGCCGGGCGAGAAGGCGATCTCGGCGCCCTGCACGTCCATCAGCCCGTCCAGGATCAACTGGTCGAAGGTGCCGTTGAAATTGCCGCGGCGGTACAGCAGGCCGCGGTTGCGCGCGAGCACTTCGCCCAGTTGTTTTTCGTACGGCGCGCGCACCCTGGCGATCAGCGCGTCCATGGCCGGATCGGCGGCGAGGTAGTTGGCGAAGACCGGCAGCAGGCGGTAGCGGAAGTCGCGGATCCTGCCGTCTTTGACATCGAAGTCCAGCACGCCGAGGAACTTGCCGTTGGAGCCGGCATTGGTCACCAGCGTGGTGCCGCCGGCGTTGGCCACCGCCACGGGGGCGGGCATGCCGTCGTGGGTGTGGCCGCCGAGGATGGCATCGAGCCCGCGCACGCGCGAGGCCAGCTTCAGGTCCACGTCCATGCCGTTGTGCGACAGCAGCACGACCACCTGCGCCCCTTTGCCGCGGGCCTGGTCGATGACCAGTTGCAGGTTTTCCTCCTGGATGCCGAAGGTCCAGTCGGGCGTGAAGTAGCGCGGGTTGGCGATCGGCGTGTAGGGAAAGGCCTGGCCGATGATGGCCACCGGCACGCCGTTCATCTCGCGGATCACGTAGGGCTCGAAGACCGGATCGCCGAAGTCGCTGGTCTTGATGTTCTGGGCGAGGAAGGCCACCTTGCCCTTGAAGTCGCGCTCAACGATCTCGGTGACGCGTTCGGCGCCGAGGGTCATCTCCCAGTGCGGCGTCATCACGTCCACGCCGAGCGCGAGTGCCGCGTCGACCATATCCTGCCCGCGCGTCCACAGCGCCGTGGCCGAGCCCTGCCAGGTGTCGCCGCCGTCGAGCAGCAGCGCGCCGGGGCGGCCCGCCTTGATCTGCCTGACCAGCGTGGCGAGATGGGAGAAGCCGCCGACCTTGCCGTAGCGGCGCGCGGCTTCGGTGAAGTCGAGATAGGTGAAGGCATGTGCCTGCGCGCTGCCGGGGGCGATGCCATAGTGGCGCAAGAATGCCTGCCCGACCAGGTGGGGCGGCTTGCCGGCGTAGCCGCCCACGCCGAGATTGACATTGGGCTCGCGGAAGTACAGCGGGCGCAGTTGCGCGTGGCAGTCAGTGAAATGCAGCAGGTGCACATTGCCGAAGCGCGGTACGTCATAGAGCTTGCCGGCCGCCTGCGCGGCTTGTGCATCGGTGGCGGGAAAGGTCATGCCGCCGGCGCCGGCAACGGCCAGCACCTGCAGGAACTCGCGTCGGTTCATCGTCTCTTCCTGTGGATATCATGCGCCGGTGCCGCTTGCCCGCGACCCGGCGTCTCTTGGCCAGCGTCTCTTGGCCGGATACGGCTACTTCGGCGCCGGCCCGGCGTACTTCGCCAGTGCCGCGACTTCTTCTTCCAGCATCTCGCCGACTTCCTTCTGCACGACCTTGCCGTTGGCGTCGATCACGTACAGCTCGGGCAACCCTTTGCGCTTGCCGAGCACGGCGCGCAGCGCGGGCGTGTCCATGGCGGCGGGGAAGGTGTAGCCGCGTTTCGCCATGTAGGCGGCGGCGTCCTTCGGGTCGCGGTCGATGCTGACGGCCAGCACTTGCAGTCCGCCGCGCGCGCCGCCAGTGCTGTCATAGAGTTTCTGCAGCCGCGGGTTCTGCAGCGCGCAGAAGGGACACCACGAGGCCCAGACCTCCACCACCAGCGGCTTGCCGGCCCACTGTGCCGGCGTCGCGGTGCTGCCATCCAGCAGCCGCACCGGCGGCAGGCGCACGGTGTCGCCGACCTCCAGCGCCGCGGCGGCGCCGCTCCAGGCCAGCGCCGCAAGCAGCAGCGCGCGCGCCAGATTCCGCTCGAGGAGGCACGCCATGCCACCGGGCATCATCGCCGTTCCCTACTGGTTGACCGGCGAGGCCGGGTCGAGCAGCAGCGCCATGACGTCGCGGATCTGCTGCTCGGTGAGGATGCCCTTGTGCCCGAAGCGCGGCATATTGGAGCAGGCGGCATAGGCGCTGGAGTCCCAGATCTTGCCCCAGGTGTACTTGAGCACCGCTTCCGAATTGCCGCGCAGCTTGCCGTACTGGTAGAGCGAGGGACCGATATTTCCGAAGGAAATCTCGGCCTTGGTCATCTGGTGGCAGGCGTAGCAGTTGGCGCCGTTGGTGCCGCCGACGGGGTCGGAGAACTGCATGCCGCGGCCGTTCTGCGCAGTCTTCTCGCCCTCCTTCCAGTCGCCCAGCCATTGCTGGCCGGCCGGGTATTTCACCTGCCTCAGTTCGGCGGCCTCTATCTTCTTCGCCACCGCCGCCGGCACCTTGGAACGGTCCGGGTAGTCGCTGCAGGCCTTCTGCATGGCGTCGCGATCGAGCACGCCTTCCACCGTGGCGGGACCCTTGGAGGTGAAGGAGCTTTCGATCAGCTGCTTCATGTCGGCATCGCTGACGGCCGCAACCCTGGCTGGCTTCGCGGCCGCGGCCGGCCTGGCGTTGTCTTGTGCGTGGGCGGTGCCGGCCACGCCGGCCAGCACGGCGAAGGTGGCGGCGGCGAGCGTGCCTTGTGCGTATCTGTGCGCTTGTATCATTTTTGCTCTCCCTTGGCTTCAGCGCTTCATGGCCGGACCATCGTAGGTGCCGCCGTTGGCGTTCCTGGCCAGGAACAGGCTCAGCGCGGTGATCACGTCGGATCCGTAGGCGGGCTCGGGAAAGCGCTGCTGGCGCAGGCAATCGTAGAGGCGGTGCTGCATCGAGCGTACCTCCCCCTGCGAGACGCGATAGGCCGGCCACGTGGTGTACGCGGCCTGCGCGCCCTGCGGGGTCAGCAGGTTGGGCAGCTCCTGCAGGCGGATGCGCTGGCCGTCCACGGCGTGGCAGGTGGCGCAGGCGAAGTCGTAGGCGCCGCCGCGGTAGAAGAACATCTTCTGGCCCAGGGCGTAGACGCGCTTTTCTTCGGGGTGGTTCAGCGCCACGTTCATCTTCACACCGCGCGACTCGCCGGCCAGGAAGGCCACCAGGCGTTCGATATCCGATGGCTTGCCGGTGGAGGCGAAGGGGTGCTTCAGCGCCTCTTCCTGCGTCAGCCCCTGCAGCGTCACGCGGCAGTAGGCCAGGCGCTGCTCCAGGTCCATCACGCGCGCGGTGTCCTTGAAGAAGCGCGGCAGCTCGGCGTAGGCGCCCTTGGTGACGCCCGGGCCCTTGCCCAGGTCGCACTGCTCGAGTGAAGCGTTCTTCGGGCCGGCGGGCTTCTTCCAGAGTTCCTCGCCGGCGGCTTCCCACAGCTCGGCGGGATTGCCTTCGGCCAGCATCTGCCGGTACTTGGCGATCTCCTCGGCGGTGCTGCCCTGGGCATGCGCCGCCGCGGCGGCAAGCGCCAGGGTACCGGCCACGGCCAGCGCGGCGCCGGTGCAACGGCGTCTGGTTGTTTTCATGGGGCTTCTCCTCGGGGCTTCGGTGGCCTGCCGCCAGGTGGCGCCAGGCCGGCCGGGCCGGTCTTCTTGCTGGTCCTGCCGTTGCACTGCGCCCCGCATGCGGTGGCGCGCTCGCTGCTTCGCTGCTTCAGTGGCGACTCATGCGCCGGCCACGGCTCAGGGCTTGATCTCAGGGCTTGATATAGGCGTAGCCTTCATCGAACTGCAGGCGGGCCACCTCGACCACGCCGGCTGGCACCACCTTGGCCTCCATCAGCAGGCTGGACTCGGGGATCTTGCGCGCCGTCAGCGTATTGCGGCAAGCACGGAACTCCACCCCGGCGCTGCCGAGCGCTGCGACGGCGGCTTCGAAGGTGTTGCCGCGCGCGTCGCGCGCGCCTTCCACCAGGAAGTCCACGCCGTAGCCGAACGCCACCACCACGATCTTGGTATCCGGTGCGCCGTTGAGGTGGTTGCGCAGGTTCGCCATCGCGCGCACCGCCTGGTCCGTGCCTTCCGACAACTGGTAGACCACCTTGACGCGTCCGCCCTTGCCGGCCGCCGCGGGTGCCGCCTGCGCCGCAGCCTTGGCCGACAGGCCGATCGCCGCCAGGGCTGCCGTTGCTCGAATAAATGCTCGCCGCATGATTCCTATCCTTCCGGTCGCCCCCCGCGCGCAACATGCGCCGGCCCGGGCCCGACATTCGACCTGAACCATAGCAGAGGATGCCGCCGGCCGCTCGGCCGGGCCGGCATGCCCGGCGCGCTCAGGAAATGGTGGCTTCGTCGGTGCGTTTGTCGCCGCGGTTGTCGACCCAGGTCACGGTGACCTTGTCGCCCTTGGCGCCGCCCTTGAACTTGAAGTTCAGGAAGGGATCCTTGGATACGGCCGGGCCGAACTGGGCATGGAATACGTCCTTGCCCTTGCATTGCGCGGTCACGGTCTGGATATGCCAGGCCGGGATGATCTTGCCGGCGGCATCCTTGCGCTGGCCGGTTTCCATGTCGTGCTTCATCAGGATCTTGACGTCGACCACGCCGCCGTTCTCGGCGGCACGTACGCGCATCGGGTCTGCCATGTTCTTTCCTCTTTGGGGTAATGGTGCGGGGGGATGGAAATCAATCCTGGTGGATAAGCGCGGGCCGGGGCATCAGCCGCCGCAGCCGCCCAGCGTCACCTTGATTTCCTTGGACGCCACATACCATTTGCCGCCGGCCTTGACGGCGGCGTGCACCATCGAGGTCTGGCCCATCTTCACACGCGTGGAGACGAAGGGCTCGGTGCCGGCCGGGATGGCGAAATCCGCTGCCAGCGTATTGGGATTCTTTTCCACCAGGATGGCGATCTGCTCGGTGCCGGGGATATTGCTGGTCACCGCGAGCGGCACCACGGCGCCGTTCTCGGCGATGTCGGGGGCGGTAAAGACAATGGCGGTGCTCTTCTCGGTACCGCTGCCGCCGAGCGCCTTGATGACGTCGGCCACGCTCTTGCCGTCGAAGGCGGTCTTGTTCCACTCGGCGGCCTGCGCCTCGCCGATCAGGCCGGTGGCGGCCATCAGTGCGAGCACGGAGGTGATGCGCAGCACGTCACGTCGTTTTGATGAATGCATGGTTTCCTTTCTCCTGCGTTTTCCGTTCCGGCCTGGTTCGTTGGCCTGCCGTGCCCCGGGGGAGGCACGGCGGCGGGCGGTGCTTGGCCGCCCCTGTTTTCCCGAAGCCGTAACCGGTCCGGGCAGGGCTTGCCCTGGCTGCGGCTTACTTGGCCGGGGCGCCTGCCAGCACCCACTCCACGACCGTCTTCAGGTCGGCATCGCTCAACCCTGCGTTGGCCGGCATCGGGATCGGGCCCCATACGCCCGAACCGCCGCCCTTGACCTTCTTGGTCAGGGTTGCCAGGGCGTTCTTGTCGCCCTTGTACTTCGCCGCGACGTCCTTGTAGGCCGGGCCGACCAGCTTCTTGTCGACCTGATGGCAGCCCATGCAGGCGTTCTTGTTGGCGATTTCCTGGGCCTTGGCGGCATCGACCGCAGCGTTGGCCGAGGCGGCGCAAGCCAGCATCAGCGTTGCGATGACAAACTGCTTCATGGATATTGCTCCGAACTTTGAAGAGCCGTGGGGACGGCGATAGGCCGCACGCTGCCAGCCGTGCCGGATGGCTCGCCGGCGCGGCGGCGCGCTGGCCGCGCCACGGGGCATGGCGGCGGCCAGTCCGCTATTTTGCCTCAAGAATCCACCCCACCACGGTGCGCAGGTCGGAATCGGGAATCTGCCCTTGCGGCGGCATCGGGATGCTGCCCCAGGCGCCCTGCCCGCCCGCCCTGATCTTGCGGGCCAGCGCGTCGTGCGCCTCCTGGCCCCGGTATTTGCGCGCGATGTCGGCAAAGCTGGGCCCCACCCGCTTGCTGTCCGCCGCGTGGCAGGCCGTGCACTGGTACTGGCCAGCCAGCTTCGCCCCCGCCGCTTCGGCCGGGCCGGCGGCCGCGGGCGCGCTGGCTGTGCCGCCGGTTGCCACGCCCCGCGTGGGCCCGAAGGTGCGCTGCTGCGCTGCCAGGTCGCCGTGGGCGTCGCGGGCATAGGCCGGCATGGCCGACACCACCTTCACCGTGGCGGCACAATCCTTCATGCAGGCTGCGTTGCGCGTATCCGGCTGGCCGCGCCCCGGCCACAGGCCGTGTTCCAGGGTCATGCCATTGCGGTTGGGCATCTTCTGTTGCACCGCGGCAATATTGTCGTCCGACAAGGTGAAGTCCGCCGGCACGATATCGCCCAGGTTGAGCAGGTAGGCCGTGACCGCATAGACCTCGCCGGGCGACAGGCTGCGCGGCGCGCTCCACGGCATCGCGCGATGGATGTAGTCCCACAGCGTGCTGACGGTGCTGACCTTCATCAGCGTGGTGCGGTACGGCTGGTTGCCGGTCAGCGAGGCCACCCGTCCGCGTTTGATGTCCTCGGCGGTGGTGCCGCCGACGATGGGCGAGAACACCTCGTTGGATTCGCCGAAGTCGCCGTGGCAGGAGGCGCATTTGGCATCCCAGACGGCCTGCCCCTGCGACACCGTGCCGCTGCCCTTGGGCAAGCCCTGGAAATCCGGCCGTACGTCGATATCCCAGGCACGGACCTCGGCCGGGGTGGCTGTGCGGCCCAGCGCGGCGCGCGCGGTTTCGGCCGGCGAAGCGGCACTGGCCTGCGCGGCCAGCAGCGCCATGCCGGCAGCCATTAGCCCTGCGCGCGCGCCCTCAATCCACGTGGACATTGGAGACCTCGCCGCTGTCGGATACCTGCCAGCTCTGGATGGCATTGTTGTGGTAGATCGAACGCGAGCCGCGCACCGCGCGCAATTGCGCCAGCCGAGGCTGCACATAGCCGGTCTCGTCGATGGCGCGGCTTTGCAGGATCGCGGGGGCGCCGTCCCAGACCCAGTCCAGGTTGAAACGTGTCAGGCATTTGGAGAGCACCGGCGTCTCCAGCCGCGCGCTGCGCCAGTTGCGCCCGCCGTCGACGGACACATCGACCCGCTTGACCCGCCCGCGCCCGGACCAGGCCAGCCCGCTGACGTTGTAGAAACCGCGCCCCACCATCTGCTGCCCGCCCGAGGGCGTGGTGATGACCGACTTGCATTCCTGGATCGAGGTGTACTGGCGCAGCATGCCGTCGGGCATCATGTCGACGTAGTGCACGGTCTCGTCCTTGGTATTCCACGGCTGGTCGCCCAGCTCCAGCCGGCGCAGCCACTTGACCCACGACACGCCCTGCACGCCAGGCACCACCAGCCGCAGCGGATAGCCGTTCTCGGGACGCAGCATCTCGCCGTTCATGCCCCAGGCGACGATGATCTCGTCGGCCAGCGCCATCGGGATGGTGCGTGTCATGCCCGAACCGTCGCCGCCTTCGGCGAGCAGATAGCGCCCGCGCCGGAAGTCCGCGCCGGCGTCGTCGAGCAGGACCTTGAGCGGCACGCCGGTGAACTCGCAGCACGACAACATGCCGTGCGTGTATTGCACGGTGGGCACCGCCACGTTGCCCCACTCCATGCCGGTGTTGGCGCCGCATTCGATGAAGTGCATGCGCGATACCGCCGGCAGCCGCATCAGGTCGTCCATGGTGTAGACGCGCGGCGCCTTCACCATGCCATTGATCATCAGGCGGTGGCGGGCCGGATCGATATCCTGCCAGCCCTGGTGGTGGCGCTCGAAATGCAGTCCGTTGGGCGTGATGATGCCGAAGAAACCCTGCAGCGGCGCGAAGGCCACGGAGGCGGCGGACACCCGCGTCAGCCCCGGCGACTCGCGGCGCACAAGGTTCTTCTCGTAAGCGGAAGGCTGGCCGTAGGGATGCGCGGCAACCGGCTGGCCAAGCGTGGTGGCCCAGGGTTGCGGCTTGAGGATGGCTTCGTCGCCGTCGCCTGCGGGTGCGGTATCCGCGCCGCGCGCCCTGCCCACAGCGCCGGCGGCAAGCGCGGTCGCGGCGCCCAGGAAGCTCTGGCGCAGGAAAGCACGGCGCGGGCTGTCCGGCGCGCCCAGGCCGTGCTGCGCGATGTCCCGCTGCAGCGATGCGCTGACGAAATGCTCCGGCGCACGCACGATGCGCCCAGGGCGGCTCTGGTCCGGCACTGCGGTCTCCTCCGGCTCGCTCGTCCGGCAGCAAGTGCCGTCGGCCAGCCTGTTGTCGGCCGGCGTCCGCGCATGCGGACCGCCGCCGTAAAACCTGCGTGCGAGCGTGGAGCCGGTGCCGCCGTCCGCCTTGCCTTAGCGGCCTTGGCGGGCGCGGCGGCGCGGCGCGGGGGCTGGCTGCGGCATGAAGCGGTCGACCATGCCCACGGGCAAGGCGCTCTCCTCCAGCCGGCTGGCCACCTGCACGCAGACCGTGCGGCACAGCTCCACCACGCTCTCGTCCTCGATCGCGTAGAAGACCAGGTTGGCTTCCTTGCGGCGTGACAGCACGCCTGCGCGGTACATCGCCGTGAGATGCCTGGAGACATTGGTCTGCGACGATCCCACCGTCTCCACCACGGTGCCCACCGGTTTTTCGCCATCGCACAGCGCGTGCAGGATCTTCAGCCTGGTGGGCTCCGCCAGCAGGCTGAAATACCCCGACACCTTCTCGAACACGCGATCCATCTCGTCCATGCCGTTCAATATATTCGTATATGCGTAATTGCGCATATAGTGTTTACCCCTTTGTGCGGCGCAGCCGAACTGGTGCCGGCCTGCTATCGCGGGAGCCTATGCAAGGCGCATCCACATTGCGCGCCTTGCACGTCACCGCGCGGTGTTGCGATATGCCTTCAGCCCAGCATATCGCTCCAGATCGCATCCGCCCACGCCTGTGCATAAGTGGCTTCCAGCGCGTTCGGTGCCGCTGACAGTCCTCCTGCGCCGGCCACCGTGACCATGGTCTGTTGCGCGGCATCGTAGCGATGCACGCTGGCGACGTGGATCGCTTCGCGCCCCGAAGTAAAGCTGTAGCAGGTGTTGTTGTACAGCGGCTCGGGGTTCGGCGCCTGCCCGGCCAGCAACGACACGATGGCGGCTGCGGCCACCTTGCCGTGCTGGTTGGCCATATGGCCGGACTTGGGCATCAGCGGGGCGATCTGGATGGCGTCGCCGAGCACGTGGATATCCGGCGCGGCCTTCGACTCGAAGGTGAGGAAGTCGACTTCGCACCAGCGGCCATTGGCGGTGGCCAGCCCGCTTGCCACCGCAATGGCGCCGGCGCGCTGCGGCGGCAGCACGTTGAGCACGTCGGCGCGCTCGTCGTCCTGTACCTCGAACTTGAGCGTGCGCGTGGCGGGGTCCACGTCGACGGTGTTGTATTGCGGCCGGTACTCGATCATGCCCTGGTAGCGTGTGGCCCAGACCTGCTTGAACAGCGCGCCTTTGGAGGTGACGTCGGGATTGGCGTCGAGGATCAGCACCTTGCTGCGGGGCTTGGCTTGCTTGAAATAGTCCGCGACCAGGCAGGCGCGCTCATAGGGGCCGGGCGGGCAGCGATACGGGGCAAGCGGAATGGTGATGGCAAAGGTGCCGCCGTCCGGCATGGCCTCGAGCTGCCGGCGCAGGCCCACGGTCTGCGGGCCTGCCTTCCAGGCATGGAGGATCTGCTCTGCGCCGGGCCGGGCGAGCCCGGGGATCTCGCCCGAGAGCACGTCCACCCCGGGAGACAGCACCAGCCTGTCGTAGGGCAGCGCGCCGCCGCCGCCGAGGCGCACCACGCGCCGCACCGGGTCGATCGCGGTGACGCGGTCGCGCACCACGCTGACGCCGTGGCGCGCTGCCAGCATCTCGTAGGACAGGGTAATGTCGCCGATGGTCTTGCCGCCGGCCAGGACCAGGTTGGAAAGCGGGCAGGAGACAAAGCTGGCGCAGGGCTCCACCAGCGTGACCTCGATGCCCTGTCCGCTCCATTCGCGCAGGTAGCGCGCGGCGGTGGCGCCGCCATAGCCGCCGCCTACCACCACCACCTTTGCCCCGCGGGTGGCGCCGATCGCATTCGCGCCGAGCGTGCCGAACAGGGCCGTGCCGGCCAGCGCGCCGAGAAATTCGCGTCTTTGCATGGGAAGTCTCTCCTTGGCGGGTGGCCAGGTCAGCGGACGGTGGCGAACCAGCCCGCGATGGCCTCGATCTGCCGGTCGCTATAGCCCCTGGCGATCTGCTGCATCACGGTGGCCTCGCGCCTGCCCTGCTTGAATTCCTGCATTTGCCGGATCAGGTCGGTGCTGGCTCGCCCGGCCAGGGCCGGCACCACGCTCCCCTTGGGAGCGCGGCCGGCAGGGCCGTGACAGCCGAAGCAGGCGGCGGCCCAGTTGCGCGCCTGGAGCACGGTGGTGTCGGGCGCTTGCGCGCGTACGCCGCAGGGCAAGGCCAGCAGCGCGAGGGCCGCCAATGCGGCCAGCGTGGGGATCGGGTTCATGGCGTTCGCTCCAGGGTGCCGCCGGGGATGCCAGTACCAGCCCGGGCGGCGTTGCTGCGCAGCAACCGCGCAGGCCCGCGCCGGATGCACCGCGAAGGCGTGCCAACCCTAACACATCGGCGCAGGCGGATGTGATGCAAAATCCTCAGATCGAACTGCGCTGACTGCAGCGCCTGACGGGCTGCGAGGGATGAAAAACGGTGGGAAACAAGTGGAAACAAGGCAGGAACCTGGCACCAAGGCAGCTTGCATCGGGCTGCTCAGGGGCCGGCACGGCGAGGCCGGCCGCTGCAACGGGTACGCCTTGCCGTCCTGCGCCGGCGTGCCGGCCGGCAAGCGCGGGGCTCGGCTCCGCGCCCGCGGTTCAGGGCAGGTTGCGGCCCGGCGGCAGTGCCACGGGCGATGCCACCGGCGACGTCACCGGGCTGGTGGTGGCGCCGGGTGCGGCGTCCGGGGCGGCCGGTGCCTGCTGCACCGGCGCGGGCGTGCCGGACGCGCTGTCGGTCGCCGTCGTGGTCCGCCCGGTAGCGCCGGCATCGAGCCTGGCGCGCTCGGTTTCGCTCACATAGTCGAACGCCTTGACCACCTTGGCGACGCCGCTGGCATTGCGCGCGACATCGGTGGCGCGGTCGCCCTCGGCCGGGGTAACCACGCCCAGCAGGTAGACCACGCCCTTCTCGGTGGTGACCTTGATTGAGTTCGAAGGCACGCCTTCGGCGGTGACCAGCATCGTCTTGACCTTGCTGGTGATGAAGGCATCCTCGCTGCGGGTGGCGAACGAGGGCGAGGACAGGATCTCCAGTTCGTCGATGACCTCGCGGGCATTGGGCAGGCCGCGCACGTACTGGTCGATCTGCTGCTTGATGGCGTTGTCCTTGGCCTCGCCGGTCAGCAGTACCTTGCGGTTGAAGACCGTCACGCTCACGCGGGCCTGGTCGTTGTAGCGCGAGTTGATGGTGCTTTCGGCCTCGAGCTGCAGGCCGCGGTCGATGGTCTGGGTGGCGGTGGGCCGGCGGTCGGTGGCCACGGTCACGCCGCTGGCCATGCCGGCGGCGATCACCGGGAAGCAGCCGGCGAGCTGTGTGGCTACCACCGTCAGCGCTGCCACCGTGGTAGCGGTACGTGCCAGGCGGGCCAGGCGCCCGGCCGGCCGGGCGGCGCGGGATTCACGCAGGTTGGGCAGAGTCGTCATGTGGTCCTTGCTGTAGCGGTGAGACGAAAATGGAAACGGGGTGGCGGGAGGCGGCGGCACCGCGCGGCACTGCTGGGGCGGGCTCAGCCCTCGCCCAGCAGCGCCTCGTCGATGCCGTCGCACAGGCAATGCAGGGTCAGCAGGTGCACCTCCTGGATGCGCGCGGTGCGCTCGCTCGGCACGCACAGGCTGACGTCGAACTCGTCGAGCAGGCGGGCCAGCTCGCCGCCGCCCTTGCCGGTCAGCGCCACCACGCTCATGTCGCGCTGTTTGGCGGCCATCACCGCGGCGATCACGTTGGCGGAGTTGCCGGAGGTGGAGATGGCGAGCAGCACGTCGCCGGGCTGGCCGAGGGCTTCCACCTGCTTGGAGAACACCACGCTGAAATCGTAGTCGTTGCCGATGGCCGTGAGGATCGAACTGTCGGTGGTCAGCGCAATGGCCGCCAGGCCAGGGCGCTCGCGCTCGAAGCGGCCGATCAGTTCGGCCGCGAAGCGCTGGGCATCGGAGGCCGAGCCGCCGTTGCCGCACACGAGGATCTTGTTGCCGCTGGTGAGCGCGCCCACCATGCGCTCGATCGCCGCAGCGATATGGGGCGCCATCACCGGCGCGGCCTGGCGCTTGGTCTCGGCACTGTCAAGGAAGTGTTGCTGGATGCTATCGATATGCATGGCTCGATTGGCCTTCTTGTTGTCCAAACGCGGCGCGTGCCGCAAGATACTGCGCATTATGACGCAGGCGCCGGGGCTGCCTTGCTCTTCTCCGCATGGCCTTGCCGCGACATTGCCACGCGCTTTTCATGGCCCGGCGCCGGCGTCGAAGGCATCGCGAATCCACTCGAGCCGGCCCGGCTCCAGCGCCACCACATCCAGCCGGCAGCGCGGCTCGCCGCCCGGCCCCGCCTGCACTGCCAGGTAGTGCTGCGCCGCCAGCAGGATGCGCCGCTGCTTGGCCGGCGTGACACTGGCCGCGGCACCGCCAAAGGCACGGCTGGCGCGCTGCCGCACCTCCACAAAGACCAGGGTGCCGTCGGCCGCGCGCATGATCAGGTCGATCTCGCCGCCTTTGCAGCGATAATTGCGGACCACCAGCGCCAGGCCCTGCCCCTCCAGGTAGGCCAGCGCGCGCGCCTCGGCGCGGGCTCCCCGCGCCTGCGCGGGCGACATCGTGGATTTGAATGATGGATTCAACGGAAGTTCTCAAGCATGACTGACTGGATCTCCCTGGCAGCCGGCCAGTCCTACCCGCCCGGTACCCTGTATGTGGTGGCAACCCCGATCGGCAACGTGGCCGATCTTTCGCTGCGCGCCTTGCATGTGCTCGGCCTGGCCGATGCGGTCGCCTGCGAGGACACCCGCAACACCGGCCAGCTGCTCGCGCGCGTGGGCCTGCATCGCCCGCTGCTGGCCGTGCACGAGCACAACGAGCGTGAAGCGGCGGTGCGCATCAACGAACGGCTGGCCGCGGGCGAGCGTATCGCCTATGTGTCCGATGCCGGCACGCCTGGCATCTCCGATCCCGGTGCGCGGCTGGTGGAAGCGGCGCGCGCCGCGGGCCACGCGGTGGTGCCGCTGCCCGGCCCGAGCGCCGCGGTGGCCGCCTTGTCGGTCGCGGGCGAGATGCTGGACAGCGGTGGCGGGCGTTTCACCTTCGCCGGCTTCCTGCCGCCCAAGGCACGCGCCCGCGCCGAAGCCATCGCCGCGCTGGCCACGCTGGACCATGCCTGGGTGGTCTACGAGGCGCCGCACCGCATCGCCGATACGCTGGCGGCGCTGGCCGCCGCGCTGCCACCTGGCCGGCGGCTGCTGATCGGGCGCGAACTCACCAAGCTGTTCGAGCAGACGCCGGTGCTGGCCGTCGGCGAAGCGCCGGCCTGGCTGGCCGCCGATCCTTCCCGCGCCAAGGGCGAATTCGTGCTGGTGGTGGAAGGCGCGCCGGCCGCGGCGCAGGATGCCGGCCAGCCCGATGCCCGCGCCCAGCAGGTGCTGGCGCTGCTGCTGGCCGAGCTGCCGGCCAAGCGGGCTGCCAAGCTGGCTTCCGCCATTACCGGCGCCCCGACCGACGCCCTCTACAAGCTGGCGCTGGCACAGCGCGCCGGGGACGGGGCCGGCGACCAGGCCGGGGAGGAATAAGCGGCGCCGCGCCATGGGGAAGGCGCCGGCGACCGGGCCAGCGTCCAGGCAGGCCGGTAAGCTGGCGAGGACATGAGCCCGGCATGCCTGCACGGCCCGCGCCCGGCTCAGCGGCTCTTGCGCCTGGGCGCCGATTTGCGCGTCTTGCGGGCCTGGCTGCGCCGGGCCGGCTTGGAGGTGTTCTCGGCCAGATCCGTTGCGGTCAGGGCATCGTCGCCGCCGTCCCCGGCATCGTCCCCGCCCGGGGACATCTGCGGATTCAGCGCGGCAACCTCGGAGCGCGACAGGCGGCGGATCTCCACCTGGGTCGAGCCGCGCTCGCTAAAGCCGAGCTGCCGGGCGGCACCATATGAAACATCGAGTACGCGGTTGCTGTGATAGGGCCCGCGGTCGTTGATGCGTACCACCGCCACCTTGTCGTTGCGCAGATTGCGCACCAGCACCCAGCTATCGAGCGGCAGCGAGGGATGCGCCGCGGTCATCGCGCGCATGTCGAAGCGCTCGCCGTTGGCGGTCCTGCGGCCATGGAAGCCCTTGCCATACCAGGAGGCGACGCCGCGCTGCTCGAAGGAGCCCAGGTCGGGGCGCAGGCCCTCGAGCGAGCCCTGGCTGGTGGCGCCTTCGCCCAGCGAATCGTTGCCCCAGCGGAACAGGCCCCAGCCATTGCCGCCATCCTTCTGGGCTTGTTCCGGCGCATCGCGCCTGGTTTCGCCGTCCTTGCCGTGGCCCTTCTCGCCCTTGGCCACGCTGGCGGGCTTGGGCTGCCTGGCCCGCGCCGCAGGCGTGGCTGCGGTGGGCACGCCCTCCTGTGATTCGCCGCCCGGGGGGATTGCGCAGGCGGCCAGGGCCAGCGCGCACGTGGCGTGCACGCACAGGCGCAGGATCCGCCCGGGGCGGGGAAAGTGGGGGGGTAACCTAGACATCGCGCGAGTCTAGCATCAGGTAGTTGGAGCTATGGCCTTGATTTTGTTACGAATTGTCTGTAACAAGCCGCAAAAGGCGTACCCGAATCGGCGGCGGCGGGGCGCGGAGCCAGTCCTGGCAAGGCTTTGACGGTGTGATGCCGGGCATGCCTGCAGCTTTGCGGAGGCACGTTGGTGCGGCGCGCCCCGCCATGCCCGACGCTACAATGCCAGCACTGTTCCGGATGTCTCATCGCGTTACGGCGTGTGCCTTCGCTCTTGTCTGTGCTTATTCAGGCACCCGGCTTCTTCGTCCCTCTTCGTCCCTCTCTTTGGCCCTCAACGCTCCATGCAAGTCCTCCTGATTCCCGTGACGCCCTTCCAGCAGAACTGCGCGCTGCTGATCGACGAGACCACCGGCCGCGCCGCGGTAACCGATCCCGGTGGGGACCTCGACCGCATCCACGCCGCGGTCAAGGAGCACGGCGTGACCCTGGAAAAGATCCTGCTTACGCACGGGCATGTGGATCATTGCGCCGGGGCGGCGTCGCTGGCGCGTGAACTTGGCATCCCGATCGAGGGGCCGCACCAGGACGAACGCTTCTGGATCGAGCAGTTGCCGGAGCAGACGCGCCGCTTTGGCTTTGGCCATGCCGAGATATTCGAGCCGCAGCGCTGGCTGGACACGGGCGACACCGTGCAGTTCGGCAGCGAAACGCTGGAGGTCTACCACTGCCCTGGCCATACGCCGGGCCACGTGGTGTTTTTCTCGCGCGCCCACCGCTTCGCCATCGTGGGCGATGTGCTGTTCGCCGGCTCGATCGGCCGGACCGATTTCCCGCGCGGCAACCACGCTGACCTGATCCGCTCGATCCGCACCCATTTGTGGCCGCTGGGCGAAGACGTCACCTTCGTCCCTGGCCATGGCCCGGTCTCGACCTTCGGCGAGGAGCGCAAGCACAACCCGTACGTGGCGGACCACCTGGTCGACGCAGGCTGAATCCCGCCCTCCTCCTATTGGAAGAACAAGACACGCCATGGCCAAACGACAGGCTCCCGACACCCGTCCCGAGATCTATGTCAGCACCGATGTGGAAGCCGACGGCCCGATCCCCGGGCCGCATTCCATGCTGTCGTTCGCGTCCGCCGCCATGTTGGCGGACAAGACCGTGGTGAGCACGTTCTCGGCCAACCTGGAAACGCTGCCGGGCGCGGCGGGGCATCCGGCGCAGATGCAGTGGTGGCAAACCCAGCCGCAAGCCTGGACGGCCTGCCGCCAAAACCTGGAGCCGCCGGCGCAGGCCATGGTGCGCTATGTGGACTGGGTGGAAAGCCTGCCCGGCAAACCGGTCTTCGTGGCCTTCCCGGCGGGCTTCGATTTCACCTGGATGTTCTGGTACATGATGCGCTTTGCCGGCCGCTCGCCGTTTGGCTGGGCCGCGCTCGACATCAAAACGCTCGGTTTCGCCCTGACCGGGCTGCCGTACCGCAAGACCGTCAAACCCGCGCTGCCGGCCGCGTGGAAGGATCCGCTGCCGCACACCCATGTGGCGCTGGACGATGCGCTGGAACAGGGCGCGCTGTTCTGCAATATGCTCGCCGAGCTGCGCGCGCGGGAAGCCTCGCTGGCCGCCGCGCAAGCCGCCGCCGAAAGCGACGGCTCGCATCCGGCAGGCGGAAGCTGAGCCGGCCTGGCGGGATTCGCCGCCCTGCCCGCTTGCGTCGGGCTCGCATCCTGCGCCGCGCCGGCTATAGTTAAAGCGTATATGGCGACGTACCAACCCGAGATGCGGGCTGCCGCGCTGCCATGCCATATACGGCCTCGCGTGCCCGGCTGGCGCGTGCCACGCCCAGGAGGTGTCGACCATGCGTTTCCATCCCGACCTGCACCTCAAGCAAATCGCCGGCCGCCTGCACTGGCCGCATGTAGCGCATTCGCGGCGCGAGCCCTCGCACCCGCACTCCCTGCAGGAAGACGCCGAGGTCGCCAAGGCCACGGTGTATGTCAGCGTGGTGACGCTGGTGGTCTTGCTGGTGATCCTGGCGGCCATCGCTTTCGGTCAGGAGGCCATGCACTGGCTGGGTGTTCCTTAGACGATCCGCCTGAAGCAATTCAGTCTGTCTGACCGGGCCGGCCCCTACCTTGCGTAGGGGCCGGTTTTATCTGGGGCCGCCGGTTTCCATGAAGCAGTGCCAGGGCTGCGGCTCAGGCCAGCAACGGTGCCACGTTCTCGGGCGGCCGGCCGATGGCGGCGCGGCGATCGCGTACCACCACCGGGCGCTGCAGCAGGATGGGATGGTCGGCCACCGCGCCCAGGACCTCGGCATCGGTCAGGCCCGGGTCGGCCAGCCCCAACTCCTTGTAGGGCGCCTCGTTGTCGCGCACCATCTCGCGCACGGGCACGCCCAGCATGGTGTGCAGCCGCTTGAGCGTGGCCAGCGTAGGCGGTGTCTTCAGGTATTCCACGATCTCGAGCGGCTCGCCCAGCCGGGCGGCGGCGGCCTCGACCAGCGCCAGGGTTTCGCGCGACTTCGAGCAGCGGGGGTTGTGATAGATGGTGATCATGGCGGTACTCCTTGTTCTGTAGCGCTGTAACCATGCAGCGAGCGGCCCGGGCCTGCGCCGGCGTGGCGATGGCCCGCCGGTCAGATCCCGCCCCAGGTTCAAATCCGCACTATACAAGCCGCCGTGCCAGCCTGGCAGGGGTGGCGCGCGGCTTCACGCGGCCGGCGCCAGCCGCAGCAAGGCGGCCACGGTGGCGCGCAGGCCGGCGCGCAGCGGCTTGTCGTGGCGCAGCACCAGCGCCAGCGTGCGCGCCAGCGGCGGGGCCAGCGGACGTACCGCGAGGCGCGCCCGCTGGGGGGGCGGCAATGCGCCGGGCGGCAGCGCCATGCCGGGCAGCACCGAGTATCCCAGGCCGGCGCCGACCAGTTCCTTGATCGCCTCGACGCTGTCGAGCTCCATCACCGGGCGCGCGCTGACGCCGGCGCGCAGGAACCATTCGTCCACCAGCCGGCGCGTATTGCCGCCCGGCGAGAACAGCACCAGCGGCCGGCCGGCCAGATCGGCGGGCGACACGATGGCCGGCAGCGGATCGTCGTCATCGGGAGGCCCGATGGCGACGAAGGGGTCGTCCAGCACGGGCGTGATGTCGAACATCCGGCCGCTGGCCGGCAGCGTGACGAAGGCCAGATCCAGCGCATTGTCTTCCACTGCCTTGAGCGCGTCGCCGGTGTTTTCCGTGCTGACCACGATCTCCAGCGCCGGCATGGCGCGGCGCAGGTCGCGCAATACCGCCGGCAGCAGGTAGATACAGGCGGTGGCGCCGGTGCCCAGCCGGACCCGCCCCACCACCCCGCCGGCATGGCGCGCCATGCTGTCGTCGGCCGCGGCCAGCGCTCCGGCCACGCCGCGCGCGTGGGCCAGCAGGTCGTCGCCGGCAGCGGTGGGGAGCACATGCCGCCCCACCCGCTCCAGCAGGCGCAGCCCGTAGCGCTGCTCAAGCTGGCGCACCTGCAGGCTGACCGCTGGTTGGCTCAGGCCGAGCCGTTCGGCCGCCGCGGAGAAGCTGCCCAGCTCGCAGACCAGGGCAAAGGCCTGCAGGAAATCCGGATTCAGGTTGCGCATGGCAAAGAATTTCTTATGCTTTGCATAAGTCAGCGAAGCTTCCTTTATAGCATCGAGGCGGGGTAAGGTTGTGGCATCGGCCCCGCGCTCTTGACGGGGAAATCCGCCGCAGGCCCGCTTTGCCATTGTTCTGCCCCCGCTTGCCTTGATCCGTTCCACCTGCCCTCGACCGCCCGCCGCGCCAGCACCATGAAAGCCTCTCTCGCCACGCTCTCCGCCGCCTCCGCCACACCGCTGGCCGTGGCCACTGCCACCGCCGCGGTGCAAGCCTGCGCCAGCCCGTCGATCCGCGATGCCGTCGCCACGGACATGCCCGCCATCCAGGCCATCTATGCGCACCATGTGCGCCATGGCCGCGCGTCGTTCGAGGAAGTCGAGCCGGGCGTGGACGATATGCGCCTGCGCCATGCCGAGGTGAAGCGGCAGGGCCTGCCTTACCTGGTGGCCGCGCGCGGTGACCAGGTGCTCGGCTATGCCTATGCCTCTGCGTACCGGACGCGCAGCGCCTACCGCTTCGCCATCGAGGATTCGGTCTATATCGATGACCGCTACCGCGGCCAGGGGCTGGGGCTGGCCTTGCTGGCAGCGCTGGTGTCGCGCTGTGAGAGCGGCCCGTGGCGGCAGATGGTGGCGGTGGTGGCCTGCACCGCCAGCGGCGAAGGCGCGGGCTCGCTGGCGCTGCATGAGCGGGTGGGTTTCCGCACCATCGGCCGGCTGCAGTCCGTGGGCTTCAAGCACGGGCAGTGGATCGATACGGTGCTGATGCAGCGTGCGCTGGGGGACGGCGACGAGACGCTGCCTGCGGAGCGTGCGGCCAGGCCGTAGGCTCCGGATGCCGGCACGCCGGATCCCGCGTGCCTATTGCCGATGCAGCACCTGCACCAGGCTCTCTTTGCCAGGAAACCAGTGTTCGAGTGCAAAACCCAGCCCGACCGCCAGCGCGCCGACGATCAGCGCGGGCAGGATCGAGCGGCGCCAGGCCGCCAGCAGCCAGCTGGCCTGGTCGGCGCGCCGCGCCACTTTCACCATGCCCCCGGCCAGCAACGCCTCGAAGGCGACCTCGGCCAGTAGCAGCGGCCCCTGGGAGACCAGGTAGAAGGCGCCGAGCACTGCCGCCGCGAGCAGCCCCAGCACCAGCAGGATCAGACCCAGTGCGTCGCCGGCATCGCCGGCTGCCTCAAGCGCTTCTCCGGCGCTCCCGCCGGCATCGGACAGGGGCGCCGCATCGTCGAGCGTGAAGTTGCCGGACGCGCCGCCGCCGTCGAAGGTGCCGCCCCGGCCGGAGGCCGGCAGCGGGCCGGCGCGTCCTCCCGCGCTGCCGGAGCCGCCAAAGCCGGGCATGGAAATATCGGGCAGTTCCACGTTGCTCGTGTTCTTGTTGCCCGCCTCGTTGCGGCGCGGCTGTGCCAGGCAGGACGACAGGCCCACATAGATCAGCCAGCAGCGCACGCCGAGCAGGAAGCCGAGATAGGCCGCCACCGTGGCGAGGCCGTAGCGCAGCGGCAGGGTATCGATGCCGGCCATCCACAGCAGCTTGCTGGCCAGCATGCCGATGGCCAGCCCCCAGAGCGCGATCAGCGCGACATGGCAACGGATAAAGAAGCGGTCGGCAAGGGTTGCCAGCACGCGCCGCCTGGCAAGCGGCTCGGGGGTCGGCAGGGGGGAGCGGGGCTTGGCGCGGCGGGACGCGTGTGACGGCATGAGCGGCGGCATTCATCAGCAATGTGCCGCATCATACCCGTCGCTGCGCTGCCAGCGCTCATGCGCTTATACGCCACGCCCGCGGTCAGCCCCGGCGCCATGCAACTGCCGCGCGAGGTGCCCGGCCCAGGCGTCGACCCGAGCCATGCCCTGCGCCACATGCTCGCTGCCCCGCCGCAACTGGTCCAGCCGCAGCGCCTCGAAACGCGCCAGGCCGATACCGGTGCAGGCCAGCACGTATCGCAGGTATGGCGTGAGGAAGTCGCGCTGGGCCGCGGGCCCGTCGCCGAGCGGGCCGCCGCAGGCAAGCAGCAGCCAGACCGGCCGGTCCGCCAGCAGGCCGATCTTGCCGCCGGGCGTGCCGCGAAAGGTACGGTCGATGCGCACCACGTGATCGATCCACGCCTTGAGCGCGGACGGCACGGTGAAGTTGTGCATGGGCGTGGAGATCAGCACGACGTCGGCTGCCTCCAGTTCGGCGATCCAGGCCTCCGATTGCGCCAGCGCGGCGGTCTCGGCGGCGCCGCGCTGCACCGCCGGCATCAGGCTGGCCTCGACCAGCGCCGCCGGCGGATGCGGCGGCGGCGCAAGGCCGAGATCGCGCTCGCTTACCGCCAGCGCCGGATGCTGCCGCGCGACCTGCGCCAGCAGCCGCTGCGCGGCCTGGCGGCTGAAGGAGGATTCGCCGCGCGCACTGGCGCTGATATGCAGGAGCCTGGTCATGGTTCTTGGGTTGCCGGGGGGGCGCATTGGCGTCAGGCCAGCGGGATATTGAACCGTAGCGCAGAGGCCAGCAGGCCGTTGCGGTAGTAGAAGCGGTGGCCCAGCACATTGGTCAGCGGCGTATCCAGCACCAGCTTGGCGCAGCCCAGCGCGCGTGCCTCGTCCTTGAGCCGGTCCATCAGCAGATGGCCGTACCCGCCGCTGCGCGCCGCTTCGTCCGTCACCAGGTCGTCCACATAGAAATGCACGCCGTGCACCAGGTTGTCCTGCAGGCGGAAGCCCGCCAGCGCCACCGGCCGCCCGCCCTGCCACAGTGCCAGCAAGCGATAGCCGGCCGCGACCTGGCGGCGCCAACGTGCCACGAATTCCTCGGGCGATGCAAGCTGCGGGCGCAACTGGTGCATCAGCGGGAAACAGGCCAGCACCCCGGCCTCATCGTCCACGTAGGCGATCGGCTCCGCCGTGGCGGGTTGCGTGCGGGTACTCACGCGCTGCTCCTGGGCTGGGCCGGTGCCGGCGGCGAGAAGCGCAAGCCCACCGCGATCCGGTTCCAGGCGTTGATGTTGGCGATGGCGGCGCTCAGATGCGCGGTTTCCGCGTCGGAAAACTGCTCGCTTACCTGTGCGTAGGCGGCGTCGGTACCTTCCGTGCCCAGTCCGGTCAGCGCCTCGGTCCAGGCCAGCGCGGCCAGTTCCCGCGTGCTGAAGATGCCCGCGTCGCGCCACGCCGCCACCAGGTCGAGCTTGCGCTGGTCCAGCCCCAGGCCGCGCGCCACATTCAGATGGAACTGCACGCAAAAGGCGCAACCGTTGATCTGCGAGGCGCGCACCTTGATCAGCTCGGTCAGGGCCTTGTCCAGGCCGGAGTCGTCCACCGCCTTGGAGAGCGAGCGCAAGGCGGCGGCTACGGCCGGCGCGGTCTGGTTGAAGTCGGCGTACTCCATGCGGGCGTGGGTCTGCATATGTGTTTCTCCTTGCGTCACGGGCGGATTCGTCCATTTGTTATCAGTGCACGAACATAATATAAGAGCACTGATATTGTGAGCAAGGGTTTACGGTGAGGCAGACGCAAGGGACGCTGGGCCGTGGCGGGCGAAAGGTATGCGGAGGGAGGCGGCCCTCAAAACTGCGGCCTCAGGAATTCACAATAAGAATTGTGTTGATCGATTCATTCAAGAGTAAATTTGTTTCGAGAATGATTCTGGTAATTCAGGTGCAAGGATGCGCACAAAATTCCCAATATGAATGATCATGTCAATTTATTGCAAGACACTATCCTTGCGGAAAATATAGTTCCCGCTTGGTTGCGGGTCCACAAAAAGAAAATTCATGGAAAGAATTCATCTGCAAACTTTATGCAGAAAAGAATCGATTCCATGAATTTTACGGGCGGATCAGCGGAAGCCGCGCACCCGCTTGCGGCAAAACCGCCGGGATCGAGGCCCCGGCGGCATGCAAGGCCTTAAGCCATCAGATCCGACAGCGCCAGCGCCACCACCTTGGTGGCACGGTTCAGGTCATTCAGGCGCAGGTTTTCGTCCGAGTTATGGCCGCGCGCCTCCATCAGCGTGCGCGGGCCGGCGCCGTACAGCACGGTGGGGATGCCGTACTTGGTGTAGTGGCGGGCGTCGGTGTAGAGCGGCACGCCTTGCACCGGGATGTCGACGCCGAACACTTCCTCGGCGCGGCCCTTGAGGGCGCCGATCAGCTTTTCCACGCCGGGCAGTTCCGACAGCGGTTCGGCCAGGATGATGCGCTCGACCTTGACCTCGATGCCCGGACGGTCCCTGGCGGCCTTCTCGACCACGGCGCGGAGCTCGCCTTCGGCGTCGAAGCCGATTTCCTCGGGGATCATGCGGCGGTCGACGCGGAAGGTCACCAGGTCCGGCACCACGTTGGTGTTGATGCCGCCCTTGATCAGGCCGACATTCAGCGTGGCGGTATCGATGCCCGGCGTCTTCGACTTGCGCGTGGCCAGTTCCGCGCGCAGGCCGTAGATGGCCTGCAGGATGTGGGTGGCGGCTTCGATCGCGTCCACGCCGGTATGCGGCATGGCGGCGTGGCCCTGCTTGCCCTTGACCGTCACTTCCACGTGCAGGCAGCCGTTGTGGGCCGAGGTGATGCCATAGGAGAAGCCCGCCGAGATGGCGTAGTCGGGCTTGCTCAGGCCCTGGTCGAGCAGGAACTTGGGACCGATGTCGCCGCCGGTTTCCTCGTCATACGTGAACTGCAGTTCCAGCGTGCCGTTGAGCCTGGCGCCTTGCTTCTCGGCTTCCATCAGGGCCAGCACGGCATAGGTGTAGGTGGCGAAGTCCGACTTCGATACGGCCACGCCGCGGCCGTACATGACGGGGCCGTGCTCGCTGTCGGCGATCTCGCCGCCGTACGGGTCCTTGGTCCAGCCCAGGCCGGGGGGCACCACGTCGCCGTGCGCATTCATGGCGATGGTGGGGCCGCCCGTGCCGAAGGTCTTGCGCACCAGCAGGTTGGTGGCGCTGATCATGCCGGCCGCCTTGACCAGTTCGTCGGGCACCTTGTGCGCTTCGACCTGGAAGCCCAGGCCTTCCAGCAGCGCCTTGGCACGCGTGCCGTGGGCGTTGCAATCGCCGGGAGGATTGTCCGACGGCACCTTGACCAGTTCGGCCAGGAAGGATTCCTGCGCGGGGCGCTGCGCGTCGATGTAGTTGGTCAGCGTGGTCTGCAGCGGGTTCACATTGTCTCGTGCGGTCATGTCTGTTCTCGAATGGTGTCTTCAGTATCGGGAGTGGAGGCGCGGGCGCCGGGTCGTGGCGCTTATTGCTGCCGCGCGGAATGCGGGTCGAAGTGTTCGACGAAATCGCTGAACACGGCTGCCGCGCTGGCAGCGTCTTCCGTGGTCATGGTCTCGGTGGGGTGATGGCTGATGCCGCCGTTGCCGCAGCGCACAAACAGCATGGCCACGTCGGCGATGGCGGCGATGGCCATGGCGTCATGGCCGGCGCCGGACGGCAGGTGCCGCACCGCCAGGCCCTGGCGGGCGATGGCATCCGCCCATTGCTGCTGCAGCCAGGGCGCGCACGGCACGCTGACGGCTTCGTGGGTCTTGCGCACGTTCGCGCGGACATTGCGGCGGGCGCACACGCGCTCGATCTCCGCCAGCACGTCGTTTACGGCGGCTTGGCGCACTGCGTCGTCGCCGGCGCGCATGTCGATGGAGAAGACCGCCCGGCCGGGCACCACATTGGCGGCGCCGTTGGGCACATTGAACTGGCCCACCGTGCCGACCAGGCCGGGCAGGCCGCCGCAACGGCGTTCGATGAACAGGCCGATCTCGGCGCCGGCCATGGCCGCATCGCGGCGCAGGTCCATTGGCACCGTGCCGGCGTGGCCGGCCAGCCCTTCGAGCTCGACGATAAAGCGGGTGGCGCCGGAGATCGCGGTGACCACGCCCAGCGGCAGGCCGTCATTGAGCAGCACCGGGCCTTGCTCGATATGGACTTCCACGAAGGCCAGCACCTGCTCGCGCGCATGCGCGGCGGCGGGCAGGCCGGCGGGATCGAAGCCGGCCGCGCGCATCACTTCGCGCATGGTCTTGCCGGATTCGTCCACGTTGTCCAGCACATTGGCGTCGAAGGTGCCGGCGATGGCGCGGCTGCCCAGCAGTGTGGCCTTGAAGCGCACGCCCTCCTCCTCGGCGAAGCCCACCACCTCGATGGCGAACGGGAAACGCTTGCCCCGGCGGTTCCATTCCGCCACGCAGGCGACCGGCAGGATCACGCCCAGGTTGCCGTCGTAGCGGCCGCCGTCGCGCACGGTGTCGAAGTGCGAACCGGTCAGCAGCGCGGGCGCGTTGGGCGTATCGGCCTCGTAGCGGCCGATCACGTTGCCGGCGGCGTCGCGGCGCACCGTCATGCCGGCAGCCTGCATCCACTCGGTCAGCTGCGCGGCGGCGCCGTGATGGGCCTGGGTGAGATAGGTGCGGGTGAGCATGCCGGGCTGCTCGGTGTGGACGGCCAGGGCGTCGGCCCAGGCCATGACGCGCGCGCCGGCCTCGGCGGCGGGCGAAGGCGCCGCGGCCTCGGCGACGGAAGAAGAGGGTGAAGCTGCCATGCGTGTCTCCTGCTGATGTGCGCGGATGCGAAGGCGCCGGATCATGCAAGCACCGCGCCAGCGCTGCCATGGGCAGGCCGGAGGGTGCCGCCGGGACGGTCCCGGGGCGCCGTGACTCTCGTCCGAGAGCGCTATTCTGTGCGATTCATGGTAGCACAGTGAATTCAAAAATTGCATACAAAAATGATATGCACTATATTGGCTTCCACGTTCCGACAATGCGCTGCGGACAATCCGATCCGGACAGCGAATTGCGTGGATTCCGCTCCAACAGAAGGGCCAATCCACGAAGCGCCGTTGCCCTTACCCGGCACGGTGCTCGGTAAATCAGGCCGGCTGCTCCGTCACGAGGGCAACCGGCATTCCTGCAGCGATGACAGGACGCGCCAGCCGCCGGCTTGGACGCGCCCGCATGGAGACAACGATGCACCCAGCAGTTCAGCAAGGGCCCGCTTCCGGCCGCCCGAAATCCGCCTTCACCCGCTTCACGCGTTCCTTGTTCGGCCAGGTACTGATCGCCTTGGTGCTGGGTACCGCACTCGGCCTGCTGTTCCCCGAGTTCGCCGCCAAGCTCAAGCCGCTCGGCGACGCCTTTATCAAGCTGATCAAGATGCTGATCGGCCCGATCGTGTTCTGCGTGGTGGTGGCCGGCATCTGCGGCGCCGGCGAGTTGAAAAAGGTGGGCCGGGTCGGCATCAAGGCGGTCTTCTACTTCGAGGTGGTTACCACCATCGCGCTGGCGCTGGGCATTGCGCTGGCCTATATCTTCCACCCTGGCTCCGGCATGAACGTGAACCCGGCCTCGCTCGACGCCTCGGCGATGGCGGCCTACGTGGACACCGCCGCCAAGGTCAAGAGCGAAGGCATGGCGGACTTCCTGCTCAAGCTGGTTCCCAACACGGTGATGGGCGCTTTCGCCAGCGGCGACGTGCTGCAGGTGCTGCTGGTGTCGATCCTGTTCGGCTGCGCGCTGTCCCTGGTGGGCGAGCGCGGACGGCCGCTGGTGTCGATCATCGATACCTTCTCGCACACGCTGTTCAAGATGATGGGTTTCATCATCAAGCTGGCGCCGCTGGGCGTGCTGGGCGCGGTGGCCTTCACCGTGGGCAAGTACGGCATCGGCTCGCTCAAGCAGCTGGGCTACCTGGTGATCGTGTTCTACGGCGCGGTGGTCTTGTTCGTGCTGGTGGTGCTGGGCACGGTGATGCGCCTGTGCGGCTTCTCGGTGATCAAGCTGATCCGCTACCTGCGCGCCGAGCTGCTGGTGGTGCTGGGCACCGCCTCGTCGGACAGCGTGCTGCCGCAGATCATGAAGAAGCTCGAGTTCATGGGCATCAAGAAATCGGTGGTGGGCCTGGTGATTCCCACCGGCTACTCGTTCAACCTCGATGCCTTCTCGATCTACCTGACGCTGGCCGCGGTGTTCATCGCCCAGGCCACCAACACCCCGCTGGCGCTGGGCGACCTGCTCGGCATCCTGGCGGTGGCGCTGGTGACCTCCAAGGGGGCGCACGGCATTCCCGGCTCGGCCATCGTGATCCTGGCGGCCACGCTGTCGGCGCACCCCGCCATTCCCGCCATCGGCCTGGTGCTGGTGCTGTCGGTGGACTGGTTCATCGGCATCGCCCGCGCGGTCGGCAACCTGATCGGCAACTGCGTGGCAACGGTGGTGGTGGCCGCCTGGGAGAAGGACATCGACCGTGCCCGCGCGCACGATGTGCTCGACGGCAGGATCGATGCCAGCGACCTCGACGCAGGCCTGGCGCCGGCCTCCCACGAAGCCGCGCCGGCCAGCTCCGGGGCATCCCCGCTGCCCGGCGCGGTCGCGGGGCGCTAGAATCTCGGCATTCCTCATAAAGAGACCCGCGCAAGCGCGCAACCATGCCTGAGCATATCGACCCTGACATGACCGCCGAAGCGATCGCCGAAGACATCGTCGCGGCCATCGTTTCGCACCGCCTGCCGCCCGGCACCAAGCTGCGCGAGGAAGCACTGGCCAGCGTCTACCGCGTCAGCCGCACCAAGGTGCGGGCCGCGTTGCTGATGCTGTCCAAGGACAAGGTCATCCAGATCGTGCCGGACAAGGGCGCCTTCGTGGCCAAGCCCAGCGCCGAGGAAGCGCGCGAGGTGTTCGCGGTGCGCCGCATCCTGGAAGCCGCGCTGGCGCGCGAATTCGTGGCCCGCGCCAGCGCCGCCGACTACAAGCGCATCGACCGGCACCTGGCCGCCGAGAAAAAAGCGCTGGCCGGCACCGATGCGCAGGTGCGTACCCGCCTGCTGGGCGATTTCCACATCATCCTGGCCGAGGTGGTCGGCAATGGCGTGCTGACCGGGATGCTGCAGGAGCTGTCGATGCGCAGCGCGGTGATCACCATGCTCTACCAGTCGCGGCGCGATGCGGCCTGTTCGTCCGACGAGCATCGCGAGTTCATCGAAGCGGCCCGCGCCGGCGATACCGAGCGTGCCGTGACGCTGATGGTGGAACACCTGAACCACGTCGAGGCGGCGCTGCATTTCGAACAGGTGCCGGCGGCGCGCGGCAAGGACCTGGTGACGGCGCTGCTGGCCTGAGCTTGCCGCATCGCGCTTGACCTGGGTCAAGGCGCGCGGCGCGCCTTTGCCTCATCATGGACCCGTCATGAAGCTGCGGGGGCGCGCTTCATGGCACACTGGCCCGTCCTCCCCGGACGGCAGCCCGCACGCCGGCTTGGGTGCGGGCTTTTTCTATTGCGCCGCACCATGTTTGCGCGCTGCTTCCCCTCCTTTCCTGTTCCGCGCCCCCTCCGGCTTATTGCACGCCCTGGCCGCCATCATTGCCGGATCCGTACGTGATCGAATCGCGGCATCGGAGTAGGATGTCGGAGGCCCGGATCACGGGGCCGCATAAAAAAATAGCAGAAGACAGGAGACAGACATGACCCGTTCCAGCCGGCCGGTGGCAACGTTCGCGGCATCGCCAGAGCCTGCCCGCGCCATGCCGTTGCCCGCCTTGCCGCCCCTGGCAGCGCCGCCATCCGTGCGCCAGCGCTGCCACGACTGATCTTCCCGCCCGACTCCGGTGCCGGGCCAGCCGAATCCATCATCCAACCCATCCCAGGGAGGGAAACCCATGTCCAACGCATTCAAAGACAACGTACTGGCCGGCAAGGTCGTGTTTATCGCCGGCGCCTCGTCCGGCATCAACCTGGGCATCGCCCGGCACTTCGCCAAGGCCGGCGCCAGGCTGGCGCTGGTCAGCCGCGACCCCGAGCGCATCGCGGCCGCCGCTGCCACCATCAACGATGCCGGCGGCAGCGCGCTGGGCATGGCCGCCGATGTGCGCGACTACGCCGCGGTGGAGGCGGCGCTGGCGCGCACGCGCGCTGAACTCGGCCCGATCGATATCGTGATCTCGGGCGCCGCCGGCAACTTCGTCGCGCCGGCGCTGGGCATGTCCGCCAACGGCTTCAAGACCGTGGTGGATATCGACCTGATTGGTACCTTCAATGTCTTCCGCGCCTGCTTTGCCTTTCTCAACGCGCCCGGCGCCTCGCTGATCGCCATCACCGCGCCGCAGGCGGTCAATGCGATGATGTTCCAGGCCCACGTATGCGCGGCCAAGGCCGGCATCAATATGCTGGTGAAGTGCCTGGCGATGGAGTGGGGCCCGGCCGGCGTGCGTGTGAACGGCATCTCGCCCGGCCCCATCGCCGGCACCGAAGGCATGGCGCGACTCGCGCCCACGCCGGAGATGGAGGCGCGCTTCAAGGCGCGCCTGGCGCTGCGCGACTACGGCGACAAGGACGACATCGCCAACACCGCGCTGTTCCTGTCCACCGACAACGCCCGCTATATCACCGGCACCATCGTCGACTGCGACGGCGGCAGCAAGCTGGGCGACGCCTCGGCCGATGCGCTGCATCCGCCCGAGGCGCCGGGCAAGGCGGCCTGAGCGTCGGGCGCCCCTGGGCATTCCTGCGTTCCCGTATTCCCGTATTCCCGCATCAGAACACCTACGACAAGGAGACATCAATGACGTCACCCGTGCTCTATCACGCCGCCGAAGGCGTGGCCACCATCACGCTGAACCGCCCCGACGTGCTCAATGCGCTGAATGCCGAATTGATGGTTGAATTGCGCGCCGCGGTCGAGCGCGCCGCGCAGGATGAAGCGGTGCGCGCGGTGGTGCTCGCCGCCAACGGCCGCGGCTTTTGCGCCGGCGCCGACCTGGCCGGGCGCCAGTCCGAGATACAGGACTCGGGCACCCTGCTGCGCGAGCGCTATCACCCGATCATCCTGGCGCTGCGCGATATGCCCAAGCCTGTCATCAGCTCGGTCAATGGCGTGGCAGCCGGCGCCGGCATGAGCCTGGCGCTGGCCGCAGACGTGGTGCTGGCCGGACGCTCGGCGTCCTTCCTGCAGGCATTCTCCAAGATCGGCCTGGTGCCGGACGCCGGCAGCACCTACTTCCTGCCACGCTACGCGGGCGAGATGCGGGCCCGCGCGCTGGCTATCCTGGCCGAGAAAATCGACGCGCAAGAAGCGCAGCGCATCGGCCTGGTGTGGAAGGTGCATGAGGACGACGCCCTGGCCGCCGAGACCGCCAAGCTGGCCGCCCATCTGGCGCAGATGCCCACCTTCGCCTATGGCCTGATCAAGGAAGCGCTCAACGCCAGCCTGGAGAGCGACCTGCCGGCGCAGCTCGAGCGCGAGGCCACGCTGCAGTCGCGCGCGTCGCGCAGCGAGGATTTCAAGGAAGGCGTGGCGGCGTTCCTGGAAAAGCGCAAGCCGGCATTCAAGGGCCGCTGAGGATACTCGCACTCCGAGCCCGTCCGTTTGCTCCCCTGCACCACCTGTGGGAGAGCAAGCCGGGGGAATCCGCCTCCAGCCACCGCCAACCACGCATCGCACCACCATTTCGAAACCAGGAGACGCGCATCATGCTAGGCCTCATGCAGGACCGTCCGTTGCTGATTTCCTCACTGATCGAGTACGCCGCGCAATACCATCCGCAGCAGGAGATCGTGTCGCGCACGATCGATGGCGGCACGGTGCGCACCAACTACGCGCAGGTGCATCGCCGCGCCAGGCGGCTGGCCAGCGCGCTCGCCGGGCTGGGCGTGGCGCAAGGCGAGCGCGTCGGCACGCTGGCGTGGAACACGCATCGCCACCTGGAACTGTACTTTGGCGTGTCGGGCGCGGGCGTGGTGCTGCACACCGTCAATCCGCGCCTGTTCCCCGAGCAGATCGACTACATCATCAATCACGCTGAGGACCGCGTGCTGTTTTTCGATCCCTGCTTCGCGCCGCTGGTGGCGCAGCTCGCGCCGCGCCTGTCCACCGTCACGCACTACGTGGCGATGACCGATCGCGCCGGCACCGATGCGCTCGGCCTTGCCGGTCAGCTGCCCAGCCTGCTGTGCTACGAAGACCTGGTCGAGGCCGGCAGCGAGGACTATGCGTGGCCGCAATTCGACGAGCGCACCGCATCGTCGCTGTGCTACACATCGGGCACCACCGGCAACCCCAAGGGCGTGCTGTATTCGCATCGCTCCACCGTGCTGCACAGCCTCAAGGCCTGCGCCTTCGACACCTTCGGCGTGAGCGCGGACAGCGCCATCCTGCTGGTCGTGCCGCTGTTCCATGCCAACGCCTGGGGCATGCCCTACGCCTGCGCCATGACCGGCGCCAAGATGGTGCTGCCGGCCCAGCACCTGGATGGCGAAAACGTCTACCGCATGCTGCGCGACGAGCGCGTGACCTTTTCCACCGCGGTGCCCACGGTGTGGCTGATGCTGTTCCAGTACCTCGATGCGCATCCCGAGCTCGATCCGCGCTCGCTCGGGCTGAAGCTGGCCGGCGTGGGCGGCTCCGCCGCGCCGGCGGCGATGATCCAGCGCTTCGAGCAGCAGTTCGGCGCGCGTTTCGTCCAGGGCTGGGGCATGACGGAGACCAGCCCGATCGGCGTGATCAGCACCTTGTTGCCCAAGCACCAGGCGCTCGGCACGCAGGAGCAGCTGAAGATCAAGCTCAAGCAAGGCCGCGCGCTGTGGGGCGTGGACCTGCGCATCGAGGACGACCAGGGCAACGCGCTGCCGCACGACGGCCAGGCCTTCGGCCGGCTCAAGGTGCGCGGGCCATGGATCGCCTCCGCGTACTTCAAGGCCGAGCATGGCGCGCTCGACGCCGACGGCTGGTTCGATACGGGCGACGTTGCCAATATCGACGCCGACGGCTATGTGCAACTGGTCGACCGTGCCAAGGACGTGATCAAGTCCGGCGGCGAATGGATCTCCTCCATCGACCTGGAGAACGCCACCATGGGCCATCCGGCCGTGGCGGAGGCGGCCGTCGTGGGCGTGCCGCATCCCAAGTGGCAGGAGCGCCCGCTGCTGGTGGTGGTGCGCCGTCCCGGCCAGGACGTGAGCGCCGCCGAGCTGCTCGACTTTCTCGCGGCGCGTGTCGCCAGATGGTGGGTGCCCGACGACGTCGCCTTTGTCGACTCGCTGCCCCACACGGCCACCGGCAAGCTGCTCAAGGTGAAGTTGCGCGAACAATTCAAGGACTATGTCCTGCCCACCGCGCAGGACCCGATTCAAGCAAGGAGCAATGCAACATGAGTATCAGCAGCGAACGCATCGTCCTGACCCTCGAAGATGGCGTGGCCGAGGTCAGGCTCAACCGCCCCGACAAGATGAACGCGCTCGACCCGGCCATGTTCGACGCGCTGATCGACGCCGGCCAGCAGCTTGCGCGCGCGCCCGACCTGCGCGCGGTGGTGCTGTCGGGCGAAGGCCGCGCGTTTTGCGCCGGGCTCGACATGCAGAGCATGGCCGGGCTGGGCGGCGGCCAGGGCGACGCCATCGCCGCCGGCCGCCTCGCGGCGCGCACCCATGGCATCTCCAACCGCCCGCAGTTCGCCTGCATGGTGTGGCGTGAGCTACCGGTGCCGGTGATTGCCGCGGTGCACGGCGTGGCGTTCGGCGGCGGCCTGCAGGTCGCGCTCGGCGCGGACCTGCGCTACGTCACCGCGGACACGCGCATGTCGGTGATGGAAATCAAGTGGGGGCTGGTGCCGGACATGGCCGGCATGCTGCTGATGCGCGGCCTGGTGCGTCCCGACCGCCTGCGCGAACTGATCTACAGCGGCCGCATCGTCACCGGCGAAGAAGCCTGCGCGCTGGGCCTGGCCAGCGCCGTGGTGGAAGACCCGCGCGCCGCCGCGCTGGCCTTCGCGCGCGACATCGCCAGCCGCAGCCCGGACGCGATCCGCGCCGCCAAGCGCCTGATGCAGGTGAGCGAGGACGGCGACGGCGCCGCCCTCCTGCTGGCCGAATCGGTGGAGCAGGACCGCCTGATCGGCGGCGCCAACCAGCGCGAAGCCGTGCTCGCCAACATGGAAAAGCGGGCACCCGCGTTCAAGCCGGCGTCGTAGCGTGCGCGGCGCCGGCTTGTGCGCTCATGCGCGCCGGCGCCGCATGCGCCGGTAAAGCGTGGCGTAGACCGCGAGGTTCAGCGCCAGCACCACCGCGCCCAGCACCACCTGGATCTCGCGCGTGAGGCCCTCGGGATAGATCACGGGCAGCACGTAGCGCTGCACGAAGTCCCCGCCGTAGGCCTGCTGCCCCGCGCGCAGGCGCAGCGCGTTTTCCAGCGGGGTGAGCGGGCAGATCCACCCGCTCCACTCCACCAACACGCCCCAGGCCACGGCCGGCAGATGCAGCCACGCCAAGCGCGGCCAGCGCAGCACCAGCAGGCCGCCCAGCATCACGAAGACGATGAAGGCGAGGTGGAGCAGGACGATCGCGTCCGCCAGCCACGCTGCCATCATCGGCCTTGCCTGCCGGTCCAGTAGCCCGGCACCGCGAACGCCGCCTTCAGGTGCTCGATGAAGAAGCGGATCTTGGCCGGCACCGGACGCTGCTGCGGGTACACGGCCAGGATGTCGTAGTCCGGCAGCGCGTACTCGTCCAGCACCGTGATCAGTTCGCCGCTCTCCAGCTGCGGCAGGATCTCCCAGGTGGAGCGCCAGCCCAGCCCCAGGCTTTCGCCGGTCCAGCGATGCAGCAGCTCGCCGTCGTTGCAATCCAGGTTGCCGCTGACGCGCACCGTCACCGTCTTCCCGTCCTGCTGGAAATACCAGCCGCGCTGCTGGCCGCCCTGCAGGTTGAACGCCAGGCAGTTGTGCTGCGCCAGGTCGTCCAGCGTCTGGGGCACCCCATTGCGCGCAAAGTAGGCCGGCGTGCCGCACACCACGCGTTTGTTGGTCGCCAGCTTGATGGCAACGAAGTTCGGATCGATGGCGCCGCCGATGCGGATGCCCACGTCATAGCCTTCGCGCACCAGGTCCACCACGCGGTCGGTCAGGTTGAAGGAGATCTGCACCTCGGGGTTCGCCGCCAGGAATGCCGGCGCATGCGGCGCCACATGCTTGCGCCCGAACGCTGCCGGCGCCGACACGATCAGGTGGCCGGTTGCCTTGTGCTTGCCCTCGGCGATCAGCATCTCGGCGCGGTCCAGGTCCGCCAGCGCCTTCTTGCACTGCTCCATGAATGCCGCGCCCTGCTCCGTCACCACGATGCGCCGCGTGGAGCGATGCAGCAGCTTCACGCCGATGCGCGCCTCCAGTGCATTGATGCGGCGCCCGATCATCACCGGCGTCACGCCCTGCGTCAGCGCGGCCGCGGCCATGCTGCCATGTTCCACCACGGCGATGAAGGCTTCGATCTGTTTGAGTTTGTCCATACTGTGTGTCTCCTGGCCGTCATTGTGCGGCATCGAAGGCCCGCCTGCATGCATGCCAGGCTATGGCCGCGATCCGGCGCGGCGCATGCATGCACCGCGAGCGCGACAATCAGGCGCGCCGCGATGGCACGGGCCGGCCGCGCGGCATGCCCTGGGCGCGATGCCGAACCTCCTTGCTGAACTCGGCGCAGGCATGCGTCATCAGGTCTTCCGAGCGGTAGACCAGGAACACGCGGAACTCCGGCAGCTCGTCGCTGATCGGCAGGCGCACCAGCGATGCGGGATCCAGCCGTAATGGCCCGGTGCCGTCGAACACGAAATCCGACCACATGCTGATCAGGTCGGTGCGCGTGGCGAGCTGCAGCCCGAGCAGGTTGGAGGCGCTCTGCACCACGCGCTTGGGCATGTCGAGCCGGTGCAGGCGCATCAGGCTGGCCAGCGGACTGCCGGGATCATCGAGCGGATCGAGCACGAGCCAGTCGGCATCGAGCAGGGGCCGCAGCCGCCGTACCCGCCGCAGCGGATGGCCGCCGCGCACCGCCAGCGACATGCCGGTCGAGAACAGCGGCTCCCACTGGAAGGTGCCGGTGCCGGGGCCGCTGTTGGTCGAGATCAGGCCGAGATCGAGCCGGCCTTCGCGCAGGCCTTCGAGGATCTGCTGCGGGCGCAGCTCGAAGCCGCGCAGCGCCACATTGGGAAAGCGCATGCGAAAGGCTGCCATGGCATCGGGCAGCGGCCCGCTCGAGGCCACCGCGGTGAAGCCGATGTTGAGCTGCGCGTCGGCATGGCCGCGGATCGCTTCGATGTCTTCGAGCGCGTGACGCAGCTCCTGTTCGACCAGGCTGGCGCGCTTGACCAGCGCCACGCCATAGGCGGTCAGGCTGACGCCGCGCACCGAGCGCGACATCAGCGTGACGCCGAGTTCGCGCTCCAGTTCGGCGATCGCCTTGGACAGCGCCGGCTGCGACACATGGAGGCTGCGCGAGGCTTCGTGGATGCTGCCGTGCTGGGCCACCGCCAGCAGGATGCGCAGTTGCTGCAGTTTCATCGTCTCCGTTCCCTCCGTTTCGTGCTTCCAGCGGCGCCCCGCTCCGGTGCGCCCTGCCCCGGAGCCGGGCGTGCGAGGCGTTCCAGGCACTCCTGCGCGTACCCGGCGCTGCGCTGCCATGCCGCCTGCCACAAGGCTTCTCCGTACTTGTACCGATGGCGGCACGGTCGTGGTTATGACGGCGATTCTATTTGGTTATCAGGATGAAAATATATGATTTTTGGCTTGCCGTGTTTGCCTGAATACTTCATCGCCAGGGATTCCCACATTCCTTACGCTGGACGCAGGCAGCCGCCGGCCTCCACGGCCCCCCAACCCCCAAACCAGTTCGTGGAGATCCGACATGAACGATGCCACCCTGCCTGGCGCGCCTTCGCTGGCGCCCGCCCAGGCAAGCTCCGCCAGCCCCGCACGCCAGAGCCAGTTCCGCCTGATCGCAGCCTGCTCGATCGGCAATGCGCTCGAAATGTACGACTTCACCGTCTACAGCTTTTTTGCCCTGCTGATCGGCAAGCTGTTCTTTCCGTCCCATAGCGCGTACGGCTCGCTGCTGCTGACGGTGGCCACCTTCGGCATCGGCTTCGTGATGCGGCCGCTGGGCGGTTTCGTGATCGGCAACTACGCCGACCGCCACGGGCGCAAGGCGGCCATGACGCTGACCATCGGCCTGATGGTGGCCGGCACGCTCTGTCTCGCCTTTGCGCCGACCTACGCCGCCGCAGGGCTGTTCGGCCCGCTGATGATCGTGGCCGGGCGCCTGCTGCAGGGCTTCTCGCTGGGCGGCGAGATCGGCGCCTCCACCGCCATGCTGATGGAGGCCGGCGGCATCAAGGGCCGCGGCTTTCGCGTCAGCTGGCAACTCGGCAGCCAGGGCATCGCGGCGACGCTGGGCGCGCTGACGGCCGCCATTCTCTACGGCGTGCTGCCGCAGGCCGCGCTGGAGAGCTGGGGCTGGCGCGTGCCCTTCATGCTGGGCCTGCTGATCGCGCCGGTGGGGCTGTATATCCGCGCGCACCTGGACGAGACCCACACGGCCGAGGCGCACGCACCGAGCCCGCTCGGCACGCTGTTCCGCGAGCATGGCGACATCGTCGTCAAGGGCATCCTGACCATCATCGGCGGCACCACCGCCACCTACCTGGTGGTGTATTTCATGCCCACCTACATGATCCGCGAACTGCATCTGCCGCCGTCGCTGTCGTTGCTGTCGGGCTGCGTGACGGGCGTGGTGTGCCTGGTGATGTCGCTGGCGGCGGGCACGCTGGCCGACCGCCTGCCGCGCCGCAAGCCGCTGGTGCTGGGCTCGATGGCCTTCACGCTGGTGTGCCTCTATCCGGCGTTCTGGCTGATGACGCATTACCCGAGCGTGCCGCTGGTGCTGTCGCTGTCGGCGCTGCTGACCGCGAGCGTCTACCTGGGCTCCACCCCGATGCTGCTGATGATGATGGAACTCCTGCCGGCCAATGTGCGTGCCAGCGGCCTGTCGGTGATCTACGCGGTGGGCGTGACGGTGTTCGGCGGCTCCTGCCAGTTCATCGTGACCTGGATGCTGGCCAAGACCGGCAACCCGATGGCGCCCGCTTTCTACATGATGGCCTGCGGCGCAGTGACCATCCTGGCGGTGCTGACGATCCGCGAAAACGCCCAAGCGCATTGAGCGCCCCCTCCCCCAATACCTGGCCCACGCTGGCCACCCTGCAGCAAAGGATAAAGACATGACCCGCGAACCTACCCTGACGCCCTTCCAGTTGCTGCCGCACCTGCTGCCGGCGATCCAGATCGATGCCGAGACCTTTATCGGCATCCGCCGCCAGATCCACGCCCAGCCCGAGCTCGGCTTCGAGGTTGGCGCCACCAGCAAGCTGGTGGCCACCCTGCTGGAGAGCTGGGGCTTCGAGGTGCACACCGGCATCGGCAAGAGCGGCGTGGTGGGGCAGTTGAAGCTGGGCAACGGCAGGCGCCGCCTGGGCATCCGCGCCGACATGGATGCGTTGCCCGTGGTCGAGGCAACGGGCCTGCCCTATGCCAGCAGGATCCCGGGCAAGATGCACGCGTGCGGCCACGACGGCCACACCGCCATCCTGCTGGCCGCCGCCAAGGCGCTGGCGGATAGCCGCGACTTCGACGGCACCCTCAACCTGATCTTCCAGCCCGACGAGGAAAACCTCTGCGGCGCGCGCGCGATGATCGAGGACGGCCTGTTCGAGCGCTTCCCTTGCGATGCCGTGTTCGCCCTGCACAACATGCCGGGCGTGCCGGCGGGCACCTTCCGCGTGCTGCCCGGCCCGGTGAGCCTGTCGTCCGACGTGGCCGACGTGACCATCAAGGGCGTGGGCGGGCACGGCGCCATGCCGCACCGCGCGCGCGATCCGATCGCGGCGTCGGCGGCCATCGTGACGGCGCTGCAGACGGTGGTGGCACGCAATGTGGCGCCGGACGATACCGCGGTGCTGTCGGTGGGCTTTATCCGCGGCGGCGCCACCCATAACGTGATTCCGGAGTCGGTCACGCTGGGCCTGAACGTGCGCGCGGCGCGCCCGGAGACGCGGGCACTGGTGGAGCAGCGCATCCGCGAGATCGTCAGCCTGACCGCCCAGGCGCACGGCGTGGAGGCGCACATCGACTATCGCCAGCTGACCCCGCCGATGGTCAACACGCAAGCCGAGACCACGCTGGCGCAACAGGTCTGCACCGAACTGGTCGGCGCCGACAAGGTGGTGACGCAGGCGCCCAAGGGCCTGAACGGCAGCGAGGACTTCGCCTGGATGCTCAACGAGGTGCCGGGCTGCTACCTGATCCTGGGCAATGGCGAGGGCGAGTTCGGCGGCTGCATGGTGCACAACCCGGGCTACGACTTCAACGATCAGGTGCTGCCGCTGGGCGCGGCCTGCTGGGTGCGTCTGGCGCAGACTTACCTGGTGGCCTGAGATGGCGGAAACGGGCCTCGGTCCGCATCGCCCGCTATCGTCGTCTCAGCGCCCTCTGCGGGCGCAGTCGCTCCGGCCGGCGGCGCGGCGTGCAGCCGGACCTCCGGCGGCACCGGTGCCGGCGAGGGCACGGCCCGAGCATTCGCCACGGCCCCGGCCGTAGCTGTAGCCGTCGGCGCAGCGCTGGCGGCCGGCATCGACGCGCGCCCCAGTTGCGTGCTGATCTCGGCCGCTTCGGCCAGCACACAGGCAAGCCGGCGCAATGGCCGGCTGACCTGCAGTTGCAGGAAGACCGCAAGGGCGCCGCCCGCCACAAAGCTCACGCCGTACAGCGAGAGCAGCGGCACCAGGCTCGCGCCCTTGCGCGGCAGTTCAAGCTGGCCGGCGACCAGCATCAGCGCGAACGGACTGACCGCGATCATCAGGGCGAGCATCTTCGCCATCCCCTCCCACATCCGCAAATGCAGATCCACGCGGCGGGCCCTGGCGCGCAGCGCCGGGGCCGGTATCCGCGCCAGCGTGCGCAGTAGCGCGCTCTCGGCTTCGTCGTGCCGGTCGATGCGCTCGGCCAGCGGCGCCAGCGGGTCGCGCACCCTGCGCGCCAGCGCGGGCAGGTGCGACAGCAGCAGCGCCGCCAGCCCGGCCACGCTGCCGGCCAGCAGGCTATAGACCAGGCGCGGCAGCCATGGCGCCGGCGCATGCCGGTACTGGTACCTGGCGAACAGCACCGCGCCGGTCACCAGCAGCGCTGCCAGCGAACAGGCCCAGAACAGCCCCAGCAGGCCCCGCTGCAGCCGCTTCAGCTTGATGGCGGCCGGATCCGAACCAGCGGTATCGGGTGCGGCGGGCGGCTTCCGCCTGAGCGCATCGAGCAGTTCGCGGGTGGGAGGGAGCCTGGTCAGCATGGCGTTTCGGTCGGCAATGGGTGGTTCCTGCGGCAGCCAGGCATTGGCGTGCCGACTGCATATTGTCGCCATTTGGCGCGCCGGAGGGGGCGCCGCGCGACCGGCAACCTACGATTTGCTGCAAATTCCCACGTATCGTTGCCGTCACACAACGTCGGTCGATGCTGCAGTGCGACAGCAGTGGCCATACCGCTCGCCATGGTCAATTCGATATCGCAGGTATCGAATCAACTGATCTCCCTTCCCTTTATCCCAACCCGCTTGCGGGCATAGCATGGCCTCCAACAGTGATTCGCAGCAATTAGCCATTCATCGCCTTTCACGAAACGTCGCATAACGATTGGAGACAGACATGCCGAAGATGAGAGCAGTCGACGCGGCCATCGCCGTACTGGAAAAAGAAGGTATCACCACCGCGTTCGGCGTGCCCGGCGCCGCCATCAACCCGTTCTACTCGGCCATGCGCCGCGCCGGCACCATCGACCATTTCCTGGCCCGCCACGTGGAAGGCGCCTCGCATATGGCCGAGGGCTACACCCGCGCCGAAGCCGGCAATATCGGCGTGTGCATCGGCACCTCGGGCCCGGCGGGCACCGACATGATCACCGGCCTGTACTCGGCCTGGGCTGACTCCATCCCCATTCTCTGCATCACCGGCCAGGCGCCGCGTGCCCGTCTGTACAAGGAAGACTTCCAGGCCGTCGACATCGAATCGATCGCCAAGCCGGTGACCAAGTGGGCCGTGACCGTGCGCGAGCCGGCGCTGGTGCCTCAGGTGTTCCAGCAGGCTTTCCACCTGATGCGCTCGGGCCGCCCGGGTCCTGTGCTGATCGACCTGCCGTTCGACGTGCAAGTGGCCGAGATCGAATTCGATCCGGAGACCTACCAGCCGTTGCAGCCTTACAAGCCGTCCGCGTCGCGTCCGCAGATCGAGAAGGCCATCGCCATGCTCAACGCTGCCGAGCGCCCGCTGATCGTGTGCGGTGGCGGCGTGATCAATGCCGATGCGGCCGACCTGCTGGTGGAATTCGCCGAGCTGGTCAACGTGCCGGTGGTCCCCACGCTGATGGGCTGGGGCGTGCTGGCCGACGACCACCCGCTGCAGGCGGGCATGGTGGGCCTGCAGACCTCGCACCGCTATGGCAATGCAACGATGCTGGCTTCGGACTTCGTGCTCGGCATCGGCAACCGCTGGGCCAACCGCCACACCGGCAGCGTCGACGTCTACACCAAGGGCCGCAAGTTCGTGCACGTGGACATCGAGCCCACCCAGATCGGCCGCGTGTTCGGCCCGGACCTGGGCATCGTGTCCGACGCCAGGCTCGCGCTGGAGCAGTTCGTGGAAGTCGCGCGCGAGATGAAGATGGCCGGCCGCCTGCCGTGCCGCAAGAGCTGGGTGGCGGACGTGCAGAAGCGCCGCCGCACCATGCAGCGCAAGAGCGATTTCGACAACGTGCCGGTCAAGCCGCAGCGCGTGTACCGCGAGATGAACCAGTACTTCCCGCGCGATGTGCGCTACGTGTCGACCATCGGCTTGTCGCAGATCGCCGCCGCGCAGTTCCTGTCGGTCAACCAGCCGCGCCACTGGGTCAACTGCGGCCAGGCCGGCCCGCTGGGCTGGACCATTCCCGCCGCGATCGGCGTGAAGGTGGCCTCGCCGGAATCGGACGTGGTGGCCATCTCGGGCGACTACGACTTCCAGTTCATGATCGAGGAACTGGCGGTGGCCGCGCAGTTCAAGGTGCCTTACATCCACCTGGTGGTGAACAACTCCTACCTCGGGCTGATCCGCCAGGCGCAGCGCAATTTCGAGATGGACTACTGCGTGCAGCTGGCCTTCGACAACGTCAACTCGCCCGAGCTCAACGGCTACGGCGTGGACCACGTGAAGGTGGTGGAGGGCCTGGGCTGCAAGGCGATCCGCGTGTTCAAGCCGGAAGACATCGCACCCGCCTTTGCCGAAGCGCGTGACCTGATGGCCGAGTTCTCGGTGCCGGTGGTGGTCGAGGTGATCCTGGAACGCGTGACCAATATCGCGATGGGCACCGAGATCGACAACATCAACGAGTTCGAGCCGATCGAGGACATCGAGGAAGCCATCCTCAAGGAAGAAGTGGAAACGGCGTAAGCAATCAGGCGATGCGGGCTGACAAGCGTGGGCTACCAGCCCGTGCGCTTCCCGCATCGCCGACTCGGTAACGCGCCCCCGATCACCGCATCCGCGCGAGCGGAATCACAAGACAAGTCGTCCGGAGACTTCTATGCCAAAACTTGCCGCCAACCTGACCATGCTGTTCAACGAAGTGGCCTTCCTGGACCGCTTCGAAGCCGCCGCCCGCGCGGGCTTCCGCGGCGTGGAGTTCCTCTTTCCCTATGCCTTCCACGCCGACCAGATCGCCGACCGGCTCAACCGCTTCCAGCTGGACCTGGTGCTGCACAACCTGCCGGCCGGCAAGTGGGAAGCGGGCGAGCGCGGCATCGCCTGCCACCCGGACCGCGTGAGCGAGTTCCAGGACGGCGTGGGCGAGGCGATCAAGTACGCCAAGGTGCTGGGCGTGCGCCAGCTCAACTGCCTGGTCGGCATCCAGCCGCAGAACGCCAGGCGTGAACAGGCGCAGGAAACGCTGGTGGAAAACCTGCGCTTCGCGTCGCAGGCGCTGGCCGCCGAGCAGATCGACCTGCTGGTCGAGCCGATCAACACCTTCGATATTCCCGGCTTCTTCCTGTCGCGCACGCAGCAGGCGCTGGACCTGATCACGCAGGTCAACGCACCCAATCTCTACGTGCAGTACGACATCTATCACATGCAGCGCATGGAAGGCGAAATCGCCGCCACGCTCAAGGCGCACCTGCCGAAGATCAAGCACGTGCAGCTGGCCGACAACCCGGGCCGCAACGAGCCGGGCACCGGCGAGCTGAACTACCGCTTCCTGTTCCAGTGGCTCGACCAGATCGGCTACGACGGCTGGGTCGGCTGCGAGTACAAGCCGCGCACGACCACGGTCGAAGGCCTCGGCTGGCGCGCGGCGCACGGCGTGCAGTAAGCCACGCGCGCGTCGCACCGACGCACCGACGCATCAACAAACCAATACTCATCATCCCATCAAGGAGACATCACATGGCAAACCAACGCAACGTCGGCTTTATCGGCCTGGGCATCATGGGCGCACCGATGGCGGGCCACCTGCGCGCGGCCGGCCACACGCTGTTCGTGCATGACGTCAATCCGGCGCCGCAGGCGCTGGTCGATGCCGGCGTCACGGTCTGCACCAGCGCGGAGGAAGTCGCCAAGCGCGCCGACATCATCGTGATCATGGTGCCGGACACGCCGCACGTGGAAGCCGTGCTGTTCGCCGAGAAGGGCGTGGCCGCCGCGCTCAAGGGCGCCGGCAAGGAAGCCGCGCACGGCAAGATCGTGGTCGACATGAGCTCGATCTCGCCGATCGCCACCAAGGACTTCGCCGCGCGCATCAACAAGCTCGGCGCAGCCTACCTGGACGCGCCGGTCTCGGGCGGAGAAGTGGGCGCCAGGGCCGCGTCGCTGACCATCATGGTGGGCGGTCCGCAGGAGTCCTTCGACGAGGTCAAGCCGCTGTTCGAGCTGATGGGCAAGAACGTGACGCTGGTCGGCGGCAATGGCGACGGCCAGACCACCAAGGTGGCCAACCAGATCATCGTGGCGCTGAACATCCAGGCCGTGTCCGAGGCGCTGCTGTTCGCCTCGAAGGCGGGCGCCGATCCGGCGCGTGTGCGCCAGGCGCTGATGGGCGGCTTCGCCGCTTCGCGCATCCTGGAAGTGCACGGCGAGCGCATGGTCAAGCGCACCTTCGACCCGGGCTTCCGCATCGAGCTGCACCAGAAGGACCTGAACCTGGCACTGCAGGGCGCCAAGGCGCTGGGCGTGGCGCTGCCTAATACCGCCACCGCGCAGGAGCTGTTCAACACTTGCGCCGCCAACGGCCTCGGCAAGCAGGATCACTCGGCGCTGTGCCGCGCCATCGAGATCATGTCGAACCACGAGATCGCCAAGAGCGCCAAGTAAGCAACGCGGCCTCCCGGAGGCCGGCAACACTCCCCGGCCGCAAGCGGCCGGGGAAGCAGTTTTCAGGATCCCGTCATGCTCGCCACCGATTCCAACGCCGCCCCGCTGGTGCCCCAGCGCCCTGCCGGGCTTTCCGATCCGCGCGCCCTGCTGCGCGACCTGTTCGACACCGCCGTGGCCGCTGTCAGCGCCAGCCATTGCCTGCCGCCGCAACTGCCGCCGCCGCCCAAGGGCCGCACCGTGGTGATCGGCGCCGGCAAGGCCGCCGCCGCCATGGCGCAGGCGGTCGAGGCGCACTGGCAAGGCGACATCTCCGGGCTGGTGGTGACGCGCTACGGCCATGGCGCGCCGTGCCGCCGCATCGAGGTGGTGGAGGCCGCGCATCCCGTACCCGACGAGGCCGGGCAGCGCGCCGCCGAGCGCATGGTGGAACTGGTCCAGGGCCTGAGCGCCGACGACCTGGTGCTGTGCCTGATTTCGGGCGGCGGCTCCGCGCTGCTGGCCGCACCCGCGCCGGGCATCTCGCTGGCCGACAAGCAGGCGGTCAACAAGGCGCTGCTGCGCAGCGGCGCCAACATCGGCGAGATGAACTGCGTGCGCAAGCACCTGTCGGCGCTCAAGGGCGGACGGCTCGCCCTGCACTGCGCGCCGGCGCGCGTGGAGACCCTGCTGATTTCCGATATTCCCGGCGACGACCCGACGCTGATCGCCAGCGGCCCGACCTTGCCGGACGCCACTACCTGCGCCGACGCGCTGGCGGTGATCGCCAAGTACGGCATCGAGGTGCCAGCCAATGTGCACGCGCACCTGGCGAGCGGCGCGGGCGAAACGCCCAAGCCCGGTGATGCGCGTTTCGATGGCCATCGCAGCGTCACGCTTGCCACCGCCCAGCAATCGCTGGAGGCCGCGGCGGCACGTGCGCGCGAACTGGGCTTTGAAGCCCACATCCTGTCCGACAGCATCGAGGGCGAGTCGCGCGATGTGGCGCTCGTGCATGCCGCCATCGCCCGGCAGATCGCGCGGCTCGGCCAGCCGTTCAGGAAGCCTTGCGTGCTCCTGTCCGGCGGCGAGACCACGGTGACCGTACGCGGCAGCGGCCGCGGCGGACGCAACGCGGAATTCCTGCTCGCGCTGGCCGTGGCGCTCGACGGCCTGCCCGGCGTGCATGCGCTCGCCTGCGACACCGACGGCATCGACGGCTCGGAGGACAACGCCGGCGCCCTGCTGGCGCCCGATACGCTGACCCGTGCCGCGGCACGCGGATTGTCCGCCCGCGCGCACCTGGGCAACAACGACGGCTACGGCTTCTTTGCCGGACTGGACGACCTGATCGTCACCGGCCCGACCCGTACCAATGTCAATGATTTCCGCGCGATCCTGATTGCGTAAGCGATGCGAATCGCGCAAGGCCAATGATTGAACACAGGCGCGTCCGTTGCGGCGCGCCGCCCGAGATTGGAAGAGGAGACAAAATGAGACGCCAGCGCAAAGCCAAGATCGTTGCCACGCTCGGACCGGCCAGCACCGACATCGCGGTGATCCGCCAGTTGTTCGAAGCGGGGGCGGACGTGTTCCGCCTCAACTTCAGCCACGGCTCGCACGAGGACCACAAGCGCCGCTACGACGCGGTACGCCAGGTCGAGGCCGAAACCGGCCGCCCCATCGCCGTGCTGGCCGACCTGCAAGGCCCCAAGCTGCGCATCGGCACCTTTGCCGCGGGCAAGGTCGCGGTCAAGGCCGGCGATGCCTTCGTGCTCGACAGCGATCCCAGCCCGGGCGACGCCAGCCGCGTCCACCTGCCGCATCCGGAGCTGTTCCGTGTGGCGGCCCCGGGGCAGTCGCTGCTGATCGACGACGGCAAGGTGCAGCTGAAGATCGAGGCGGTGGCCAGCGGCAGCATCGCCACGCGCGTGGTGAACCACGGCACGCTGTCCGATCGCAAGGGCGTCAACGTGCCCGATGCGGTGATCCCCATCCCGGCGCTGACCGAGAAGGATCGCAAGGACCTCGACTTCGCGCTGGCGCTCGGCGCCGACTGGATCGCGCTGTCCTTCGTGCAGCGCCCGGCCGATATCGTGGAGGCGCGCGAGATCATCGGCACCCGTGCCGGCGTGCTGTCCAAGATCGAGAAGCCCGCCGCGCTGCAGCAGCTGGAGGAGATCGTGCGCGTGTCCGACGCGGTGATGGTGGCGCGCGGCGACCTTGGCGTGGAGTTGCCGCCGGAGCGCGTGCCGGGTGTGCAGAAGCGCATCCTGCGCATCTGCCGGCAGCATGGCAAACCCATCGTCATCGCCACGCAGATGCTGGAGTCGATGATCGATTCGCCGGTGCCCACGCGTGCCGAGGCATCCGACGTGGCCAGCGCCATCTACGACGGCGCCGATGCGGTGATGCTGTCGGCCGAATCGGCCAACGGCCGCCATCCGGTGCCGGCGGTGGCGATCATGGACCGCATCATCGCCGAGGTAGAGCGCGATCCGCTCTACCGCAACCTGCTGGACGCGCAGCACGAAACGCCGCTGTCCACCCGCCAGGACGCGATCTGCGCCGCGCTGCGCGAGGTCACGCAGATCATCGGCGCGGCCGCCACCGTGACCTACACCTCGTCGGGCTCCACCGCGCTGCGCGCGGCGCGCGAGCGGCCGCATGCGCCCATCGTCAGCATCACGCCGAACCTGGAGATCGCGCGGCGCCTGGCGATTGCCTGGGGCGTGCATTCCACCGTCAGCCCCGATGTGCAGAGCGTGGACGAGATGGTGAATGCGGCCACCCGCGCCGCGCTGGCCGAGGGCTATGCCGCGCCGGGCGACCAGATCACCATTGCGGCGGGGATGCCGTTCGGCCAGGGTGGCACCACCAACCTGCTGCGCGTGGCCGAAATCGGCGGCGCGGAGCCGGGCAAGGCGCTTGCGGCTGGCGCCGCCAGCGCGGTGCCGGCGGTTACCGCCTGATACAAGGGGCGCATCCGCTGGTGGCACCGCCATTGCTATACTGATCGGCACGCCGTCGCCACCCTCTGGCGGCGGCCATCAATCAGCAATGCGGAGCCACCATGCGTCTCGATGACGAAGCCGAAAGCCAGAATGTAGAAGATCGCCGGGGAGACGGTTCCGGCGGTTTCGGGGGCTTTGGCGCGGGACCCAAGACGCTCGGCATCGGCACCATCCTGGTGGCGCTGGCGGCGTCGTATTTCTTCGGCATCGATCCCTCGGTGATCATGCAGGGCGCTTCGGTGCTGCAGGGTTCGCAGCAACACGCGCCGCAGCAGCAGCATGTGCCGAGCCATCCGCCGGCCAACGACCAGATGACGGTATTCGTGCGCAAGGTGCTGGGCAATACCGAGCGTACCTGGTCGCACATCTTCGAGACCGATCTCAACCGCCAGTACGCGCCGCCCAGGCTGGTGCTCTTCACCGGCTCCACGCCCACCGCCTGTGGCACCGGCGAGTCGGCCATGGGGCCCTTCTACTGCCCGGGCGACCAGAAGGTCTATATCGACCTGGCCTTCTACGACGAACTGCGCAAGCGCTTCGGCGCCGGCGGCGACTTTGCCCAGGCCTATGTGATTGCCCACGAAGTCGGCCATCACGTGCAGAACCTGCTCGGCGTCTCGGGCAAGGTCGACGCCGCGCGCCGCCGCATGGGCGAGGCCCAGGCCAACCAGCTCTCGGTGCGCGTGGAACTGCAAGCCGATTGCCTGGCCGGCGTGTGGGCCGCCACCGCCGAGCGCGCCAACCAGCAACTGCTGGAGCCCGGCGATATCGAGCAAGGCCTCAAGGCCGCCGCCGCCATCGGTGACGACCGCCTGCAGAAGCAGGCCCAGGGCTATGTGGTGCCGGAAGCCTTTACCCACGGCACCAGCGAGCAGCGCGTGCGCTGGCTGCGCCAGGGCCTGACCAGCGGCGATATCCGCAAGTGCGACACCTTCGCGGCCCGGCAGCTGTGAGCGCCTGAGGCCACAGGCCTCGCTTCCGCCTTTGCGCGCTCCCCATGCGTCCCGGGCGGCCCGACGGCCGCCCGCGGCCTGCCACCCCTCGTCGGGATGGTATGCGCGCGTGCACGAATCATCACGTAAACATTGTTCACAAAATGATCGGTGTTTATAATCGCGCACATGCCCGCCACCCGAATCCTGCAGCCCGCGCTGCCAGTCGCACCCGCCATCGCCAGCGCCGCCGCGCACGCGGGTGCGGCCCGGCGCGCCGTGGGGCGTGCCGGCGGGGCCGCGTTGCGCCGCGAGAGCGTGCGCCAGGCCTTCTTCGACGCAGCCCGCGCGCTGTTTGCCGAAGCCGGTTTCAGCGGTGTCACGCTACGGCGCGTCGGCGAGCTGTGCGGATATAGCGCGGCCGCCATCTACCGGCATTTCGAGGACAAGACCGCACTGCTGTTCGAGCTGTGCGCGCAGGACTGGGTACGGCTGGCGGCAGCGCTGGCCGAGGCCCGGGATAGCGCCGGCGCGCCGGCGCAGGCGCTGCCCGCCGTGCTCGATGCCTATGTGGCCTGGGCCCTGGCGAACCGTCACAGCTACCACCTGATGATGATGATGGGCCTGCCGGCCGATGCCGAACGCGCGATCGACCAGCGCTGGCGCGAGCGCTTCCCGCAAGACCCGGTGGGCGCCGTGCTGCAGGCCTGCGTGGCCGACTGGCAGGCCGCCGCGCTGATCGACGCCAGCCACGAGCCTGGCGACGTCACCGATGCGCTGTGGACCGCCGTGCACGGGCTGGCCGCGCTCGACATCACGTTCGAGCACCTGCCGCGCGAGCAATGGCAGCCCTTGGCGCATCGCCAGCGGGTGCTGCTGGCGGCGCTGCTGCGCGGCTTCGCGCCGCCGGCGCGTTAGGGTCGCCGGACCCCACAGCCCCCTTTCCCCCTCCTGTTGCTTCTGCTGTTCCGCCTGACGGCGCTTTCTGTCCAGCTAGCGCGCCGTCCCACGTTCCATCGCACCGGAGCCGCGGCCCGCTGCCGCGCCGGCGCCAGAAAACCAACTTGCCATGGCGTCCTTCTTCCTTCGCCGTCCCGCCTTTGCGTGGGTGATTGCCATCCTCACCATGGTGGCGGGCCTGATCGCGCTCACCCGCATTCCCATCGCCCAGTATCCGGCGGTGGCACCACCCACCGTGATCGTCTACACGGACTATCCCGGCGCCTCCGCACGCACCGTGGAGGATGCCGTCACCGCGGTGCTGGAGCAGCAGATGCACGGCATCCCCGGCCTGCTCTACCTCGATGCCAGCAGCGAGGGCGGCAGCGCCACCATCACGCTGGGCTTCCGCCAGGGCACGGATGCGCAGCTGGCCCAGGTCAACGTGCGCAACCGCGTCATGCAAGCCGAGCCGTTGCTGCCGGAGACGGTGCGCCGCGGCGGCATCTACGTCGACCAGGCCAGCAGCAGCCCCTTCATGTACGTCTCGCTGGTCTCGGACACCGGCCAGATGGATGAAACCGCGCTGGGCGATTTCGCCGCCGGCTCGGTGCTGCCGATGCTGCGGCGGCTGCCGGGCATCGGCAAGGCCGAGCCCTACGGCTCCGAATACGCGCTGCGCATCTGGTTCGACCCCGACAAGCTCCATGCCCACGGCTTGACGCCCGAGGATGTCGAGCAGGCCATCAAGGCGCGCAACGGCGACGTCACGCCGGGCCAGCTCGGCGGCGCGCCCGCGGTGCCGGGCCAGCCCTTCCAGGCGCTGGTGCGCCCGCCGCGGCCGCTGTCCGACCCCGACGCCTTTGGGCGCATCGTGGTACGCGCGGGCAAGGACGCCTCGGTGGTCTTGCTGCGCGACGTGGCGCGGGTGGAACTGGGCGCCAGCGATTACCGCTATGCCTCGCGGCTGGGCGGGCGCGAGGCCGCTTCGATCGGCCTCAAGCTGGCCGACGGCGCCAATGTGCTGGCCACCTCGCGCACGGTCCGCGCCGCGCTCGACGAGGCCGCGCGCAGCTTCCCCGCCGGCGTGCGCTACGAGATCTCCACCGACAACGCGCAGTTCGTGCAGCGCTCGATATGGCGCGTGCTGACCACGCTGGCCGAAGCCACGGTGCTGGTGTTCCTGATCCTGTACCTGTTCCTGGGCAACCTGCGGGCCACGCTGATCCCGGTGATCGTGGTGCCGGTCTCGCTGCTCGGCACGGTGGCCTGCCTGTACGCGCTGGGGCTGTCGCTCAATGTGATCACGCTGTTCGGCGTGGTGCTGGCGATCGGCATCCTGGTCGACGATGCCATCGTTGTCGTGGAAAACGTGGAGCGGATCATGCGCGAGGACGGCGTGGGCGCGCTGGAGGCGGCGCAGCGTTCGATGCGCGAAGTCTCGGGTGCCCTGCTGGCGGTGACGCTGGTGCTGTGCGCGGTGTTCGTGCCGATGGCCTTCATGGGCAGCGCGGTGGGCGTGATCTACCGGCACTTTGCCGTGACGCTGGCGATCTCGATTGCCTTCTCGCTGTTCTTCGCGCTGTCGCTGGCACCGGCCATGTGCGCCAGCCTGCTGCGTCATATGCCGCCGCCCGAACGCGGCCCGCTGGCCTGGTTCGAGCGGCGCTTCACTGCCTTTACCGGGCGCTACGCCGGCTGGGTGCAGGCGATGCAGCGCCGTCGCCTGCGCTGGCTCGGCATCTACCTGGCGCTGGCCGTCGCCGGCGGCGTGATGCTGTGGCAGATCCCGGCCGGCTTCCTGCCGGAGGAAGACACCGGCGAGCTGGTGATCGACGTGGAGCTGCCGGCCGGCGCCACCCAGGCGGAAACGCGCGCGATGGTGGCGGACCTGGAGCAATGGCTGCAGGCGGGCGGCTACCCGCTGCGCTCGGTGTTCGCCGTGCTGGGCTGGAGCAACTCGGGCAGCGGCGAGCAACGCGCCAGCCTGTACCTCACGCTCAAGGACTGGGAAGAACGTGGGCGCAAGGACCGCGCCGATGCCGTGCTGGCCAGGCTGTCGGCCGGGCTGGAGGACTGGCCTGGCCGCGGCCGGGCACAGCTGTACGCCTATAACGGTACCGCGCTGCCGGAACTCGGCAGCACCAGCGGGCTCGACATGCGGCTGGTGGCGCAACCGGGCACCGGACGCGATGCCCTGTTTGCCGCGCGCGACCGCCTGCTGGAGGCCGCCGCGCATGAACCTTCGCTGGGCGAGGTGCGCGCCACCACCGCGCAGCCGGCACCGGCGCTCGACCTGCGCATCGACTATGAGCGCGCCCGCAGCTTTGGCGTGGCGCCCGAAGCCATTCACCATGCACTGTCGACCACGCTGGGATCGCGCTATGTCGACGAAGTGGCGCGTGAAGGCCGTATCCGCCGCGTGATCCTGCAAGCCGATGCGCCTTACCGGATGGCGCCCGCACAGCTGGCGCGCGTGCATGTGCGCAACGAGCAGGGCGGCATGGTCTCGCTGGGCGCTTTCGCAGAGCTGGTCTGGGGCCGGGGCGAGGCCACGCTGGAGCGCTTCAACGGCCTCAGTTCGGTTCGCATCAACGCCGATGTGGCGCCGGGCCACAGCACCGGCACCGCGATGGCGCGGCTCTCTGCCATGGTGGGCGAACTGGGCACCGCCTATGACACGCGCTGGACCGGGCGCGCCTTCGAACAGCTGCAAAGCGGCACGCAGGCGCCGTGGCTGTTCGCGCTGTCGATGCTGTTCATCTTCCTGTGCCTGGTGGCGCTCTACGAGAACTGGACCTTGCCGCTGGCCGTGTTGCTGGTGGTGCCGGCGGGCCTGCTCGGGGCGCTGGCGGCCATCTGGCTGCGCGGCATGCCCAACGACGTCTACTTCAAGGTGGGCGTGGTGGTGATCATGGGACTGGCGGCCAAGAATGCGATCCTGGTGGTCGAGTACGCGGAGCAACTGCGCCGCGGCGGCATGGACCTGGCCGAAGCCGCCGGCCAGGCCGCGCGCCAGCGCCTGCGCCCGGTGGTCATGACCTCGCTGGCCTTCATCCTTGGCGTGGTGCCGCTGGCGATCAGCACCGGCCCCGGCGCGGCGGCGCAGCGCGCGGTCGGCACCGGCGTGCTGGGCGGCATGCTCGGCGCCACCGTGATCGGCGCATTGGCCATCCCCTTGCTCTATGCCTTGATCGGGCGCAGGCGTAGCCGGCGCGAGCGGACATGACGACCGAGGCGCAGACAGGGCGTGGCGTAACGGGAGTGCCGGGGGAAAAACGGAAAGGCGGGGGAGAAGCGGGGAAAAATCACCCGCCCGGCGGGAGAGAGAAGGAGGAGGAGGTCAGCCGGGCAGGTGGGAGATAAAGCGGTAGAAACAGTGATACGCGGCGAACACCCGAGTGGCCGCCGGGTAACATCAGGTCTGGATCAGACCCTGTAGCCGTACAGCGAACCGTCGCCCGAGCGCGAGTTGTCCAGCGAGCTGGCAGCGATTTCGCCACGTAAAGCGCGCGCGCCGTCGGTGAACGTATCGAACTTGCCTTGCTTGGCGCCATCGGTGAACGTATCGAACTTGCCTTGCTTGGCGCCGTCGGTGAACGTGTCGAACTTGCCTTGCTTGGCACCATCGGTGTACGGGTCGAACTTGCCGGCGCGCAGCGCGTCGGCATAGACGTCGAACTTGCCGACCTTGCTGTTGGCGGGGGCGGCCAGGGCTGCGGTCGATGAGGCGACGATCAGCATAGCTACCGCGCTGCCAATGATGCGTTTGGCGTTCATTTGGGACTCCTTCAACTGATTATTCGTCTTTTTTCTTTTGAACTGCGGTACAAGCTGCCCCGGCAAATCTATGTTGCGCTGCAGGCACGGACTGAAGATTAGTGCCTGGGCTTGCAAGGAGAAATACCACTGCGACGAATGGTGCGTTGCGAGTCGTGAAACGCTGGAAGTGAGGACGAATGGCGGGGATCGGGGGGCGACAGGCGGGATCCGTGTGGCCGAGGCCTTGCCTGAAATGCCGCCAGCCCAGCCTGGAGGCCACCTGGCCGGTGTGCGGGGACCGGCCGGCGCGGAGCTGGCCGGGGGGCGTAAGCGCCGGGGGCAAGCCGCGGCGACACCGCGGCCCGCCTCCGGGATGCGGGCAATCCGCCTTACAGCGTGTACTGGCCGTTGGCTTCGGGCTGGAAGGACAGTTCCACCACGGTGACGCTTTGCTCGCGTCCGTCGGGCAACCGGTAGCTGACGGTCTGGCCGGCGCGCGCGCCCAGCAGGGCGCGGCCGATCGGCGACAGCACCGACAACCTGCCCTCGTCGAAATCCGCGGTATCGGGGTAGACCAGCGTCCACCGGCGCGGCACGGCCTCGCCTTCCAGCGCGCACAGCAGGCTGGAATTCATGGTCACGACATCCTTCGGGATGGCCTCGGCCGGCACGATGGCGGCGCGCTCGAGGATGCTGTCGAGCATTTCGGCCAGGGGCGCGGCGCGCCCGGCGATGCGCTCGAGGCGGGTCACGTCGAGCTCGGTAAGGTAAAGGGTCGATTGCTGCTTGGACGAAGCCGTCATGGTAGATCCTCGCTAGGTGGCGATGCGGCGACCGGCAAAGGTTGGGGCGATCCCTTGGGGATCGGCCCCGGCGCTGCCAGGTCATCGAATTGGGTGGGCCGTCGGGAACGGCGGGAAAACCGCGAACAGGGTGTGACTCGGCCCGGTTCGGCGCTTGCCTGCGTCTGGGGGAGCGTCAGGCTGGGAACCGGGCGGGATCAAGCGGTGCGCTGATCCGGCGGCAGGCCGTGGCCTGTTTGGCTTGCGTGCGCTGTGCCAGTGCCGCGCGCACGCACGCGCCGGCCTGCCCGGTACGGGCAAGCTCGACAGCGATCGGCGACAGGCGGCAAAGCGTCATTTACGTGCGGCGGTAATGAATGGGAATTCGGGAAAGCGCGCCACGCGGCGGAATCGACGAGAGCGATGGCTTACTCAAGTGTTCTGCCGCAGGGCCTGGCCCGCCGTATCCGCACCAGTTTGGTGTGCGGCGGGTAAAGGAATCGTAGCATAGCCGGCACTTTTAATGCACTGGCATCGCCCCTTAGCCGTGGCCAGCGGCATGCGGATGGCACTCGCAGGCGGCGCCTGCCGCGGCTTGCTGCAGGTTCTGCAGGATGCCGCACTCGCTGGCGGGATGCGGCTGGTTGCAGGTGTGGCGCAAGGCCCGCAACTGCCCTTCCAGTGCCTCGAGCGCCACGCGCTGGGCGTGGATCTGCTCGATCTGGCGGTCCAGCAGCGCGTTGATATCGTCGCAGGCAAGGGTGGGATCGCGCTCGAAGTCGCGCAGCCGGCGCACGTCGGACAGGCTCATGCCCAGGGAGCGGCAGTGGCGCACGAAGTTGAGCTGCAGCAGGTGGCCATCGCCATAACGGCGATAGCCGTTTTCCTCGCGCTGGGGCGCGTCGAGCAGGCCCTCGCGCTCGTAATAGCGGATGGTTTCCACGTCGCAGCCACTTTGGCGGGCCAGTTCACCGATACGCATGACGACTCCAAATCACTTCAATATCAGGCAGGACCCTGAAGTAATTACAGGGTATCAGGCTAGTGTAGACCATGGCGGGGCTGCCACGCCGCCTCCGCCATCATTTATGGCCGCCGCCCGATGACCATCCGCTGGAGCCGGATGAGCCCCCGCTCCAGCCACGCGCGCTGCCATAGCCCGATGAGGAGCCCGAGGACGTGGAGTCGCCCAGGTTGAAGAAGGTCGTGCCGAATAGCACGATGATGCCGTAGACGAGATAAAGCAGGCGCACGCTGTCTCAATCCTTTCCGGCCCAGCGCTGGACCAGCCAGATCGGCGCCCACAACAGCAGGAAGCCGACCACGATGGTGATCCATCCCCGGTCGGTGATCAATGCCACCGGCACGTTGAGGATGGCGAGGAGGATGGCGTAGACCTTGGCGCTCTTGCGGCAAAAGGCGAGATCCGTGCCGCTGGCCGCCGCCTGCGGGGCGCGGGCCGCCTCGGCCAGGCCCGGGCTGCCCTTGAACCATTGCGCCACCTGCGCGCGCGCCACGGTGGTGGACAAGGTCCAGACGATCTCCGTGCCGGAGGTCTCGCGCGTGAGCCGGCGCGCGGGCTTGCCGAACTCGGTCAGCCGGGTGCGGTCTCCCACCCGGACCCGCCAGTTGAAGGTGCCCGCCGCGTACAGTACCTCGCTCCCGTAGTCGTAGCCCTGCTGGAAGGTCTGGCCCTGGTAGCTTGCGGTAGTGCCGGAAACCATGCGCGGCCAGGTATCGAGCACCTCGACCCGGTCCCAGCCGCTATCCTGCTCGACCAGCCACATCAGCCCGCGCTGTTCGTTGAACAGCAGGTACTCGACCCAGGTCGAGGCCTCTTCCTCGTCGTGGTCGGTGCACTGCATCAGGCCCAGCACCGTGTAGGGCTTGCCGTCGATGGTACCGGTGTCGCCCGGCGACAGGCTGGTCTTGAGCGCATCCAGCTCGCGCTGCTTCTCCAGCACCAGCGCGGTGGAGGTGGTGCAATCGATCTGGCTGTGGCAGCTGGGGCAGACCACGAAGCTGGCCACGCCGGCGCGGTAGGCGATCGGGCCGCCGCAGTCCGGGCAGGCCAGCGGCACGGCCTTGCCCCGGTAGCGATCGGCGGTGCCGGCGATCTGTTCGGCTTCGCGCAGCAGCTGGCACTTGAGCTGGCCGAGCGTGACCGCCTGGCCGGTATAGATGGCCGGCGGATCGCCGTCGGCGTAGTCGAGCGTGAGGAAGCGGCCTTCGTCGCGGAAATCCGCCACCTGCGCCGTCCAGCCCGCGCCGACCGCGAACGGCAGCTCGCCCTGGCCGCCGGTGCAGCGCGCGCTGCGCACATCGCTGGCCAGATAGCGGTGCTTGTCGAAGTACAGCGGGGTGCCGGGCGTGAGCTGGCCGAAGCGCGGCAGCGCTTCGCCGTCGAGCTGGGCGGCCGACTGCGCCGGCGTGACACGCCGGGTCAGCATGTACTGGCCGGAGGCATCGGCCAGCCAGCCGTCGCTGCCGTCGTCGAACAACACGTACCACTCGTTCCACAGGCCGGCGTCGTAGCGCAGCTGGATGCGGCCGACCAGGGTGAAGCCCTGGCCGCCCCATTGCCCGGCGGTGTGGATCTGCAGCGGCGTGTAGTCCTCCAGCACGGCGGACATCTTGCCGATGTCCTTGACCGTGTCGGCATCCTTGAGCAGTGTGCTGTGGCAGTACTCGCACACCACCATCACCGCGGCCGACGAGCGGAAGGCCGCCGGCGCGCCGCAGCTTGGGCAGTTGATCTCTTGCATGCGTGAGGGCGCGCTCAGCCGACCAGTTTCTTCAGGATCTCGGCCTTGGCGGTGTCGAAGTCGGCCTGCGAAATCAGGCTTTTGTCGAGCAGTTCCTTGAGCTTCTGCAGGCGCGCGGCGGGATCGTCGGCTGGCGCCGCTGCCGGAGCCGCCGCTGCGGCGGGCGTGGCGGGTTGCGCGCCCGCGGCGGCGGCACCCAGCCCGCCGGCCATCGCCTGCCCCATCACCGCGCCGGCCGCCAGGCTGGCGCCCAGGCCGGCCACGCCGCCCTCGTTCTGCGCGGCGAGCGGGATCGAGGTGGCGACCTGGTACTGCGTGTACTTCGCCATATCCCCCATCATGCCCATCGAGATACGGGTGTCGATGGCCTTCTGCAACTCTTCCGGCAGCGACACATTGGTCACCGCGAAATTGTCCAGCGCCACGCCGTAGCGCTCGAATTCCGGCGCCAGCCGGTCGCGGACGGCCTGCGACATCAGCGCCTGGTTGGCGGCCATGTCGAGGAAGGGCACCGAGGCGCCCCCCAGCGTGGCGGTCATGGTGGCGACCAGCAGGTTGCGCAGCTGCTCTTCCACCTCGTCGCGGGTGTACTCGGCGCGCGTGCCGCTGATCTCGGTATAGAACTTGCCGGCATCGGCGATCTTGTACGAGTACAGGCCAAAGGCGCGCAGCCGCACCATGCCGAAATCGGCGTCGCGGATGGTGATGGGCTGGGCGGTGCCCCACTTGCGGCCGATCTGCAGGCGCGTGCTGAAGAAGTAGACGTCCGACTTGAAGGGCGACTCGAACAGCTTGTCCCAGTTCTTCAGGTAGGTCAGCACCGGCAGCGTCTGCGTGGTGAGCTTGTACATGCCGGGCCCGAACACGTCGGCGATCTTGCCTTCGTTGACGAACACCGCCATCTGCGACTCGCGCACGGTCAGGCTGCCGCCGTACTGGATTTCCATATCCTCCATCGGGTGGCGCCAGGCCAGCACGCCGTCGCTGTCCTCCGTCCACTGGAGGATGTCGATAAACTGCTTCTTGATGAACGATCCGATGCTCATGGCTAACCTCTGGTTCTCAGCAATGTTCCGGCAGGTGGGGAAGGTCCGGCAAATCAGGTCAGGCAGGCGGCGTTGATGGCGCCGACCGTCACCGAGATGGCGCCCATCAGCCCGCCCATGCCGACATTGTTCGACTCGATCGCGGCGTCCATATCGGGCAGCGCGCGCGCCAGGCCCGCGTAAGCCAGCGCCTGCACCAGCATCGCGCCGACCGACCACACCAGGAACATCAGGAAGGTGTCGTTGTGCTGGATGCTGGAGGACAGCGTAAAGCAAAAACCGATCATCGCCCCGGACAGCGACAGCGCCGCCGCGAGGTTGCCCTGGCGGATCAGCGCGAACTCGCGGAAGGGCGTGATCCTGGTGTAGACTCCGACGAACACCGCCAGCAGGGCGAGGCCGGCCAGCAGGTGCAGCACGTAGGCGTAGATGGCTAGCATCGTGGTAATTCTCCGGCTGGTTCTACGACGGTGTTCCGGGCGGCGGCAACGATGGCGGCAGTGGTGACAGCGGCGACGGCAACGATGGTGGCTGCATGTTGTTGGCGATATCGGCATTGTTGGCAGTTGGCGCCCAAGTATATCCGTTGTCCATTTCGGGTCATCACAACTTTCTCAGCGCTTTTTCCTGTTTGCCAGGCGTGCGCGCGTCGCGCGGCGGCCCGCCTGAGCGTTACGCCTGCCCTGCCCCCGGCCTCCTACCCGACCCCTTTCCCCCCGATGCGCGACCGTACCCTTGTTCTCTCGGTGTTGATCGTGGCGTCCTGCGGGCTCGGCTACGAGCTGATCGCCGGCGCCCTGTCCAGCTACCTGCTGGGCGACTCCATCCTCCAGTTCTCCTCCATCATCGGCTGTTACCTGTTCGCCATGGGTGTGGGTTCGTGGCTGTCGCGCTATGTGAAGGATGAAGACGTGCTGGCGCGCTTTATCGATATCGAGATCCTGATCGGCCTGTTGGGCGGCATCTCGGCGGCGCTGCTGTTCGTGGTGTTCGCCTGGCTGTCGGCGCCCTTCCGTACCGCGCTCTATGCCATGGTGTTCGTGCTCGGCGTGCTGGTGGGCATGGAGATCCCGCTGGTGATGCGCGTGCTCAACGCGCGCCGCACCGCCTTCAGCGAACTGGTCAGCCGCGTCCTCACCTTCGACTACCTCGGCGCGCTGGCGGTCTCGCTGGTGTTCCCGCTGGTGCTGGCGCCGCGCCTGGGCCTGTCGCGCACGGGTTTCCTGTTCGGCATGCTCAATGCCGGCGTGGCGCTGGCCACCATCCATATCTTCCGCGCGGACCTGAAGCAGGTCATGGCGCGCATGCTGCGCGCCTCGCTGGTGCTGGTACTGCTGGCGGGCGGCTTCCTGGCCTCCGGCCGGCTCACCCACTGGGCCGAGCGCGGCATGTTCGGCGACGAAATCATCCATAGCGAAAGCACGCCCTACCAGCGCCTGGTGATCACGCGCTGGAAAGACGACCTGCGCCTCTATATCAACGGCAACCTGCAGTTTTCCTCGCGCGACGAGCATCGCTACCATGAGGCGCTGGTGCACCCGGTGCTGCAGGCGCTGCCGTGGGCGCGCCGCGTGCTGGTGATCGGCGGCGGGGACGGCCTGGCCGTGCGCGAGATACTCAAGCACAGGAATATCGAGCACGTCACGCTGGTCGACCTGGACCCCGCCATGACCACGCTGTTCTCGCGCAGCGCGCCGCTGGTGGCACTGAACCAGGGCTCGCTCAAGGATGCGCGCGTGCAGGTGGTCAACGCCGACGCCGCGCAATGGCTGGAGCAGCGCAACGACATGTTCGACGCCATCATCGTCGACCTGCCCGACCCGTCCAACTTCGGCCTGGGCAAGCTGTACTCGGTGCCGATGTACAAGCTGGTGTCGCACCACCTGGCCGAGAAGGGCTATGCGGTGGTGCAATCCACTTCGCCCTATTTCGCCCCGCGCTCGTTCTGGGATATCGACGCCACGCTGCGCGAGGCCGGGCTGCATACCTGGCCTTACCATGCCTATGTGCCGTCCTTTGGCGAGTGGGGTTTCATCCTGGCCGGCAAGCGCGCCGACTACGCGCCGCCGACGCGCTACGACGTGCCGCTCAGGTTTCTCGACGCCGACTCCACCGCGCTGATGTTCCGCTTCCCCGCCGACATGGCGCCGCGCGCGGCGCAGCCGAACCGGCTCAACGAGCAGACGCTGGTGCACGATTTCGAGCAGGACTGGCGTAATGTCATTCGCTGAAACCGAAGGGCACTGGCCACCGTGTCAGCAAGCGCAGCCGCGATGGACCGCCGCCGCTTCCTGATCGCCGGGGCGGGCGCCGCCGGCTTCAGCCTGCTTGCCGGTTGCGACCGGCTGGGCGGCGAGACCAGCCGCTTCCTGGCCGGCGTGGGCCTGCGCGAGCCGGCGCCGCTGGTGCTGCGCCCCGGCATGGCCGAGGGCCACGCGCTGCGCGACGCCGCGCGCTGGCCGGCGCCGCAGGACGAGATCGTGACCGAAGTCGCCATCCTCGGCGGCGGCGTGGCCGGGCTCAGCGCCGCATGGCAGCTGGCGCGCGGCGGGCTGCACGATTTCCTGCTGGTGGACGGGCCGGAGTTCGGCGGCAACGCGGCGGCGGGCAACTTTGGCGGCATCGGCACGGACGACCTGCGCTTCCCGCGCGGCGCACACTATCTGCCGCTGCCGTCTGCCGAATCGACGCATATCCGCGAAATGCTGGCTGACACGGGCGTGATCCTGCGCGATCCGTTCGCCGCGCGGCCGGACTTCGACGAGCGCGCGCTGGTGCATGCGCCGGACGAGCGCCTGTTCTTCGACGGCAAGTGGCGCGATGGCTTGCTGCCCAGCGATGCGGTGCCGGATGCGGAGGCAACCCAGCATGCGCGCTTCCTGGTCCGCGTCGGGCAACTCAAGAGCGCGCGTGGCAGCGACGGCCGCAAGGTCTTCGCCATTCCGCTGGCGCTGGCCTCGCAGGATCCGGCCTGGACCGCGCTGGACCGGCAGAGCATGCGGCAGTGGATGCTGGCCGAAGGCTATACCTCGCCGACCCTGCACGGCTATGTGGACTACTGCTGCCGCGACGACTACGGCGCCGGCCACGACCTGATCTCGGCCTGGGCCGGCCTGCACTACTTTGCCAGCCGTGCCGGCCATGCGGATAACGCCGCCGACGGCGCGGTGCTGACATGGCCGGACGGGTTGCACACGATGGTGACGCGCCTGTGCGCCCGCATCGACGCATACCGCGCGGCGCAAACCGGCGCCCGGCCCTGGCGCCGGCCCGGCATCGCCCTGCAGGTACGGGAACAGGGCCGGGAAGTATCGGTGCTGTGCGCCTGGTGGCCGCAGGGTGCACCCATATCGGCGCCGCGCACCTGCCGCATCCGCGCGCGCCGCGTGATCTGCGCGATGCCGTTGCATGTGGCGGCCCACGTGGCGCCGCTGGGCGAGTTCGGCTTCGACCCGGCGCGCCACCTGCCGCCCACCGCGCCGTGGATGGTGTCGAGCTTCCGGCTGCGCGGTTTCCCGCCGGAGGCGCCGGGCGTGCCGCTGGCCTGGGACAACGTGGTGCACGGCGGGCGCGGGCTGGGCTATGTGGTGAGCACCCACCAGCTGATCCGGCAGGCGAAGCCGGCGGCCACGGTCTTCACCGCCTATTGCCCGCTCGACGCCGCCGCCGCTGCGGGTGGCCCTCCCCGCTCGGTTGCCGACACACGCCGCTGGCTGGCCGAAGCCGCGCCCGCCGAACTGATGGACTACGCCACCACGGATCTCCACACGGCTTACGGGCGCGCGTTCTGGCGCCACGCGGATGCGGTCGAGATCACCGTGCGCGGCCACGCCATGGCCTCACCGCGAACCGGGTTTCTCGCCAACGCCGGCGCCACGGCGCTGCGCGCGGCCGACGGCCGCATCCTGTTCGCTCACGCCGACCTGTCCGGGCTGTCGGTGTTCGAGGAAGCCGCGTGGTGGGGCACGCGCGCGGCAAGGACGATTCTCGATTAGCGCGTCACCGGGTGGCGCTTGCGCGACACCATACCGCGCCAGCGCATCCTGTAGAATTCTTGCCAAGGATTCGTGTCGAATCCCGCAGACCCAGCGATCTCCAAAGCCCCCTTATCTACGTGCGCGCCATCCGCTTCCTGCTGTTGCTAGTGATGCTTGCCGTCCTGCCCTTCCAGAGTTGGGCAGACGCACGCGCGTGCGCGGCCGGCAATGCAACGCTGGCCAGCGGCGCAGCGCCGCAGGAGGCATGCAACCTGGTGATGCAAGCGTCGCGTGACGATGCTTCCGCCGCCGAAGCCGCCGACGAAAGCCACACCCACGCGGCCGTGCCTGGCGATGCCCCGGGCCCGGCCGACGCCGGCGACGCGCAAGACCCCTCCCAGTCTGGCGCCGACCTCGCGGAATCCCTGCTGCCGGCCTCGCCGCTGCGCTTTGCCGCCGGGCTCGCCCGCAGCGGCGCGCCGGCGCACCGGGCAGGCGTACTGCCCGACCCCGACCTCCCCCTGCAGCAGCGCCCGCCCAGCGCCTGAGCGCTGCGCGCGCCCGAAGGCGCGCCCTCTTTTCCTTGCCCATTGCCGCGGGTACTCCGGCGCGCGCTTGCCATGGCGCGCCGCGCGCCCGCGCAGCACGCGCGATTCGCACGATCTGCACGAACCGCGTGCCCGTTTTCCCCACTGTACCGATCGGCTGCCGATCGATTTTTCCTCACACAGAAAATGAAACGCGTCCTCCTGTTCCTGGCGACCAACCTCGCCGTCATGCTTGTCCTCAGCTTCACCGCCAGCCTGCTGGGGGTGAATCGCTTCCTGACTTCCAATGGCCTCAATCTCGGCATGCTGCTGGTCTTTGCCGCGCTGATGGGCTTCGGCGGTTCCTTCATCTCGCTGCTGATGTCCAAGACCATCGCCAAGTGGTCCACCGGCGCGCAGGTCATCACCCAGCCCGGCAACGGCACCGAGGTCTGGCTGGTGCAGACCGTGCAGAAGCTGGCCGACCGCGCCGGCCTGCCGATGCCCGAGGTTGCCATCTATGAAGGCGAGGCCAACGCCTTCGCCACCGGCGCCACCAGGAAGAGCTCGCTGGTGGCGGTGTCCACCGGCCTGCTGCAAACCATGTCGCACGACGAGGTGGAAGCCGTGCTGGCGCACGAGGTGGCCCACATCGCCAACGGCGACATGGTCACGCTCACGCTGATCCAGGGCGTGGTCAACACCTTCGTGATCTTCCTGGCGCGGGTGGTGGGCTATTTCGTGGACTCGATGCTGCGCAAGAACGATGAAGAATCGAGTGGCCCCGGCATCGGCTACATGATCACCGTGGTGGTATGCGAGATCGTGTTCGGCGTCCTGGCCAGCATCATCGTGGCGACCTTCTCGCGCCATCGCGAATACCGCGCGGATGCCGGCGCGGCCAGGCTGATGGGCACTCCCACCCCGATGGTGGCGGCGTTGCGCCGCCTGGGCGGCCTGGAGCCGGACGGCCTGCCGCAGAATATGCAGGCGATGGGCATCGCCGGCGGCAAGTCGTGGCTGTCGCTGTTCTCGAGCCATCCGCCGATCGAGCAGCGCATTGCGGCGCTGCAGGCCCGGGGCTGAGCAGGGGCTCAGGGCGGGCGCTTCGCGGGCTGCCGTGCCGGATCGGCCGATGCCTCTTCTCCCCTCGCCTCCGGCTTCGCCCTGAACGCCGCCCTGTACCGCTCCGGCGTGGTCTGCATATGGCGCTGGAACGCCTGCCGCATCACGTCGGCGTTGGCAAAGCCGGTGGCGTGCGCGATGCCCTCCAGGCGCCGCCCGTTCTCCTCCAGCATGCGCCGCACCGCCTCTACCCGCAGCCGCTCCAAGTAGCGCGCGGGCGTTTCGCCCACCTGCCGCGCGAATACCCGGGCGAAGTTGCGCGGGCTCATCGCCACCCGTTCCGCCAGCACCGGTACCGACAGGTCGCGTGCCAGGTGCTCCGCCATCCATCCCTGCAACTCGCGCAGTTCCGGGTTTTGCGCGCTCTGTGCCTGCAGCAGCGTGGAGAACTGTGCCTGGTTGCCGGGACGGCGCAGGAACAGCACCAGCTCGCGCGCCACCGCGAGCGAGGCGGCGTGGCCGAGATCGTCTTCCACCAGCGCCAGCGCCAGGTCCATGCCGGCGGTGACGCCGGCCGAGGTGTACAGCTGCCCGGCGCGAATCCAGATCGGGTCGGGATCGACCTGCACCTGTGGATGGCGCTCGGCCAGGCGCGCGGCGTGACGCCAGTGGGTGGTGGCCCGGTGGCTGTCGAGCAGGCCGGTGCGCGCCAGCACAAAGGCGCCGGTGCAGACCGCGCCGAGGCGGCGCACGCGCGGCGCCTGCTCGCGGATCCAGGCTACCAGGCGTGCATCGTCGGCCGCTGCCGCATGGCCCGAGCCGCCGACGATCAGCAAGGTGTCGATGGGCCCGGGCAGCATCTCGCCGAGGCGGTGATAGGGCGCGTCCGCCAGCATCCTGAGGCCGCTCTCGGTACACACCAGGCCATCGTCGCGCACGCTGGCGACGCGGATGTCGTAAGCCTTGCCGGCGTCTCCGCCAAGCCGGTTGGCGTTACCGAATACCGCGGAGGGGCCGGTCAGGTCAAGCTCCTGCGCGGGATCCGGCGCGACCAGCACCACGATGCGCGGCGGATCGGTTGGCAGGGGAAAGCTGGAAGGCATGGACAGTGACCCGGGGCGCAAGAGTGAGCGCGCAGGCCGCCGGTCCCGGCGGCTGCGCGTGACGTGTCGCCGATCATACTGGCACACACCTTCATCCCGCCAGTATCGCGGCGCGCGGCGCGCGGCGCGCGGCGCTGCCAGCCCAGCGTGACCAGCAGCGCCACCGCCAGCGCGGGCAGCACGGCCAGGTTGACCGCTTGCCAGCCATAGCGGTACAGCACCTGCCCGGCCGCGAGCGTGGCCAGCGCGGTGAGCGCCGCGGCGGAGAATTCGGCCAGCGCCTGAGTGCGCGCGCGCTCGGCGGGCCGGTAGCTTTCCGCCAGCAGCGTGGTGCCGCCGACGAACATGAAATTCCAGCCCACCCCCAGGCACAGCAAGGCGGCGTAGAAGGCCGGCAGCGCGGTCGACGCCAGCGCCACCAGCGAACCCGCCGCGGCGAGGCCGATGCCGCACATCAGCATCGGCCCGCGGCCAAAGCGCTGCAGCAGCCAGCCCGAGAAGAACGACGGCGCGTACATGCCGACCAAGTGCCACTCGATGATCTGCGCGCCCTGGGTGATGGTGTGGCTGCACGCCACCGCGGCAATCGGCGTGGCGGTCATCACGAACATCATCACCGCGTTGCCGATGCCGTTGTTGGCAAAGGCGGCCAGGAATACCGGCTGCCGCGCGATCTCGGCCAGCGGGCGCGCCGGCAGCGTGGCGGCGCGCCGGCCGGCTGCCGCGGCGGCCGCCTGCACAGGCCGCTCGCGATAGCCGAAGGCCAGCAGCAATACCGTGGCCAGCCCGAACACGGAGACCACCGCATAGGACCCGGCGAAGGGCTGCGCCACCATCAGGTCGCTGCTCCACGCGGCGATGGCGGGGCCGCACACGGCTGCCACCACGCCGCCCGTGAGTACCGTCGAGATAGCGCGCGGCTTGTCGGCGGGCGCGGCGGCATCGGCGGCGGCCAGGCGGTAGAAGCGGGCGAAGGCCTGGAACACGCCGACCAGCGCGGTACCCACGCAGAAGACGGCGAAGTCGTGGTGCGCGATCGCCCACACCGACACCAGCCCGCCGGCGCAACAGGCCAGCCCGCCGAGGCAGAAGGCGATACGGCGGCCAAGGCGCTCGATCAGGAAGGCGGCCGCGATGGCGGTGAGCGCCGAGGCCACGGTGATCAGCGCGAACGGCAGCGTGGCCAGCGCCTTGTCCGGCGCCAGCGTGTAGCCGACCAGGCCGGTCAGCGTCAGGTCGACCGACAGGGCCGAGGTGAAGAGGGCCTGGCAGATTGCCAGGACCCGGGCCTGGGACATCGCGGGTGGTGCCATCGGGCGCTCCGTCGGAGGGCGTTGGGATGACACCGAGCGTAAGGAAAACGGCAGCGGGCCGACAGACAATGATCCGCAGATTCCTGCCAGGCATAGCGGTGGGCGTGCAATTCGCCTCCGCCGCGCCGGCGGATCCTGCCGGCGCCAGCGCCTAGTTGAACACGTCCTGCCGGTAGCGCCCCTGCGCCACCATCCCGGCCAGCCAGTCGGATGCGGCGGCCTCGTCCATGCCGCCTTGCCGCGCCGCGATCTCGATCAGCGTGCGGCGCACGGCGGGCGCCATCTGCCGCCCGTCGCCGCACACGTAGAAGGTGGCGCCGGCCTGCAGCATCGTCCATACCGCGTCCCGGTCCCGCCATAGCAGATGCTGCACATAGCGCTCGTCCTGCGCGCCGGTGGTGGAGTACGCCGCATGCGCCTGCACCACCCCTTCGGCCTGCCAGCGCGCCACGTCGTCACGATAGAGCCAGTCGTGCTCGGGATGGCGGCAGCCGTAGTAGAGGTGGCTGGCCGCCACCGTTTCCCCTGCCGCCTTCTGCGCCGCGCGTTCTTCCAGGAACCCGCGGAACGGGGCGATGCCGGTGCCCGGCCCGACCAGGATCATCGGCCGCGCGGGATCGGCGTCGGGCGCGAATGCCGGATTTGGCGTGCGGATCGCCGCTGCCACCACGGCGCCGGGCGCGAGCCCCCGCAGCCAGGTGGACGCCACGCCACGGAACATGCCGCGCCCGGACAGCGCGGGGGACCATACCGTGCCGACCGTGATGGTCGCCACGTCCGGCGACACCGCCGGCGACGAAGCGATGGAGTAGAAGCGCGGGCGCATCGCCACGGTGCAGGCCAGCAGGCCCGCCAGCGTCAGTTCGATGGCGGGGTGACGCGCCAGCACATCCACCAGCCCCAGCCGCTGCGACGCCACCTGCGCGGCGTAGCCCTGTTCCGCGTGGTCCGAGCCTAGCCGCTCCAGCGCGGCGCGCGTGACCGGGCAACGGGTGTATTGCAGCAGTGTGCGCAGCGTCTGCCGCGACACCACGTCCTGCAGTTCGACAAAGTGCGTCAGCAGTTCGCGCAAGGGCAGCGCTTCGTCCAGCGGCAGGCCGCGCGCGGCGGATGCAGGCGCGGCGCAGAGCGTGACCATGGCATCGGGATCGAGATCGAGCCGCTCGCACAACTCGCTCACCGTGGCGGGATGGTTCTGCGGATAGACGGCAAGATGATCGCCGGTGGCATAACGCGCTCCCTCCGGCAGCCGCAGCCGGATATCCCGCGTGGCGGTGCGCGGCGCTTCCTGCGCGAAGTCCCACAGGCCGGCGGGGTCGTTCACCAGCTCGGTGTTGGCCAGCACCGTGAACGCCTGCGTCGACGGCGGCAGCGTGCCCGCGCGGATGGTGGCGATATCGCGCAGCCGCACTTCGATACCGGCGGTGCCGGCCAGGTCCGGTGCCGCGCCCTGCTCCGCGCGCAGCACCTGCAGCGATTGCCATAGCGCGGCGAGCCACAGTTCCGCGGCCTGGTCGAAGTCGCCATTGCCGTCGGCCTCGCCGCGTGGCAGCAACGGCGTGGCGCCGGCGGCGGCGAAGAAGGCGTCCAGCCGCTTGGGGAAGGCCTGGTAGGTGGCCCACTGCGAGTTGCCGCAGCCGAGCACGGCATAACGCAGGTTTCCGGCACGATAGCTGCCGTGCTCCCCGCTGTCGAGCATGGCTTCGAAGCGCCGCGCCGAGTCGGGCGCGCGTCCGTTGTAGGTGGCCGCGACAATCACCGCGAGGCCCTCGCCGGGTAGCGCGCCCAGCGCCTGGTCGAGGTCGCGCAGCGTGGCATCGAAGCCTGCCGCCAGCGCGCCGGCGTGGACCTGCTCGGCCAGTTCGCGCGCGGTGCCCAGGCTGGAGCCGCACAACACGGCCAGCGGCTGCCCGTTGCCGCTCACCCTGGGACGCTCGGCCTGCACGCCGGGCGCGCTCGCCGCCGCCGCCGCGGCGATGCGCTCATGCGGGCGGCGCCGGCGCGCGCGCAAGGTGAACGCATCGGGCTTGAGCGTCAGTGTCTCCTTGATGCGGAACTGGTAGTCGTGCGGATCGCTGAAGTCGAAGTTGCGCAACATCAGGGCCAGCGCCAGCTTGGCCTCGGTCAGCGCGAACTGCCGCCCGATGCAGGCGCGCTCGCCGTTGCCGAAGGGCTTGTAGGCATGCGGATGCAGCGTGGCTTCGTTCTCGGGCAGGAAGCGGTCGATATCGAAGCGCTCGGGATCGGTCCACACCTTGGGGTCGCGATGCAGCGCGGTGAGCACCACCGAGATGCGGCGATCCTTGCGGATCCGGTAGCGCCCGCCGAGCAGGGTGTCTTCATACGGCGCCACGGCGAAGCCCGGCGCGGTGGGCCACAGCCGCAGGGTTTCCTTGAGCACGCGGTCGATCACCTGCAGGCGCGCCAGGTCGGCGTAGACCGGCGGCGCGTCGCCGGGCAGCACCGTATCCACTTCCGCATAGGCCTGCGCCAGCACGCCCGGATTGCGCAACAGTTCATACAGGGCGAAGGTCAGCATGCCGCTGGTGGTCTCGTGCCCGGCGATCAGGAAGGTAATGACCTGGTTGCGGATGTTCACGTCGTCCAGGCGCTCGCCGGTCTCGGGATCGCGTGCTTCCAGCATCAGGTTGAGCAGGTCGCTTGCCGGGGCCTGGCCGTTGCCCGCGGTGGCGCGCCGCTGCCTGACCACCTCGTCCACCAGATCGCGCATGAACTGCGTATCGGCGGCGAACTTTCGGTGCGCCGCGTGCATGAACCTGTCCTGCAGTCCGAAGCGGGTGAGCTTGCCCATGGCTTCTTCCAGCGCGCCCACCATGGCATCGATGAACGGATGGAGACGCGCGCTGGAGAAAGAATCGAAGTCATAGCCGAAGCCCGACAGCGCGATGGTATCCAGCGTCAGCCGTGTCATGTCGTCGGCCACCGCGATGTCGGTGTCGGCGCCCTGCCGGTTCCATTTGTCGACCAGGCGGTTGGCCACGCGCAGCATCACGTCGAAGTAGCCCTTCATGGCGCGCTGGCTGAACGCGGGCATCAGGATACGGTGCGCGCGGCCCCAGTTGGCTTCCTCGTTGTCCGCGGTGAACAGGCCGTCGCCAACCACGTCGCGCAGGTAGGACAGCGGCGGCCCGATGATCTTGCGGAAGCGCGCGCCGTCCGCGAGTTCCGCCACCAGTGCCGCAGCACTGACGAAGGGCACGCGCCGCCCGGCGAAATTCATCTCGAAGATGCCGTCGAAATGGCGGCTGCGTTCCAGCAGGTGCTGCGCGAACGCGCCGGACGGGATCTGCAGCAGGTTGCCCACCACCGGCCAGCCGGGATCCTGCGGAATGGGTTCGGCCGCATGCGCGGATGGCGCGGACAGGGTGGCGACGGGAGCGGGAGTGGATACGCGCTGCATGTTCATGGCACCAGGTAGTGGTCGGCGGCGGAACGCCGGGGTTGCACCAAGGGGCCCGCGGGCCGCCTCGTGTCTCGTGTTCGTTGTCGTCTCCGGTCCGTCCTCGCCCGGCATGGTGCGTGTTCATGCAGGCCGGCGTAGACAACCGTCTACTTTTGCAGCAAAGTAGACGAATGTAGACCGAGTGTCAATTCCAAACCGGATGCCGGCACGCAGGCGTATCCTGCACTCAACATTGACTGGCCTGACACCATGGACGACGTAGCCGGCGGTAAACGCAAACTGATCGACGCGGCACTGCGCCTGGCCGCCGCCCGGCGCAGCTTCGCCGGCCTCGGCCTGCGCGAACTCGCACGCGAGGCGGGACTCAACCCGAATACCTTCTATCGGCACTTCCGCGACATGGAAGACCTGGCGCTCACCGCGGTGGCGGAGGTCAGCAACGAATTGCGCCCCATGCTGCGCGCGGCGCGCTGGGCCATCGCGCGCGACTACCCCGGCGAGGTCGCCACACGGGCCTGCGAGGCGTTTTTCGCCTATGCGGAAGCGCATCCGGATGCCTTCTTCGTCGGCGTGTGCGGCAGCACCGGGCCGCAGCCGGCGCTGCGCGACGCGGTGCGCCAGTTGCTGGCGGACATCGCCGCGGAGATGGCGGAGGACATCGAGCGGCTGGAACTCTGCCCGGGGCTGCCGCGCCCGGTCATCGACGACCTGTCCGGCTACGTGGTGTCCTACCTGTTCCACCTGTCGACCGACTATCTCGAGGACGACGCCCGGGGCCGGCGCCAGCGCATCGAGCAATCCAGGCAATTGATCTGCTGGCTGCTGCGCGGCGCCGCGGAGCAGCAGCGGGCACAGGAATTGGCGCACGCGCAGCCTGCGGCGACGCGCAAGCGCAAGGCGCCGGACCGCCGGCCGCACTGAGCGCGGCAATCACGAGCACCGCGCACCGACACCGAGTCCCGATCACGGAGCAAGGAAGCCCGATGAGCCTGCAGAACCTGTTGCTGTCCTATGGATTGCGCAAGCGCCTGAAACGCGGCGCGCCGCCCGAGCAGATCGACGTGGCCGGCACCCGCCGCGCGATGGCGCGGTTCGGCCACGACGCGCGCGTGCCGGCGGGCTGGCGCATCGAGCGCTCCGGGGAAGCCGCGCTGCCGGGAGAATGGACCCGCCGCGAGGCGGCGCAGGCGCGGGCCGGAGCGAATGCGGACGTCCCCACGCTGTTCTACCTGCACGGCGGCGGCTACTATTTCTGCACGCCCCAGACGCACCGTCCGCTGACGCTGGCGCTGGCGCGCATGGCCGGCATGCAGGTGTTCTCGCTGGACTACCGGCTGGCGCCCGAGCATCCCTTCCCCGCCGCGCTCGACGACGCGGTGGATGCCTACGCGGCCTTGCTGGCACGCGGCATTTCCCCGGGACACCTCGTCATCGCGGGCGACTCCGCCGGTGGCGGGCTGGCGCTGGCGACCTTGCTGGCGCTGCGCGCACGCGGCATGCCCCTGCCCGGCGGCGCGCTGCTGTTCTCGCCGTGGACGGACCTGGCCGCCACCGGCGCGACCCTGCGCAGCAACGATCGTCACGATGTGATGTTTCACGGCGAGTCGATCGGCCGCGCCGCCCGCCTGTACCTTGGCAACGCCGCGGCCACCGATCCGCTGGCGTCGCCGCTGTACGCCGACCCGGCCGCGCTGGCGGCGCTGCCGCCGCTCTATGTGCAGGCCAGCGACAAGGAAGTGCTGCTCGACGACTCTCGCCGGCTGGTCGAACGCGCCAGGGCGGCCGGCGGCAATGCCGAGCTGCATATCTGGCGCGGCGTGCCGCACGTGTGGCAGCTCTACCATCCCTTCCTGCCGGAAGCCCGGCGTGCGCTGGCCGATGCGGCTGCGTTCGCCAGGCGGATATCGAACGCCTGAATCCCCGCCTTGCCCCATTCCTCAGTGTTTCCCCTGAGCCCGCCACGCAACAGCGGGAAAGCTGGGTGAAGGCTTGCCATGACTACGATGCACAGGCTTGCTCACAGGCCGGACGCGCGTCCGATCCGCGGGCAGCCTCGAAACATCGACAAGACTAGCAAGCCCCGAGGAGATCATCTTGAAAACGAAACACACAGCCCTCGCGCTGGCGATCGGCGCGGCCTGTGCCGGCCACGCCAATGCACAATCGAACGTGACGCTCTATGGTCTCATCGACACCACCATCAGCACCATCAGCAACGCCGATGCAAGCGGCCACCGCCTGACCGGCTACCACCAGCCGGCATGGTTCAGCGGCAACCGCTGGGGCCTGACCGGCGCGGAGGACATCGGCTTCGGCACCAAGGTGATCTTCAAGCTGGAGAGCGAGTTCCAGAGCTACAACGGTGCGATGGATACGCCCGGCGTGCTGTTCAACCGCGACGCCTGGGTCGGCATCAACAGCGATGTCTTCGGCAAGCTGACCTTCGGCCGCCAGAACGCGCTCGGACGCGACCCGATGGCTTCGGGCCTCTATGGCGACCCCTACGGCCCGGCCGCGATCACGACCGAGGAAGGCGGCTACACCAACAACAACAACTTCAAGCAACTGGTGTTCTACGCCGGCAGCGCCACCGGCACCCGCATGGACAACGGCGTGGTGTGGAAGAAACTGTTCGACAACGGCCTGACCGCCGGCGCGGGCTATCAGTTCGGCGAAGTACCGGGCGCGCCGTCGCGCAACACCACGGAAACCGTCACCCTCGGCTACAACGGCGGCAATTTCCACGTCTCCAGCTTCTTCACCCAGGCCAACGTCAATGGCCAGCGCAACCGTACCTATTCCGCCGGCGGCAATTATGTGTGGGGCATCGTGCGCGCCAGCGCCGGTTATTTCCACTACACCGCCGAACAGGGCGCCCTGGGCCAGCGCAAGGACGACGCCTACACGGTGTCGCTCAAGGTCGATCCTGCCGGTCCCTTCGACTACGAGATCGGCTACCAGATGATGAAGGCCGGCAATGCCGCGCTCAATGCCGACGGCTTCACCATCAACGCGTACGGCAACACCGCTGGTTCGACCGCGACCGACAGCGGCCGCAAGAACACCATCTACGGCTCGATCTTCTACCACTTCTCCAAACGCACCGAGGTCTACCTGGCTGCCGACTACATGTTCCTGCAGCATGGCTATCACGCCGCGCAGTCCAACGGCTTCGCGCACCAGAGCGAGTTCGCGGTGGGCATGCGCACGCGCTTCTGATCCAGCTGCATCGGCGCGTGCCTCGCGGCGCGCGCCGGGTTCCAGACTTTCCTTGTCCCGGCCACAAGCCGGGTTTTTTTCGTCCTGGTGCGGGAGGGTGGACACTGCGCCGCGCCGCCGTGCCGGACCAGACCGTAGGCTTCGCTTGCAGTGGCCCCTGGCCAAACCGCCCCTCTCTCCATAAAGGAAGGGGGCGGGCGCTCGCGGCAGTCGGGCAAACCAAAGCAAAAAGCCCACGCCGACGGGGAGCCGGCGTGGGCAAGGGAGATAGCGTCCCCGCGCGTGCGTAGCGATATGGCGGTGCGCCGCCGCGACGCAGAGCTCAGGCCAGGTTGCCAGGCCTCCATTTGAGCAGGTGATTCTCCAGCGTGGTCAGCAGGAAGTCGGCGGCAAGCGCCACCACCGCCAGCACGATCATGGCGGCAAACACGCCGCTGGCATTGAAGGCGCCCTGCGCGGTGGCGATCAGCAGGCCGATGCCTTGCTTGGAGCCCAGGAACTCGCCGACCACGGCGCCGACCAGCGCGAAGCCGAAGCTGACGTGCAGGCTGGCCAGGATCCAGCTCAGCGCCGACGGCACCACCACGGCGAAGGTCAGTTGCCGTTTGGACGCACCGAGGATCTGCGCATTGGCGATCAGGTAGCGGTCGGCTTCGCGCACGCCCTGGAAGGCATTGCCGAACACCACGAAGAACACCATCACCACCGCCAGCGCGACCTTGGAGGCCATGCCCAGACCCAGCGCGATCACGAAGATCGAGCCGAGCACCACGCGCGGGATGGAATTGGCAATCTGGATGTAGATGCTGAACACATCGGCCAGCAGCTTGTTGCGCCCGAGCACGATGCCGCAGATCACGCCGGCGACCGAGCCGATCAGGAAGCCCAGCCCGGTCTCCTCCAGCGTGACCGCCACCTGGGCCAGCAGCGGTCCCTGCGAAGTACCGTTGACGAACCAGTCGTAGATCTGATCGGCGATCAGCGAAGGCATGGAGAAGAAGAAGGGGTCGATCCAGTGCAGCCGTCCCGCCAGTTCCCAGCCGCCCAGCACCACCACCAGCAGGGCGATGCGCAGGGTGATGATCAGCTGGCGGCGCCGGCGCATGGCCTGCCTGGCATCCCGTTCGAAGGCGTCGAGTTCGTCGGCAAGGGCCGTGTTTGCTTCCATGTTCATTTGCATTTGCATTTGCATTGGCGTTGGCTACGGTTGGCGGCGCTGTATCCGCTGAATCAGTCGATGTGGACTTCTTCGCGCAGATCGGCCCAGATCTCGCGCGAGAGTTCGACAAAGCGCTTGTCGTAGCGGATCTCCGACGTCACGCGCGGGCGCGGCAGGTCGATTTCGTAAACCCGCTTGAGGGTGGCCGGACGCGCGGTGAGCACGAAGACCCGGTCGGCCATGGCGATGGCTTCTTCCAGGTCGTGCGTGACGAACACCACCGAGCCGGCGTTCTGCGACCAGAGCTGCAGCAATTCGTCCTGCATCAGCGTGCGGGTCTGCATATCCAGCGCGCTGAACGGTTCGTCCATCAGCAGGATCTGCGGGTTGTTGATGAAGGTCTGGGCCAGCGCCACGCGCTTGCGCATGCCGCCCGACAACTGGTGCGGGTAGTGATTGGCGAACTTGGCCAGCCCGACCTTGCGCACCCATTCTTCGGCAAGGCCATAGGCCTGGTCGCGGCCGGCGCCGCGGAACAGTGGCCCCGCCGCGACGTTGTGCAACACCGAGCGCCACGGGAAGACCGCATCGGCCTGGAACACGAAGCCGATGCGCGGGTCGATGCCGGCCACGCGCTTGCCCATCAGCCGCACCTCGCCGGTGCTCGGCTTGAGCAGGCCGGTGATCAGGCTGAGCGTGGTCGATTTGCCGCATCCCGTCGGTCCGACGATGGCGACGAACTCGCCCTTGCCCACGCGCATGGAGAAATCGCGCAGGGCCACGGTAGCCGAGCCGTCGGGCGCGATAAAGCGGCAGGAGACCCGCTCGAATTCGATCGCCGGGGCGTCTTGCGGCACGGTATTGGTCATGATGGTTCCTTGCAGTCCGCGCGCGCCAGCGGCGCGGACCGGTTGTTCGCCTGGCGCCTTACTTGGCGTGGTCGACGAACTCGTTGGTAAACGTGCGGCCCAGTTCGATGTGCTTGCCCTTGACGGTCGGATCGAACGAGGCGAGCACCTTGAGCACCGTTTCCGGGCCGCCGGCGGGCATCCTGCCGTCGTCCGTGAACATGGCCAGCGAGGCGCCCAGGGCCTTGACGTAGAGCTCGCGGTTATTGCCGTAGTAGTCCTTGGGCATCTTCTGCGCGATCTCCTCGGCGCTGTGGGTCTTGATGAAGTGCATGGTCTTGACGAAGGCGCGCGCCAGCTTCTGCACCTGGTCCTTGTGCCCCTCCACCCAGCTGCGCTGCATATAGAGGCTGGAAGCGGGGTAGAGGCCACCCAGCGCCTGGGTGGTGCCCTCGGCGGTGCGCATGTCGACCAGCACCTGCGCCTCGCCGGTCTTGAGCAGTTGCGAGATGGTGGGCTCGGTGGTCATGCCGGCATCGATGCGGCTCTGGCGTATCGCGGCCATGAAGCTGTTGTCGGCACCGACCGGCAGCACCGTGTACTGGCTGGGCGCAACGCCGGCCTTGAAGGCCAGGTACTGCGTCAGGAAGTTGGTCGACGAGCCCAGGCCCGTCACACCGAGCGTCTTGCCTTTCACATCGGCCATGCTCTTGATCTGGCCCGCCGCGCGCGTGGCCACCATCTCCACCTCGCCCGGCACCTTGCCGAATACCACCACGGCCTCCACATCCTTGCCCTTGCTTTGCAGATCGATGGTGTGATCATAGAAGCCCACCACGCCGTGCACCGCGCCGGCCAGCAGTTCGTTTTCGGCGTCGACCCCGGCCGGTTGCGAAAGGATCTCGACGTCCAGTCCCTCTTCCTTGAAGTAGCCCAGCTGCTCGGTCAGCCTGGCTGGCAGGTAGATGATCTTGGTCGCGCCGCCCACCATGATCGACAGCTTTGCGTCGGCAGCCTGGGCCGCGCCGGCGACCGCAAGTGCGGCAAAGATCAGCGCGAGTGCGCCCTTCCTGTATGGATTCATGTCTGTCTCTCTTGTTTTGCGGCGCCAGGTCTTGGCAGCCGGGCCGTTGGCGGGCTCTGTTCGTTAGGCCCCCGCGCGCTCGCCGCAGCCGCAGCGTTGGGGTCGATACATTCTAGGTAGCGAAAACCTTCACGCAGCTTTCCCCGCCGCTAAGGGAATATCCCGATGCGGCCCGATGTCCCCTGGGGGGCGGGCGGTGGTAAAAGAAGACCCCGGCAACAGCAGATTCCCACCAGGGGCGGTTCATGAAGGTTTTGTTGATCGAAGATAACGCTTCGCTCATCCACTGGCTCGCCAGGTTGCTGAAGGAAGAGCGGTTCATGGTCGATACCACCCAGGATGGCGAGTTCGCCGACCAGTTGCTGATGACGCAGAACTACGACGTCGTGCTGCTCGATCTGCAGATCCCGAGGCTGGCGGGCAAGAACGTGCTGCGCCGGCTGCGCGCGCGCCGCAACAATGTGCCGGTGCTGGTGGTTACCGCCAGTGCCTCGGTCGACGAGAAAGTGGAGTGCCTGGGCCTGGGCGCCGACGACTACCTCGTCAAGCCCTTTGAAGTGCGCGAACTGGTAGCGCGCATCAAGGCCCTGTCGCGCCGTCAGACCGGGGAGAAGCAGGCCGAGCTGGCGTGCGGCGATCTCACCTACAACACCGACACGCGGCAGTTCTATGTCGCGGGCCAATTGCTGACGCTGCGGCTCAAAGAGCATACCGCCCTGGAAATCCTGATGATGCGCCTCGGCAAGACCGTGTCGAAAGCGACCCTGATGGAGGGCGTCTACGCGCTCGAGGAAGAGGCCAGCGAAGACGCCATCGAAATCTATATCCACCGGATCCGCAAGAAGCTCGAGGGCTGCCAGGCAACCATCATGACGCTGCGCGGCCTGGGCTACCTGCTGCAGCAGAAGCAATGATCCACAGCCTGCGAGTACGGCTGCTGATGTGGCTGCTGGTGCCGCTGGCGGTATTTGTCGGCCTCAGCGGCTACGCGTCCTACCTCGGCGCCGTGGATACCGCCAACCGCGTGCAGGACCGCGCGCTGCAGGCTTCGGCCGACGTCATAGCGGGCCATATCGGCTGGGCGGACGGCCGGCTCACGGTGAAGGTGCCGCCGTCGGCGCTGTCCCTGTTCGATTCGCCCTACGCCGACCACGTCTTCTACAACGTGGTCGACGACCGCGGCCAGATCCTGGCCGGCAATCCCGTGTTCGAGCAGCCGCCGATGGCCGGCGCCTCCAGCCCCGTGTTCTATGTTTCGCGTTTCCAGTCGCAGCCGGTGCGCGTGGTGCAAACGTCACGCACCATGTTCGATTCGGGGCAGGCACGCAAGGTCACTGTCACCGTGGGACAGACGATGATCGGCAACCACGAACTGGTACGCGCCTTGCGCATGCCGGCGCTGCTGCGCGAAATGGTGATGCTGGCGCTGGCGGCGGCGCTGGTGATGCTTGGGCTCACGGTCGAACTGCGTCCGCTGCTGCGCGTGAAGGACGAGGTGGCGGGACGCGAGCCGATGGACCTCGTGCCGATCGGAGCCGCCGACCTGCCGCAGGAATTGCGGCCCATCGTCGAAGCCATCAACCAGTGCATCCGGCGCCTGAACGACTATGTGTGCCAGCAAAAGCGCTTTATCGCCGATGCCGCGCACCAGATCCGCACGCCGCTCGCAGTGCTGGGCGCGCAGCTGCAGTTCGCCGCGCGCGTGGACGACGTCACCAGGCTGAGCGAGACCCTCGCCTCGATGGAGTGCAGCACGCAGGCCATGACCAACCTCGCCAACAAGTTGCTGCTGCTATCGCAGGCCGAGGCTGCAAGCAGCGCGGGCACGGCGCAGCCGGGCGCGGACCTGGTGCCGGTGGTGACCGGCGTGCTGGAAGACATGGTGGTGCTCGCCCAGCGCAAAGGCATCGACCTGGGCGCCGAACTGGCGGTCGACAGCGCGCGGGTAGGCGTCAACGAATGGATGATGGCCGCGGTGGTGTCCAACCTGGTCGACAACGCGATCCGCTACACGCCGGTGCATGGCCAGGTCACCGTGGCCCTGGCGCTCGAGGCGGGACGCGCCGTCCTCGCGGTGAGCGACAACGGTCCCGGCATTCCCGCCGAAGCGCGGTCCAGGGTGTTCGAGCGTTTCTATCGCAACGCGCTGCCTGACCAGGAAGGCAGCGGCCTGGGGCTTGCCATCGTCAAGGAGATCGTGCTGGCGGCGCAGGGCCAGGTGGGCCTGAGCGCGGGCATTGGGGGGCGTGGCGTCACATTGACCGTGCGCCTGCCGCTGGCGGCCTGAACGCGGTCCGCTCGAGCCAGCCCTCGCATGGCCGGCGGCCACCGCCGTCGGCGGGGGATGCGCGCGCAGGGACGGGTACGCGCTCAGTCCAGCACTTTGCCGCGCTGCGCCTTGACCTGGCTGCGCTGGCTCTTGCCTTCGAGGCGCCGCATCCTCGACCCGAAGGTCGGCCGCGTGGGACGGCGCGTGCGCGGCGGCACGGCCACGCTGCGCACCAGTTCGTGCAGGCGCCGCACGGCTTCCTCGCGGTTCATCTCCAGGCTGCGATGCTGTTGCGCCTTGATCACCACCACGCCATCGCGCGTGATGCGATGGTCGTGGAGCTGCAGCAGGCGCGCCTTGTGCCCTTCCTCGAGCGACGAAGCGCCGATATCGAAACGCAGGTGGACCGCGTTGGACACCTTGTTGATGTTCTGCCCGCCAGCGCCTTGCGCGCGGATTGCAGTGATTTCATATTCCGTGTGGGGGATGGCGAGGTCGGGCAGCATGGGACCGATGATAGCAAGAGCACCGCGCCTCAGCCTGGCCGGCGTGTCAATACCAGGCTCGCGACGGCCACCAGCACGCAGCCGATCCCGGCCACCTGGGCCAGGCGTACCTGCTCGCCCAGCAGGACCATGGCCAGGATGACCGCCGACACGGGTGCAAGCGCGGTGAAGAGCGCGGCCTCGGTACCGCTCGTGCGCGCCGATCCCGCATACCAGAACAGAAAGCCGCCGACGGTAGGCACGAGCGCGTAATAGACGACCGCGGCTACGGCCTGCGCCGGGAAGCCGGCTGCCCAGGGCGCCTCGAAGACCGCGAACAGCGTCGAAGCAGCCAGGCCGATGCCGGTCATGATGGCCGACAGCGCCAGCGGCGGGATGGCTTGATCGAGGCGCCGGTTCAGCAGGATGAACAGGCCTTCGCAAGCGACCGCGCCAAGGATCAGGGCATTGCCGAGAAAGGAGCGGGCGCTGCCGGACCCGGACGGAAAGGCCACCGCGACAACGCCCGCGGTGGCCAGCCCGATGGCCAGCAGCAGGAAGCGATGGGGCCGCTCGCGCAGCAGCACGATGGCGATCATTGCCGAGACGACGGGCAGCGTGCCGATGATGACGCCGGCATCCGTGGCCGAGGTCAGGCGCAGGCCGGAGATCAGCAGGGTCGTATAGCCGACGCTGCCCGCCGCGGCCTGCACGGCCAGCATGATCCGGTCGCGTCCACCGGGCCTTGGCCATGACGCACCGGTCAGCCGCATCGCCACCAGGAAACATGGCAGCGCGATCGCGAACCTGAGCGCGGTCGCCGTGAACGGCGGCAGGCCGCCGGCAATGATCTTGCTTGCGACCACGGTGCTGCCGACCAGCACCATGGCCAGCGTCAGAAAAATATACCCCTCCAGCTTCCTCGGCATGCGCTGCTCCCGGCTATGGAAAGGCTGCAGCCTAATCAGGCGGCCGCGCCGGGTCTTGAACGAAATTGCAGGCGCGCGCCCGGGGGATGGCGTCAGGCCACTGCCTGGGCATACGCGCGCGGCGACACCCCGTACTTGCGGACGAAAATCCGGGTCATGTGGCTCTGATCGGCGAAGCCGCAGGCCGCCGCCGCTTCGGCCAGCGGCCGGCCTTGCGCGATCAGCCCGCGCGCAACATGGATACGGCGCTGCACGAGATAGGCATGCGGCGTCAGCCCCGTCGCCCTGGTGAAGGCGCGCAGCACCTGGAACCGGCTCAGGCCGGTCACCCCCGCCAGATCGGCGAGGGAAACGGGGGTGGCCGGATCATCGTCGATCAGGCTGCGCGCCCGCTCGACCGCCGCCGGCGCTGCGTCCTCGCTACGCACGGGGCCGGGCTCCGCCACCCGTGCCAGCAATGTGAGCAACAACGCTTCGCGCTGCAGGTCCATGCCGGCCCCGCGGCCCGTCGTGAGAAGGTGGAAGAGCGCCTGGAAGCCGGCGGCTACGGCGGCATCGCTGGCGACAGGCCGGCTGAACTCGCACAGCCTTGTCTTGCCCTCGCTCAGGTCGTGGCTGGCGCGCGCAATCCATGCCGGATCGAAATAGAGCATCCGCCACGAGCGCCCGGCATCGCCGATCGGCGCGCCATCGTGCACCTCCCCCGGATTGACCATGATGGTGTCGCCCGGACCGGCCTCGACCATGCCGCGTCCGCTGCGCGATCTGTGCGCGCCCTGCCAGATGACGCCGATCCCGAACTGCTCGTGGGTGTGGCGGGCAAAGACGTGGCTCGTGCTGGCCTCGACGGCTTGCACGCCGGGCATGTCGCAGCGAAGTATTCGGAACTGTGTTGAACGCATTTTCTCTCCACCCCGGCTCCGGGCTTGCGGGACACATCATGCCATCACCCGCCATATCGCAGGCAGGTTACCGGTCGCGGGCAGCGAAGCCGGCCGGGCGGGGCGGGAGAGCTAGCGGCCCGGCGACAGTTCGCCCCAGGCCACCAGGATGCGCTGGATGCTGCGCGCGTAGGCGTCGCGCTGGGCGGGGGATTCGGAGTGGTACGCGCCGATTGCCCGCCACGTGTTGCCGTGCCTCACCATCTTCTGCTTGAGCAGCCAGGCGGCGACGTAGATGTTGACGCAGGCATCGGTCAGCGCGCGGCTAGGCACGCCCTGGCGGGCCAGGTCGCCGAAGTGAATGGAGTTGATCTGCAACTGCCCGACGTCGATCGACCCGTTCGCGTTGCGGTTCACCGCGGCGGGGTCGCCCTTCGATTCGAACCAGGCGATGGCGCGCAGGACCGAGGGATTGACGCCCTGGTAGACGCCCGCCTGCTCGAAGCAATCGTGCGCCCTGGCGGCCCCATGGCACAGCGACAGGGACAAGGCCAGCGCGGTGCCGGCCAGCTTGCCGGCGTGCCCGCGGCGCGGGCGCGGGGCGTTAGCGGGCACGATTGATGCCTTCGCCTGCCAGATGCGGACGGCGGTCGTTCAATGGTCCCGGCGCGGACGACTGTTGCAGGGCCTGGTCGAGCTGACGTCCGACCGTATCCAGGTACGCACGCGAGGTATCCGAGACGACCAGGCGCACCACCGGCGCGAAGCTCTTGTGTTCCTGCACCGGCAGCGCCGCCTTTAGCCTGGCCCTGCCCGCATGGCCCGTGCGCGGCACGGCGGGCTCCTCATTGCCGCTCGCGGGCGGCAGCATCGCCAGGGAAGGCAGCGGCGGATAGACCTTGTCCGCAGCCGGCGCCGCCGTGGCCCCGGCGCCCGGCTCGATGGCAAAGGCCGGCGTGACCAGCATCAGGCTGACTGCAAGCAGAGTGAGGCGGTGCATCGGCTGTGACTCCTTATTGCGCCGGCTTGATGGTGACGCTGTACGGCTGGTTCGTGCCGGCCGTCAGGTTCTCGAGGTGAACCGCGACCGTCCGCTGCGCCGGCACGCCTTTCCAGATCGCCTGGTTGAGGTACGGCAGATCCTGGGCAAGCGCCGTGATGACGACAATGGCCGGCTGTTTCTGCCGGGCCGCCAGCGTGCCCGCCTTGGCAAGCACGGCCGCGAGTTGGGCATCGCGTGCGCCAAGCGCGTCCGGCGGGATCGTGAAGCTGGCAATCGCACCCGCCGGCGCCGGCGTGCCCAAAGTCGCCGGGGATTCGGATAATTGCGCGCAACCGGCCAAAGCGAGCAGCACGGCCGCGCCCGCCAGCGGCTTCGTCAGGCGCAGGCTGCCAGCGATGCGCAAGGCGCGCTTCGCCATGTGCGGATGAAGCGGCGCCCGACGCCCGGCCGGAGCCCATGCGCGGGGCGGCTCTTCTACGATATTGCACATGGAATGGCTTCCCGAAACGATTGGATGGATTCGGGCTGCAATTTACCCGCTGGGTCCAGGGGTCAAAAGGCGCAATTCCGGGGAAATAAAGCGTCTATTTTGCGGTTGACAGGCCCTCGGCCAGGCAACCGCAAAGCCCGTCCGCGACGCCATGCGACGGGCATGGCACTTTCGCACCGGGCACGTGCTCGACATGCCGCCTGCCGCCAGCCCGGGATGCGCCTTGCGTCATAGCGGGCGCGCGCCGCCGGGACGACCCGCGGCGGTCCACGCCAGCCGAAGGCCGGTCCCGGCATCGGGGACTGTCGCAGTGACACAACGCGCGGGCTGTAATGTGATGACCTGGGCTGACGCGGGGAACGGAAATGGCGTTTGGTATCTATTATTGGCGAGCGCCTTTTATCCGATGGGCAGGCATTAATCGCCACCATGACGTGGGGATTTAATCATCCCGGCGACGCATTTGCCGATTACGCGACTCGCAAAGTGCAAAACCAAGGTCAAACAAGGCTGCGCGGGCTCAATCCGGGCCACGCCAGGTGAAATTTAGCTACAGTGCGGGCCTGCCGACAGGCCAGCTTCGCGCGAAGACTTGAGCGCGCGGTTCGATTCCCGCTGGCTCCACCATGACATCGCATCACCAACGACAACGAACGTAAGCAACCGGCGAACCCGCATTGACAACCAGACAATGGAGGTGGCCGATGTCCAGCGCTGCGGCAGGAGATCGGCGATGTCACCGATCTTCTGGGTAGGCAGGTGCGTGGGCACATCCGTTGCCCCCTCCAACGAAGCATTTGCCGCGCGGCATTCGCTAACCTGAAAACTGCCCCGAGCTGGTTCGCGCTGTGCCGAATGTTGCCTCGCCCGGGTCGCCCGGCACCAGGCATCACTTCTTCTTCCTGGGATCGTCGGCCGGGTTGACATAGGTGATGCCCCAGGGCCCCGCCACGTTGATCTGGATGACGGTTTCCTCCTTGGTCCAGCCAAAGTGGTGCATCTTGGGTGGCATGACGATCAGGCTGCCGGGGCCGAGCGGCGAGGTCTTTTCCGGGTCGAGCTTGTCGCCCATGCCATAGTTGAACGTCCCGGAAAGCACGGTCACCCGCTCCACGCCAGGGTGCCAGTGCGCTGCCACCTTGCTGTCCGCGGGAAGCTTGATCCGGGCCGTGATCGGCCCTTTCTTGTCCATCTGCCCCTCGAGGACGGCGACTTTGGCACCCGGTATGAGCGGCAGGTCCGCCCATTTGATCTCGTCGGGGGTGACCATGGTCACGTGGCTCGCGGGGGCGGCCCATGCCGCGGACATGGTCAGGCAGGCGCCGAAGACCAGGGTGGCAATCGGGGGAAGCTTGTTTTTCATGGCGCGTTCCTTCCTGAGGTGGCAGCCAGACCGGTCGGAGCGGTGCGAGGACGGCACCGACTTCTTCATGCCGTCTCTCACCCGATTCCGCCGCCAGCCGCGCTGGTGACATCCACTGCATGGCAGGTTCAGGCATGCAGGCTCGGGTTTCATCATCGCCCAAAGCAACAATTTGATGCATATCGCGGGCCACCCGCGGTGGGAGGCCGATGGGCGGGCGACTGGCGTTCGCGCGACGTGCCTGTTGCACGGTAAATCGGCGAATGCGTTTCATTTGTGTGACGCCGGCCGGCCAGGTTCAGAACCAGGGATCCGCTGGCGAACGCCAGCCCCCGCAGGGAAGCGGGGGACCCAGAACGCGCGAGAAGCCCACCGAGCGGGGGGCACGATAGGATTGCCGCCACCGCGCGTGTCGGGCGGCGCGGCGCGGCGGCTGGCGAGTCATTGACCTCCAACAGCCGATCCTGCCGTGGCCTCACCTCATTGCGTGCGAACGCCGCCGCCCCCGCCTTCGCCGCGTCGCCGAAGCCGCCAGTGTTGTGGGGGATGATCCCCATTAATTGCGGCGGCACGCGATGTGCCTGGCGCAGTGGGTGGCGCCGCTCACCGCAGCGCCTGCGCTGAAGTCAGGTGCAATTTAGGTGCAGTCTGAACTGCTCGCATGCCGAGCCACCACGCCCACGCAGGTGCCAAAAATCAGTTCGCCGGCACAAGGATTTTCAAAACGTGCCGCTGATTCGACCCGCACCAGATAAGGCTCCGCGAGTCATCAGGAAGCGCAAAGCGGCCTTCGCCGCCGACGACGGGCGCTGCTTTTGCCCCGGTGGCGCGACTTGAAGGCGCTGATTGACTAAGTTCCGCGCCATACGCGCGCGGGGCGGCCGGACTCAAAGGCCCACCGGCCTTTGGTCAGGACCGGGGGATGTTCCACATCCCTTGGCTATGAATTTACAAATTATCCAGATATAGATAATATGTACAGATAGATCGCACCTCTGGGTGCCTGCAGGCAGCAAGAGCTGCTCGAGCAGGAACAAGAAAGCGGCCCGCGGTTTGATTGAGACTTTCGCACCAGTTGCAATCTGACCGGCATGGCACCGCAGGCCATTACGATGGCACGCCTACCCAGCGGCGTGCTATCGATGCTCAGGGGCCCCAGAATCCATCGGCCCTGACAGCGCCTTCAATCTAACAAGACTTAACGATGATGCTGAATCTTCCAACCTTCGAGGACGTGTTAGCGGCCGCGCGCCGGCTTGAAGGCTTTGCCCACCGGACTCCCGTGATGTGCTCCCAGACCGCCGACAAGGAACTGGGCGCCGCTTTTTTCTTCAAGTGCGAGAACCTGCAGCGCACTGGTGCCTTCAAGTTTCGTGGCGCATTCAATGCACTGGCGCGCTTCGATGCCGCCCAGCGCCGCCGGGGCGCTCTCGCCTTCTCCGGCGGCAACCACGCGCAGGGCATCGCACTGTCGGCGGCATTGCTGGGGATACCGTCGACGATCCTCATGCCGCACGACGCGCCGGCTGCCAAGGTGGCGGCGACCAAGGGTTACGGGGGCAAGGTGGTGCTCTATGATCGGTACACCGACGACCGCGAGGCAATTGGCCACAAGCTTGCGGAGGAACAGGGTCTGACGCTGATCGGGTCCTATGACCAGCCGGACGTGATTGCCGGCCAGGGAACCGCCGCCAAGGAATTGTTCGAGGAAACGGGCGAGCTCGATGCCCTGTTCGTCTGCCTGGGCGGCGGCGGCCTGCTCTCCGGCTCCGCGCTGTCCGCGCGCGCACTGGCGCCGCGGTGCAAGATCTACGGCGTAGAGCCAGCCACCGGCAACGATGGCCAACAATCGTTCCGCTCCGGAGCGATCGTGCATATCGATACGCCGCAGACCATCGCCGACGGCGCGCAGGCGCAGCACCTAGGTCGTCACACGTTCGAGATCATTCGCCGTGATGTCGACGATATCCTTACCGCCACTGACGAGGAGCTGGTCGATGGCATGCGTTTCTTTGCGTCACGCATGAAGCTGGTCGTGGAGCCAACCGGCTGCCTAGGCCTCGCCGCCGCACGCGGCATGAAGGCCGAACTGATGGGCAAGCGCGTGGGTATCATCGTTAGCGGCGGGAACGTGGACATTGACCGTTTCGCGGCGTTTCTTGCAGGCTGAGTTGCGTGATTCGCGCGTGTGCAACCTGGTTCCAGCAAGCGTGTTCCCTCTCCTTTGGCAGCATTGTGCACTGCCGTGGGGTGGTGAAACACCACCCCATCCTCGACAGTCTCCGCTATCCGTTGCGCCGTCGACGTGCTTCCCGCTTGCTGTAGCCAGGCACGACACCAGGCGCCAGCGGGACTTTGCTGTCCAGGCCGGGATCTGCGCCACACCTGGGCGAGCCGGCATGTGCAGCGGGGGACGCCCCTGCAGGTGATCAAGGAGCTGGGGGGCTGGGAGACGATGAAAATTGTGCAACGTTACGCCCACCTGTCGGCCGACCACCTGGCGCAGTGGGTGGCGCCGGCACTGAAGTTAGGTGCAATTTAGGTGCAGTGGGCAGGAAGCGGGCGAATCGCCGCAAACCGTTGTAGGACTTGGTGCGCCCGGCTGGGATCGAACCAGCAACCCCTGCCTTCGGAGGGCAGTACTCTATCCATTGAGCTACGGGCGCACAGGGTATGACGGGTACTTCGCTGGCAGCGCGCGAGTGCCGCTGCTGGAAAGTCGCATAGGATACCGTGTTTAGCGCCGGACGTCCATGTTGACCTTGATCAGGGTCGTGTATCGACGTCTCTTTCAAGCCGCTTTTGCCTCCATGCTGTAGGGCTTTGGGGCTATAATCGCGAGTTATTTGTGCAAAAACGGGGCTGCGCAGCGTCCACATGAGGCGGGTGGATGGTAGTGGCGCACCCTGCGCAGCTGGCCCTGTTGGGGATGGTTGGGGACGGTTGGCACCGAATAACAGTCCGATGCACGCAACTGGCCGGGGGGATTGGCCACTGGGCATGCGGCCACACAAGCAGCCGAGCGCGAGCGGCCACAGGTTTCCTGCAAAATTGAGAGTTGAGTATGAGCGACGTCCATAACGCACAAGACGAACACGAGTCTCCCATCAAGACCCCCAAGCAGCTGATCGCTGTGGTGATTGCCGCCTTCCTGGTGCCGATCATCGTGATCATCCTGCTGGTCAACTTTGTCGGACACGGCTCCAAGGAAGGCGCCGGCGCCACGGCCACCGTGGAAGCCGTCAACGACCGCATCAAGCCGGTTGCCTCGCTCGAACTGAAGGACCCCAACGCACCGCGTGTCTTCAAGACGGGCGAACAGGTTTACAAGGAAGTCTGCGCTGCCTGCCACGCCACCGGCGCCGCCGGCGCGCCCAAGTACAGCAATGCCGGTGACTGGGCTGCGCGTATCGGCCAGGGCTTCGACGGCCTGCTGAACTCCGTGCTGCACGGCAAGGGCGCCATGCAGGCCCGCGCCGGCACCACCGCCGACGACTACACCGACTACGAACTCGGCCGCGCCGTGGTCTTCATGGCCGATGCGGGCGGTGCCAAGTTCCCCGAACCCGCCGCGCCGGCTGCTGCCGCTACGGGTGCCGCCGCCTCGGCCGCAGGCGCTCCCGCCGCCGCTGAAGCAACCGCCGCCCCGGCGGCCGCAGCCGCGGCCGCGCCGGCTTCCGCCGAAGTGGGCAAGAAGGTCTACGAACAGGTCTGTGCCGCCTGCCACGCCGCCGGCGTTGCCGGTGCGCCGAAGTTCGGCGACAAGACTGCCTGGGCTCCGCGCCTGAAGGAAGGCATGGACGCAGTGCACGCCTTCGCGCTGAAGGGCAAGGGCGTGATGCCGCCGAAGGGTGGCTACGCCGGCCCGGACGCCGACGTGATGGCCGCAGTCGACTACATGGCCAACGCTTCGAAGTAATCAGCCGGTCATTCCTGGCCACCGTGGCGCAAGCCGCGGCAAGGCCCGAAAAAAAGCCCGCGGCATACCGCGGGCTTTTTCTTGTGGGCGCCGCTATCGGGCGCCGGGAAGCGTATCCGGTATGGCGGGACGCCCGGGCGTTGCTTTCAGGCCCTCACACCACGCGCGAGTAGCGTAGCGGTACCGCCTCGGGCGTACCCGTGTCAGCGCCCTGGCCACCCCGGCCCGTTCCGGCAGCCACGGCATGACCGCCGGCTGCGGCCCGCCGGGCATCTTCGCGCAAGTAGCTGTCGAACACCATGGCCAGGCGGCGTACCAGCAATCTCCCGAGCGGCGTCACCGCGATGCGGCCGGGCTCGCAGCGCACCAGGCCCTCCCCGGCCAGCCGCGACAGTTCGACGAGTTCGTCAGCGAAGTGCGCTGCGAAATCGATGCCGTGGCGGGCTTCGACCGCTGCCACGTCGAGTACGCCGTTGCACATCAGCGCACCGATGACCTCGCGGCGCAAGTGATCCTCGCCTCGCATGGCGAAGCCACGCATCACCGGCAGCGTACCCTGGTCGAGGGCGCCGTAATAGTCGTCGAGCGTGCGGGCATTCTGCACGTAGCGGCCTGCCACGGCGCCGATCGATGAGACGCCGAAGCCGAGCTGGTCGTAGCCGGCATGGGTGGAATAGCCCTGGAAATTGCGCTGCAGCCGGCCCTCGCGCTGGGCCACGGCGAGCGCATCGTCCGGCCGTGCGAAATGGTCCATGCCGATATAGACGTAGCCTGCTGCGGTGAGTTGTCCGATGGTGCCGACCAGGATGTCGAGCTTTTCGGCCGGCGCGGGCAGCGCGCTTTCGTCGATGCGGCGCTGCGGCTTGAACACGTGCGGCAGGTGTGCGTAGCTGTACACCGAAAGCCGGTCGGGACGCATTGCCAGCACCTGTTCCACGGTGGCGGCAAAGCGCGCCGTGGTCTGGTGCGGCAGGCCGTAGATCAGATCCATGCTGACCGAGTGGAAACCCAGCCTGCGGGCGGCGTCGACCACGGCCTGCGTTTCCGCCAGCGACTGTACGCGGTGGATCGCGCGCTGCACTTCGGCGTCGAAGTCCTGCACACCCAGGCTGATACGGTTGAAGCCCAGTTCGGCCAGCAACGCCATCTGCGCGTCGCCGATCCGGCGAGGGTCGATCTCGATGGAGTGCTCGCCGTCGGGCAGCAGGTCGAAATGCCGGTGCAGCGCGTCCATCACGCTGCGCATCTCGGCGGGATCGAGAAAGGTCGGCGTACCGCCGCCCCAGTGCGACTGCATCACCTCGCGGCGCGTGCCGAGCTGCCGCGCCACCAGCGCCATTTCGCGCGCGAGGTAATCCACGTAGCGCGCGCTGCGGCGGTGATCCTTGGTGATGATCTTGTTGCAGCCGCAGTAGTAGCAGATGTTCTCGCAGAAGGGCACGTGCACATAGAGCGACAACGGGGCCAGCCGGCCGGAATCCGGGACGGGCGCAGCAGCGCAATCGGCCAGCGCCTGGAGGTAGTCCGCCTCGCCAAAACCGGCGTGGAAGCGGTCCGCCGTCGGGTAGGAGGTGTAGCGCGGGCCGTTGATGTCCATGCGGCCGGCCAGTGCCCGGAAATCCGACAAGGCATGCTGGTCAGGCGGCAGCGCGCCGGTGGAGCCTGCCTGCCTGCGAGTGCAGGTTTCGCCGCAATTGCCGGAGCAGCTGCGTGGCTGGCCGGCAACGGGGTCGGGGACATTGGCAAGCGTGGTGGGCGTAGCGCAAGCGGTGGCGGGGGCAGTCGCAGCCATGGGGCGGCCTTCGTGGTGGATTCGATGATCCATCGTAGAGGTCCCCGTCCCCGCACGCGTTGACCGGGGTCAAGCTGTGGCCGGACACATCCCGGCAGATTGCATGCGCGGCGCCCGGCCATTCAGCCGCGCGGCAGCACCAGCCGTACCCGCAGGCCGCCCTCCGGCCGGTTTGCCAGCGTGAGTTCGCCCCCATGGCGCGCAACGATATCGGCGGCAATCGCCAGGCCCATGCCGACCCCGCCGGTGCTGCGGTTGCGCGAGGATTCGAGCCGGTAGAACGGTTCCAGCACACGCGACATTTCTTCCTCCGGGATGCCTGGACCGCTGTCGCAGACATCGATCACGACGCGCTCGGGGCTGTCGGTCAGCTCGATGCGGGCGCTGCCGCCGTAGCGATGCGCGTTCTCGACCAGGTTGACCACGGCGCGGCGCAGCTCGGCCGGATAGGCCAGCAAGGGCTCGGCGTGACCGGACAGGCGAACGTCCTGGCCGATCTCGGTGGCATCGTCCACCACCGCCTGCAGCAGCGCCTCCACATCCACCCGCTGGCGCGGCACGGCGGCGCCATCGCGCTCGCGCAGGTAATACAGGGTCGCGTCGATCAAGCCGTTCATCTCCGCCAGGTCCTGGCGCAGGCGATAGCGCACCTGACTGTCGTCGATACCTTCGATGCGCAGGCTCATGCGCGTGAGCGGCGTGCGCAGGTCGTGCGATACCGCGGCCAGGAAGCGCGACTGCTGCGCCAGCTGCGTGCGGATGCGCTGCTGCATGCGATTGAAGGCCTCGGCCGCGGCGCGCGCCTCGGCCGGGCCGCCCTCCTCGTCCAGCGGCGGCGCATGCACATCCTGGGCCAGCCGGCCCGCGCTGCTGGCAAGGCGCTGGACTGGCCTGGCCAGCAGGCGCGCCCCCACCCAGGAGGCGGCGATGATGGCGGCGAGCTGGAACAGCAGGCCAAGGCGCGGTGGGCCGAATACGCGCGAGCGGTGCGGCGGCCGTGGCATGGCGGCGTTCCCGTTACCCGGGTACGCCCCGCCCTGCGGCAGGGGGCCTCCCGGCGCGCCGGGCCGGACGGACTCGCCTGGCGGCGGTGGTGGTGGCGGTTCGTTGCCAGGCACGAAATGGAACCCGCCCGATCCCGGACGGGGGAACAGGCTCTCGATCACCGTGACGCCGAGCACATGCACGGCCAGCATGATGGCCGCCATCACCAGGAACAGGCGCACGAACATCGAGTCATGGCGGGCCAGCCAGCCCGCGCGCTCAGCCTTCGACGGTGCCGGTGAAGACATAGCCTTCGCCTCGGACGGTGCGGATCAGCGTCGGGTCGCGCGGGTCGTCGCGCAGCTTCTGGCGCAGGCGCGAGACCAGCAGGTCGATGCTGCGGTCGAACACGTCGAGATCGCGGCCGCGCGCCTGGTTGATCAGGAGTTCGCGGTCGAGCACGCGGTTGGGATGCTCGATAAAGGCCAGCAGCAAGCGAAACTCGGCATTGGACAAGGGCACCACGGTCTCTTCGCCGTCCACTAGCTGGCGCAGCGTGGTGTTCAGCCGCCAGTTGCCGAAGCGCAACTCGTGGCCGCCGACCGCGGGGGGGCGCCTGGCGCCGCCATTGCCGCCATTGGCACCGGCGGCCCGGCTGCGGCGCAGCACGGTATGGATGCGCGCCACCAGTTCGCGCATCTCGAAGGGCTTGGTGACGTAGTCGTCCGCGCCGACCTCCAGCCCGACCACGCGGTCGGCCAGTTCGGTGCGCGCGGTCAGCATGATGACTGGCAGGTCACCGCGCTCGCGGATTTCCCGGCACAGCGCCAGGCCGTTTTCGCCGGGCAGCGAGAGATCGAGCACCACCAGGTCGTAGTCGCGCACGGCCATGGCGGCGCGCATGGCGGCGCCGCCCTCCGCGCCGTCGGCCTCGATGCCGAAGGTGGCGAGGTATTCGGCCAGCATGGAGCGGATCTGCGGGTCGTCGTCGACGATCAGCAGGTGCAGGGGCGAAGCGGGAGATAGGTCCATCGGGATTCGGGAGGCTTTACAACGGTTTGCGGCGGCAGGTTGGCCAGGTTGGCAGGTCTTGCGGCTGGCTGCCGCCAGGATTCACTCTACCAGCCTTGCACGCCTGGCTGATGGGCCCGGTGTGGCGTCTTTGTATCCATCCTGATACGAAGCGCCGGCGCCCGCCAACCGCTTTGTACGGCATTGCTTCGGCTCGCTGACCAAGCGCTCAAGCATGCCGGGGCGCGCTTTTCTAAGATGGCATGTCGCTAACCCGCTGCTTTGGCGCGCTTGCGCCGGATACCGGCGATCCGGTCGCCGCTTTGCCTTGCCATTGCCCACTATGCTTCATGGGCCGGCATGGCGCCAGCAAGCCCGGGGAACGCTCCCGCATGACGTCCATGGAGACTCCTATGACCCAGCCACAAGCCTTGCTGCCCCGCCTGCGCACCCTCGTTTCTCTCGGCGTACTCTGCGCCGCCGGCGCCATGGCGCTGCCCGCGCACGCGCTGCAGACCGGCGCGCCGGCACTGGCCGGGCCGGCCCAGCCGCCGGTGCCAGTGTCGCTGCGCGACACGCTGGCACTGACGCCGGCCCAGACCGCCCTGTGGCAAGCCGCCCGCGCCGCCGCGCGCGAAGCGCATGCCCATGCGCTGGAACTGCGTGCACGCCTGATCCGCGAGGGCGGCGACCCGGATGCGGCAGATGCGCCGGCGTCGTCGCTGCGCGCCCGCGCGGAGCGCGAAGACCGCCTGCACGATGCCCTCGACAAGGATCGCCGCGCCGTGCGCGACCGCTGGATTGCCTTTGACGAAAGTCTGGATCCCGGCCAGCGCAAACACCTGCGCGCCATGCCGGAAGGCGCCCGCTGGCTGGGATTGGCGCCCGCGGGCCCGTTCGGGCCGATGCCCCCCGGCCTCTTTCACGGTGCAATGGCAGACGGGCCCGGGCCCATGACCGGCAGGAGGCCCGGACCGGGGCCAATGCCTTGCGCCTTTGCCGCGCCTGGCCCTGACGACGTACCCGGCGCTGCGGCCCCGCGCTGGCAAGGAAAACGCGATGCGCAGTAAAGACCACGTTCACCCCGGCGACGAGGCCGCCAGCGCCGGGCGCCGCCGCTTTCTCGGTGGCGTGCTCGGCGCCGGTGTGGCGGGATGGGCCGGCAATCCCGCGGCCCAGCCACTGCCTGCCGCGCAGCCCGCGCCGGCGGCCTGCCTGCTGACTCCTGCCCTGACCGAGGGGCCCTTCTATATCGACCAGGCGCTGGTGCGCAGCGATATCCGGGATGGCCGCCCGGGCCAGTTGCTACGGCTGCGGCTGATCGTGCTGGATACCGGCCGCGGCTGCGCGCCGGTAGAAGGCGCGCAGGCAAGCATCTGGCATTGCGATGCCGGCGGCAGCTATAGCGGCTATGACCTGGCCAGCATGCCGCCGCCGCCCGGCGGCGCCCACGGCGAAGGCGGCATGCATGCCGCGCCCACCAGCGCCGCGCGCTTCCTGCGGGGCGTGCAGCCCACCGGGGCCGATGGCAGCGCCCGATTCGTGACGATCTATCCCGGCTGGTACGCGCCACGCGCGGTGCATATCCATCTCAAGATCCATCTGGGCCAGAGGGAGGTGCTGACCAGCCAGCTGTTCTTCGACGAGACGCTGAACCGCGAAGTGCATCTCGGCCATCCCGCCTACCGCGCGCGCGGCGCCTCGCCGTTCGTGAACAGCCAGGACCCGATTGCGGGCACGCACCCGGGCCTGGTGCGGGTACGGCGGATGCAGGATGCCTTGGGCACGCTGGAAGGCGAGTTCACGGTGGGAATCGTGCGCGCCTGACCTGGATCCGGCTTTGGCATCCGCCGCCGCTTTCCCGGTCACGCGGCCCGGCGGCAGCGCCAAAAAAACGCCCCCGGACACTGAAGTGCGGAGGCGCTGAACAGGGAAGAAGTCGGGCATGCTGCCCGGCCACGCCGAGACGAAGGGACGAATCGGCGCGGCGCCCGCTCAAGAAACGAGCCGGGCATCGGTGATGTTATGCGTGCCGCATGCCGGGGTCTTGTCTTCCTTGTATGACGATGTATCGACTTTGTACGCCGTGCCGGCGCGGGGCATGGCCGGCTTACGAAGCCGCGGGCTTGCCGAGCAGCGCCTTGAGCCCGGCGAGCCGGTCCTTCGGGCTCATGGCCGGGGTTTCGTCCACCGGCGCGGGGGCTTCCTCCAGCTTCATCTCGCCGATAAAGCGTGAGGGCTCGCAGGAATAGGTATCGCGGGCGCGCTTGCGCTTCTTGCACCAGCTGATGTGCAGGCTGCGCTGGGCGCGGGTGATGCCCACGTACATCAGCCGGCGCTCTTCCTCGATCTTTTCGTCGGTCATGTCCTCGTCTTCGCGGCAATGGGGCAGGATGCCCTCCTCCACGCCGACCAGGAACACGTGCGGATATTCCAGCCCCTTGGAGGCATGCAGCGTCGACAGGCGCACCGCGTCCGGGTCTTCCTCGCGGCCTTCGAGCATGCTCATCAGCGCAACCGTCTGGGTCAGCTCGAGCAGGTTCTTGCCTTCGTCGCCAAAGCCATCGGCGGTGTCGAAGCCGGTGGCCTCCTCGCCTTCGCCGGTGGCTTCCGGCTTGGTGCCCTTGCGCTTGAGCCAGTCGAGGAATTCCAGCGTGTTGGTCCAGCGCGACTGGGCCTGGCGCTCGTCAAAGGTGTCGTAGAGGTAGGCCTCGTAGTGGATGCCTTCCATCAGGTCGTCGAGCACTTCGGTGGCGGGATCGCTGGCCGCGCGGCCGGCCAGGCGCACCATGGCCTCGCAAAACACCCGCAGCGGCTCCAGTTGGCGCGGCTGCAGCTTGCCCTCGATGCCGCCCATCATGGCCGCCTCGAACAGCGACACCTTGGCCTGGCCGGCGAAGGTGCCCAGCACTTCCAGCGTGGCGTTGCCCACGCCACGTTTCGGCGTGGTGATGGCGCGGATAAAGGCAGGATCGTCGTCCGGGTTGGCGATCAGGCGCAGGTAGGCGCAGATGTCCTTGATCTCGGCCTTGTCGAAGAAACTCTGCCCGCCCGACAGCACATAGGGAATGCGCTCGCGGCGCAGGATCTGCTCGAACAGCCGCGCCTGGTGGTTGCCGCGATACAGGATGGCGTAGTCGCGGAACTGCGCGCGCCGCTCGAACTTGTGGGCGGAAAGCCGGAACACCACGGATTCCGCCTCGTGCTCCTCATCGTTCATCGGGTTGATGGCGATGGCATCTCCCATGCCGTGCTCGCTCCACAGCTTCTTGTCGAACAGCTTGGGATTGTTGGAGATGACCGCGTTGGCCGCCTCCAGGATGCGCACGGTGGAGCGGTAGTTCTGCTCCAGCTTGACCACCTTCAGGTCGGGGAAATCGGTCTGCAGCAGACGCAGGTTGTCCAGCGTGGCGCCACGCCAGCCGTAGATGGCCTGGTCGTCGTCGCCCACCGCGGTGAAGGCCGGCGCGCGCAGGTGCGAGCCGCCGGCGAGTTGCTTGAGCAACTGGTACTGGCAGGCGTTGGTGTCCTGGTACTCGTCCACGAGGAAGTAGCGCAGCCGGTTCTGCCAGCGCAGGCGCACCTCCTCGTTGCGAGCGAACAGCTCGGCCGGCAGGCGGATCAGGTCGTCGAAATCCACCGCCTGGTAGGCATGCAGCGTGGCCACGTAGTTGCGGTAGATCAGCGCCGCCTGGTGATCGTCGGCGTTGGCGGCCTCGGCGATGGCGGTCTCCGGATCGACCATGCCGTTCTTCCACAGGGAGATGGTGCTCTGCACATTGCGGATCAGCTTCTTGTCGGTGGTGGCGAGCTGCTCCTGCACCAGACCGAAGCAATCGTCCGAATCCATGATGGAAAAGCGCGGCTTCAGGCCCACGTGCTCTGCCTCGGCCCGCAGGATCTGCACGCCCAGCGAGTGGAAGGTGCTGACGGTGATCTGCTTGATGGGGATGCGCTTGCCCTCGCGCGTGGTCTTGCCCTCCATCAGCTTGGCGATGCGCTCCTGCATCTCCTTGGCGGCCTTGTTGGTAAAGGTCACCGCGGCGATGTGCCTGGGCTGGAAGCCTTTGTCCTCGATCAGGTGGGCGATTTTCTGCGTGATCACCCGCGTCTTGCCCGAACCGGCGCCGGCCAGCACCAGGCAGGGGCCGTCGAGATAGCGAACGGCTTCGGATTGGGCAGGATTGAGTCCGTGGGTCATACGTGGCGGGAAGTGACGGATGTGCAACGCGGAGGCGCGCGCTGGCTGGGCGGAGGGTGGATGCTAACACGCGGCCGAGGCGCCTCCGCGGCAATGAAAGTGGCCCGGCAGGGAGGAAGTAACACTTCGTAAGGTCCGGAGCCATGGGCATGCCGGCACCGTCTAATTTTCATGTCCGCACGTGTGCGCTGCGTGCCGGATGCATGTCACGATACATTGGAGCGAATCATGAAGACCCTGCAATCCCTGGGCAAGGTGGCCTTGATCGGTATCGCGGTAGCGAGCATGGCCGGCTGTGCCGACATGAGTCCCAAGCAACGTAACACCGCGATCGGTGCCGGCGTGGGCGCGGTCGGCGGTGCGGTGCTGACCGGCGGTGACGCGCTGGGCACGCTCGGCGGCGCCGCGGTTGGCGGCGTGATCGGTAACGTCACGACCGACAACCCTCGCAGGAGGTAGGCGAGCCGCCCTGCCCTTGCGCCGTTCCCATGGCGCCGGGGTCGGCGCGGACCGCGTTGACAAAGCCGGGGCGCTCCCGTAAATTGCGCGCATCCGACCGGGAGAGCGCGCGAATCCTGCGCCGCCGAAGGGGTATCACCCGAAAACTCTCAGGCACCATGGACTGGTTGGATCGGCTTGCAACAGGCACACGATGCACGCCGTACTCTGGAGAGCGGCACCCGCCATTTTTCGACATGGTCGAATAGATGGTGAGCGTGCCCACCGAAGGGGCGCGCAAGGCCCGGGCCCAACCGGACCCGCCTTGTAATCTCTCAGGTATCGAGGACAGAGGGGTCATCCGCCGCAGCGGATTTGGCAGCGCCATGCGCGTCGAATCCTGTGGCGGATGGCCCTTTTTTCGTTTTCGAACCGAGATTTGCCTTCCCCCGAGGATTCCATGACGCTCCAGGCCACGCCCCTCAATGCTATCCACCGCGCCCTCGGCGCCCGCATGGTCGATTTCGGCGGCTGGGACATGCCGGTCAACTACGGCTCCCAGATCGAGGAACACAAGGCCGTGCGCGGCGATGCCGGCATGTTCGATGTCTCCCACATGTGCGTGGTCGATCTCGATGGCGTGCACGTGCGTGCCTTCCTGCGCGGCCTGCTGGCCAACAATGTGGACAAGCTGCAAACGCCGGGCAAGGCGTTGTACTCCTGCATGCTCGACGAAAAGGGCGGCGCCATCGACGACCTGATCGTCTACTTCTTCGCCGAAGACCGGTTCCGCCTGGTGGTCAACGCCGGCACCGCGAACAACGATATCGAATGGATCGCGGCCCGCAACGCCGCCACCAACAGCGGCGTGAAAATCACCCCGCGCCGCGGCGACAACGCCCCCGACGGCGTCGCGCCGCTGGCCATCGTCGCCGTGCAGGGCCCCAACGCCCGCGCCAAGGTCTGGAGCGCCTTTCCCTCCACGCAGCCCAGCGAAGCCCTGAAGCCGTTCAACGCCGTGGTGGTGCAGGACCCCGCCCTGGGCGAAGTCATGGTCGCGCGCACCGGTTACACCGGCGAAGACGGCTTCGAACTGGTGGTGCCCGCCGCGAACGTCGCTGGCCTGTGGGAAAAGCTGATCGCCGCCGGCGTGGCGCCGGCCGGCCTGGGCGCGCGCGACACGCTGCGCCTGGAAGCCGGCATGAACCTGTACGGGCAGGACATGGACATCCACACTTCGCCGCTCAACGCCGGCCTGGCCTGGACCGTGGACCTGCAAAGCGAACGCGATTTCACCGGCAAGGCGGCGCTGGTCGCCGCGGGCCAGACCCAGCAGTTCGTCGGCCTGATCCTGCGCGATAAAGGCGGCGTGCTGCGCGCCCATCAGAAGGTCATCACCCCCGCCGGCGACGGCGAGATCACCAGCGGCACCTTCAGCCCGTCGCTGTCCCAATCCATCGCTTTTGCCCGCCTGCCGCGCGATGTGGCCATCGGCGCCGAGGTGCAGGTCGAGATCCGCGACCGCAAACTCGCCGCGACTGTGGTTAAACTGCCGTTTGTGCGCAATGGCAAGGCACTCGTGAGCTGAACGCTCGCACCCGGTCACAGCGCGCCTGCCGGCGGTTTCCCCGTCGACCATCGACACCCTCCGGCAGGCGCTGAATAACAAATTGAATCTGGAGAATCCCATGAATTTCCCCGCCGACCTGAAATACACCGAGTCCCATGAGTGGGTGCGCGTCGAAGCCGACGGCACCCTGACCATCGGCATCACCGACCACGCGCAGGACGCGCTGGGCGACATCGTCTTCCTGGAACTGCCGGAAGTGGGCAAGTCGGTCGGTGCCGGCGACGCGCTGGCCGTGGTGGAATCGGTCAAGGCCGCGTCCGACATCTACGCCCCGGTGGCTGGCGAAGTGATCGCCATCAACGATGCCGCCGCCGCAGCCCCCGAAAGCGTCAATGCCGATGCCTTCGACGCCTGGCTGTTCAAGCTCAAGCCGGCCAACAGCGACGACGTGAACGGCCTGATGTCGGCCGACGCCTACAAGGCCAACGTCGGCGCCTGATGCCAGATCGTCATTCCCGCGCCACGGGAGTGACGGATAAAGATTGCCGCGACGCGGCCGGGCCGACCACCCGCCGCACCGCTCCCACGAGATCCTTGCCATGAACGCCCCTCTGCCCATGACCGCCGCCCAAGCTGCCCGGCCCACGCTGGCCGAACTGGAGGCGCGCGACGCCTTCGCCTCCCGACATATCGGCCCCGACGACGCCGAACAGCAGCACATGCTGAAGGTGCTTGGCTATGACAACCGCGCCGCGCTGATCGACGCCGTCATCCCCGCCGCCATCCGCCGCCGCGACGGCATGCCGCTGGGCCAGTTCACCGAGCCGCTCAGCGAGGAGGCCGCGCTGGCCAAGCTGCGCGGCCTGGCGAGCAAGAACCGCGTGTTCAAGAGCTTTATCGGCCAGGGCTACTACAACACCCTGACCCCGGGCGTGGTGCTGCGCAACATCTTCGAGAACCCGGCCTGGTACACCGCCTACACGCCCTACCAGCCAGAGATCTCCCAGGGCCGCCTGGAAGCCATGCTGAACTTCCAGCAGATGGTGACCGACCTGACCGGCCTGGACATCGCCAACGCCTCGATGCTGGACGAAGGCACCGCCGCTGCCGAAGCCATGACGCTGCTGCAGCGCGTCAACAAGCACGCTTCCAGCACCTTCTACGTGGCCGACGACGTACTGCCGCAAACGCTGGAAGTGATACGCACCCGCGCCCTGCCGCTAGGCATCGAGGTCAAGGTCGGCCCCGCTTCGGAAGCCGCCGGCGCCCATGCCTTCGGCGTGCTGCTGCAATACCCCGGCGTCAACGGTGACGTCGCCGACTACCGCGCCATCGCCGACGCCGTGCACGCCGCCGGCGGCCTGGTGGTGGCTGCCGCCGACCTGCTGGCGCTGACCCTGATCGCCGCGCCCGGCGAATGGGGCGCCGACGTGGCGGTGGGCAACTCGCAGCGCTTCGGCGTGCCGCTCGGCTTCGGCGGCCCGCACGCCGGCTATATGGCGGTCAAGGATGCGTTCAAGCGCTCCATGCCCGGCCGGCTGGTGGGCGTGACCATCGACGCGCAAGGCAACAAGGCGTACCGGCTGGCCCTGCAGACGCGCGAGCAGCATATCCGCCGCGAGAAGGCCACCTCCAATATCTGTACCGCACAGGTACTGCTGGCGGTGATGGCGTCCATGTACGCCGTGTACCACGGCCCGCAAGGCATCAAGCGCATCGCGCAACGCGTGCACCGCCTGACGGCCACGCTGGCCGGCGGCCTGGAACAGCTCGGCTATGCGCGCACCAACGCCACCTTCTTCGACACGCTGACGCTGGAAACCGGCTTCAACACCGAGGCCCTGCACGCGGCGGCCACGGCCCGCGGCATCAACCTGCGCCACGCCGGCGCCACCCGCATCGGCATCTCGCTGGACGAAACCGCCGCGCGCGAAGACGTGGCCGCCCTGCTGGAGATCTTCGCCCACGGCAAGCCGGTGCCCGATTTCGACGCACTGGAGGCCGCCGCGCAGGACGCCTACCCGGCCGGCCTGGCCCGCCAGAGCGCCTACCTGACCCACCCGGTGTTCAACACGCACCACGCCGAGCACGAAATGCTGCGCTACCTGCGCATGCTGGCCGACAAGGACCTGGCGCTGGACCGCACCATGATCCCGCTGGGCTCGTGCACCATGAAACTCAACGCCACCAGCGAGATGATCCCGGTGACGTGGCCCGAATTCAGCAAGGTCCACCCGTTCGCGCCGCTCGACCAGACGGTCGGCTACCGCGAGATGATCGACCAGCTCGAAGCCATGCTGTGCGCCGCCACCGGCTACGCCGCGGTGAGCCTGCAGCCCAACGCCGGCTCGCAGGGCGAGTACGCCGGCCTGCTGATCATCCATGCCTACCATGCCAGCCGCGGCGAAAGCCATCGCGACATCTGCCTGATCCCCTCCTCGGCGCACGGCACCAATCCCGCCTCGGCGCAGATGGCCGGCATGAAGGTGGTGGTGGTGGCCTGTGACGAGAACGGCAACGTCGACCTGGAAGACCTGGCGAAGAAGGCCGATCAGCACAGCAGGAACCTCGCCGCGATCATGATCACCTACCCGTCCACGCATGGCGTGTTCGAGCAGGGCGTGCAGCAGATCTGCGACATCGTGCACCGGCACGGCGGCCAGGTCTATGTGGACGGCGCCAATATGAACGCCATGGTCGGCACCGCCGCGCCGGGCCAGTTCGGCGGCGACGTGTCCCACCTGAACCTGCACAAGACCTTCTGCATCCCCCACGGCGGCGGCGGCCCGGGCGTCGGCCCGGTGGCGGTCGGCGCGCACCTGGCCGACTTCCTGCCCAACCAGGACAGCGTGGGTTATCGCCGCGACGACCGCGGCATCGGCGGCGTGTCCGCCGCGCCGTTCGGCTCGGCCAGCATCCTGCCGATCTCGTGGATGTATATCGCCATGATGGGTTCGGCCGGCCTGACCGCCGCCACCGAGAACGCCATCCTGGCCGCCAACTATGTGGCGCGCCGCCTGTCGCCCTACTTCCCCGTGCTCTACACCGGCCAGCACGGCCTGGTGGCGCACGAGTGCATCCTGGACCTGCGCCCGCTGCAGAAGACCACCGGCATCTCCAACGAGGACGTGGCCAAGCGCCTGATGGACTACGGCTTCCACGCCCCCACCATGAGCTTCCCGGTGCCGGGCACGCTGATGATCGAGCCGACCGAGAGCGAGGCCCTGCACGAGCTGGACCGCTTTATCGACGCCATGATCGCCATTCGCGCCGAGATCGGCCGCGTGGAGGACGGCAGCTTCGACCGCGAGGACAACCCGCTGAAGAACGCGCCGCACACCGCCGCGGTGATCACCGCCGACGCCTGGGAGCACAAGTACACGCGCCAGGAAGCCGCCTACCCGGTGGCCTCCCTGCGCACGCAGAAGTACTGGCCGCCGGTCGGCCGCGCGGACAACGTGTACGGAGACCGCAACCTGTTCTGCGCCTGCGTGCCGATGAGCGAGTACGCCGACCAGGCCTGAGCCCGTCGGCAGGCCGTGGCCGGCAGCCGCGATCCCGCCAACGCGCTATGCTCGAAGCGGTAGCGCGGCCACCCGGCCGCGCCTCGCGAACGGAGCATCCATGTGGAATCTCAGCGCCCCCTGGTGGGAATTCGTCCTGCGCGGACTGATCGTCTACGGCAGCCTGCTGGTGTTGCTGCGCCTCTCCGGCAAGCGCCAGATCGGGCAGCTCACATCGCTCGACCTGGTGCTGCTGCTGGTGCTGTCCAACGCGGTGCAGAATTCCATGAACGCGGGGGACAACTCCGTCACCGCCGGGCTGATCCTGGCAGTGACGCTGGTCGGCGCCAACCTCGTGCTGGCCTGGCTGAGCTGGCGCAGCCGGCGCTTCGAGAACGTGGTCGAGGGGCGCCCGCAGGTGCTGGTGCACGAAGGACACGTTTATCCCGACGTGATGAAGAACGCCTATATCACCCGGGACGACCTGCATAAGGCGCTGCGCCATGCCGGCTGCCAGCGGGTGGCGGATGTGCATTTCGCCATCCTCGAGAACGACGGCACCATCAGCGTGATGGTGAAGAAGGAAGTCCCCCAAACTCCGCGCGACGCTGCCAGCTCCCTGTGGCGCGCCCCGGATAACGACAGCAACGACACGCCGGTCTGAAGCCGGCGTCAGGTAGTCCCCAACCAGGAGTTTCCCGTGGCAGTCAGCGTCTTCGACCTGTTCAAGGTGGGCATCGGCCCTTCCAGTTCGCATACCGTGGGGCCGATGCGCGCTGCGCTGATGTTCGCCCAGGGCCTGGCGCGCGACGGCCTGCTGCCGCTGGTCGCCAGCGTGCGCGTCGAGCTGTATGGCTCGCTCGGCGCCACCGGCCGCGGCCACGGCACCGACAAGGGCGTCATGCTCGGCTTGCTGGGCGAAGCGCCCGACACCATCGACCCCGACACCATCGAGCAGCGCCTGGCCGCGCTGCGCGCCAGCCGCACGCTGTCGCTGCTCGGCACCCATCCCGTGCCCTTCGTGGAGAAGGAGCACATCGTCTTCTATCGCCGCGAGGCCATGGCCGAGCATCCCAACGGCATGAAGTTCCATGCCTTCAATGCCGGCGGCGAGCCCATTCGCGAGGGGCGCTACCTGTCGGTGGGCGGCGGCTTCGTGATCACCGCGGGCGCGGCCAATACGCAGATCCTGGAAGCCGACCATCAATTGCCGCATCCGTTTCGCAGCGGGCGCGCCATGCTGGAGATGGCGGCCGCGAGCAAGAAAAGCATCGCGCGGCTGATGATGGAAAACGAATGCGTGTGGCGCAGCGAGGCCGAGGTCAACGCCGGCCTGCTGCAGATCTGGGCCGTGATGCAGGCCTGCGTGGCGCGCGGCTGCCGCACCGACGGCGAGCTGCCGGGCCCGTTCAAGGTCAAGCGCCGCGCGCCCGAGCTGTTCCGCAACCTCACCGAGCACGCCGAGCGCGCGCTGGCCGATCCGCTCTCGGTGATGGACTGGGTCAACCTCTATGCGATCGCCGTCAATGAAGAAAACGCCGCCGGCGGCCGCGTGGTCACCGCGCCCACCAACGGCGCCGCGGGCATCATTCCCGCCGTGCTGCACTACTACGACCGCTTCGTGCCGAACGCCAGCCCGCAGGGCGTGATCGACTTCCTGCTGACCGCCGGCGCGATCGGCATGCTGTACAAGCTCAACGCGTCGATCTCCGGCGCCGAAGTCGGCTGCCAGGGCGAGGTCGGCGTCGCCTGCTCAATGGCCGCCGGCGCCCTCGCCGCCGTGATGGGCGGCACGCCGGAGCAGGTCGAGAACGCTGCCGAGATCGGCATGGAGCACAACCTCGGCCTGACCTGCGACCCGGTCGGCGGGCTGGTGCAGATTCCCTGCATCGAGCGCAATGCCATGGCATCGGTCAAGGCGGTCAACGCCGCGCGCATGGCGCTGCGCGGCGACGGCATGCACTATGTCTCGCTGGACTCGGTGATCAAGACCATGCGCGAGACCGGCGCCGACATGAAGACCAAGTACAAGGAAACGGCGCGCGGGGGGCTGGCGGTGAACATCGTGGAGTGCTGAGACCGTCTCCGCGCTTCCACGGCACTTTCTGCTACGCTTGCCGGGCATCCACCCCCACCCACCTGGAGTCCGGCATGATCAAGATCAGCTTTCTCTACCCGCACAGCAAGGGCGGCAAGTTCGACATGGAGTACTACCTGCAGCGGCACATGCCGCGCGCCATCGAGCTGTTCGGCGCGCATCCCGGCTACCGCGGCGTGGCGGTGGAACGCGGGCTGGGCGGCGGCGCGCCGGGCTCGGATCCGGCTTATACGGTGATGTGCCACTTCCTGTTCGAGTCGGTACAGGACTTCGCGGCTGCGGCCAAGGCAGCCGGCAACGAATTGCAGCGCGATATTCCCAACTACACCGATGCGGTGCCGGTGGTGCAGCTTAGCGACGTGGTGACCATCGCTTGACCCAGCCGCGTCCGCAACTTATCCACAACCGTTTCGTCCATCCCCGGCCCGGCCTGCCCGGCAGATTGCTGGGCGGGCTGGTGTCCTCGCCCCGGCTGCTGGCGGCCCGCCGCGCGCTGCTCTCGCGCCTGCCTTTCATGGTGCTGCAAAGCGAGGTCGAGCGGGTGGTCTACCTGAACTGGCTGGTGGACGCCAAGGCCGCCGCCAGGTACGTGCCGCCCGGCGTGCGCCTGTGGCAGCGTGACGGCAAGACCCTGTTCACCGCGCTCACGTACGCGCACCGGCACTTCGGGCCGGCCGCCGCGGGGCCGCTGCGGCGGCTGTATCCGTCGCCGCTGCAGAGCAACTGGCGCTTCTATGTCGACGAACTGCCCGGCGGCATGCGCGCCGACCGTATCGTGCTGTTCGCCAAGAACACGCTGGACAGCGCCATCTACGCGCTCGGCAGCCGCCTGTTCAGCGACGCCCTGCCATCGCACCTGGCGGCGCGCTTCGTGCACCGGCAACAGGACGACGGCGCGATCCGCACCGAGATCGTTCCCGGCGCCGGCAGCGCGCCTGCGCTGCGCAGCGCGGTGCGGCCCGCCGCCGTGCGCGGGTTGCCCGCCGGTTTTGCCGACTGCTTCGATTCCTGGGAAGCCGCGGTGGCCTTCCTGTGCCTGCAGGACAGCGCCATCTCGCAGGTGGAGGATGCCGGGCGCATCGCGCACGCCGGCATCGACCTGCCGATCGACCTGGCCGCCGTGCAGCCGCTGGAAGCGGCAAGCGACGAGTGCGATCTGCCGATGCTGCGCGAACTCGGCGCGCAGCACGCGCAGCCGTTCTGTTTCCTGGTGCCGGCGGTGCCCTTCCGCGTGCTGTGGGAACGGCTATTGTGAATAGTGAAGCAAAGCGGTGAAGCTAAGCAGTGAAGCGAACGCCGCGACACCATGTCGCGGCGCTATCATGTCCGATCCCACTCCGGCGGTACTGTCATGCAGACCTTCCATCAGCTGTTCGACGAAACCTCGTCCACGTACACCTACCTGCTGATCGACGCCGCCACGCGCGAGGCGTTGCTGATCGACCCGGTCGATCACCAGCTAGAGCGCGACCTCGCGCTGCTGCAGGCCAGCGGCGCCAGGCTGGCATGGGTGGTGGAAACCCATGCGCATGCCGACCACATCACCTCCGCGGGCCATGTTGCACTGCAAACCGGCGCGCACACGGCGGCGCCGTCGGGCTGCGATATCCGCCCAGCGCAAAAGCAGCTGATCGACGGCGATACGCTGCAGTTCGGCACGCAGACGCTGCGCGCCATCCACACGCCGGGACACACCGCCGGCAGCATGAGCTACCTGTGGGAAGAAGCCGCGCCGGCGGGCCCGGTGCGCCGCGTCTTCACCGGCGACACGCTGCTGATCGACGGCTGCGGCCGCACCGATTTCCAGTCAGGCGACGCGGGTACGCTGTACGACAGCCTCACGCAGAAACTCTTCAGGCTGCCCGACGACACCGTGGTCTATCCCGCCCACGATTACAAGGGCCGCACCCAGTCCACCATCGGCCAGGAACGCGCGCACAACAGCCGCGTGGCCGGCCGCACGCGTACCCAGTTCATCGAGATGATGGGGCAGCTCAACCTGCCAAAGCCCAAGCTGATCGACGTGGCGGTGCCGGCCAACCAGCGGCTTGGCTTGCGGGACGGGGAACGGGTGCCGCATGGGGCGTGATGAACCCGCACCGTTCCGGTAGCCCGCCGGCCCGGAACAAGCGACAAGCACTTCAACGGAGAGCAGAGCATGGCCGAATACACCGCAGAAATCCTCTGGCAGCGTGGCGAGCAGGACTTCCTCGGCAACCGCTACAGCCGGAAGCACCGGCTGCGCTTCGATGGCGGCATCGAGGTACCCGGATCGTCATCGCCCCATGTCGTGCCGCTGCCCATGTCGGATGCCGCGGCCGTCGATCCGGAAGAGGCGTTCGTCGCCTCGCTCTCCAGCTGCCACATGCTGTGGTTCCTTTCCATTGCGGCCAAGCACAGGTTCTGCGTGGACCGCTATTTCGATGCGGCGGTCGGGACCATGGCAAAGAACGCCGAGGGCAGGATGGCGATGACGGTGGTCACGCTCAGGCCCGAGGTCACCTTCTCCGGGGAATGCCAGCCTACCCGCGAGGAGATCGCGCACCTGCATCACACGGCGCACGAGGCCTGTTTTATCGCCAACTCGGTCAAGTCGGAGGTGCGCTGCGAGCCGGTGTACGCCGACGCGCAGAGCTAGGCAGTGTCCTGGTGTCACCCTGCTGGCGGGCTGGCGGCCTCGGCCGGCGCAACCGCAGCCGCAGCCGTCGGCCGCCTGCCGCCACCAGCAGGCGCCCTCAGCTCGCCCAGCTGTCGCAGGTCTGCCTGACCGTCTCGCGCAGGCTGCGCGTGTCGGCATCGATCTGGCGCACGCGTTCGGCGTCGCCGTTGCGGCTTTGCGCCAGCGTGCGGATATTGGCCAGCGCATCGAGCGAGCCGAGCGCTTCCGCGTGCGGCACCAGCGCGTCGCAGATCGACATGATGTGATCGGCGATGGGCATGCGCGTCAGTTCGTTGGGATGCACGTATTCGCCTTCCAGGCCGAAGCGGCAGGCCTGGAAGCGGTTGAAGGTGTAGACCAGGTAATCGTCGTCGTGCGGCATGAAGGGGCGCGACAGCAGCAGGTAGCGGGCCAGCGCCTGGATATAGGCGGCGATATCGCAGGCGCGGCCCACCGTCAGCGGCGTGTCCATCACGCGGACCTCGATGGTGCCGAACTCGGGCTTGGGGCGGATATCCCAGTAGAAGTCCTTCATGCTTTCGATCACGCCGGTATTGCGCATCTTCTCGAAGTAAGCGGTGAAGGCATCCCAGGTAAGCAGGAACGGCGCGCGCCCGCTCATCGGAAAGGCCGCGACCGAGTTCAGCCGCGCCGAGGCGAAGCCGGTATCCACGCCCTGCACAAAGGGCGACGAGGCGGCCAGCGCGATGAAATGCGGCACGTAGCGGCCGATCGCATGCAGCAGGAACAGCGATTCGTCGGCGCTCGGGCAGCCGATATGCACGTGCTGGCCGAACACGGTGAACTGCTTGGCCAGGTAGCCGTAGAGTTCGGAGATGTACTGGTAGCGGGGCGAATCGGAAATGGTGCGGTCAGCCCATTGCTGGAAGGGATGGGTGCCGCCGCCGCAGATGCCGAGATTGAGCGAATGCGAGGCTTCCACCATCAGGTCGCGCATGGTGCCGAGCTCATCCAGCGCCTGTGCATAACTATGGCAGATGCCGGTGCTGATCTCGATCATCGACGGGCTGATCTCCGGCTTGATGTCGCCGGCATGCTGTGCGCCTTTCAGCGCACGCAGCAGGTCCGGCGCGAACGGCGCCAGGTCGTAGTCGTGCCGGTTGACCAGCTGCAGCTCCAGCTCCACGCCAAAGGTCAGCGCCTCGGAGTGCTTGAACGGTTCCAGTGACATCAGCGCCCTCCTCCATTGCCTCTGACCTCGCCGGCATAGCGAAGTGCCCAGGCGGCCAGGGCAGGCCCCAGCAATTGCTCGATCGCCAGCGCGCACAGGATGATGGCGGCCAGCGGCTCGCCGGTGCCGGGGTACAGCCGCGCGACATCGCTCATCAAAAGGTAGGCCAGGCCCGACATGGGCGCCAGCGCAAGTCCGAGGGCCACGCATTGCTTCAGGCTCAGGCCCGAGAAGGAGCCCAGCGAGGCCACGCCCACCAGTTTGGCGATGTGGCGCAGCAGCACCAGCACCACCGCGGCGCTGCCGCCGATGGCCCAGTCGTGCACGGTCAGCGGCAGGCCGAGCGAGACCACCATCACGATGATCAGCAAACTGCCGGCGCTGCCGAAATGGGCCGGCCAGACGCGGGGCTGGCTGTCCTGGTGCTTGAACACCACGCCGGCCAGCATCAGCGTGAGCGGCATGGAGAGCTTGAGCACGCGCGTCAGCGCCAGCGTGAACAGCACCAGGCCCACCAGCACCAGGAAGCTGTAGTGATCGTCCGACGCCATGCGCGCGTAGATGGCGTGCCCCAGCTTGCCGATGCCCCAGGCCAGCAGGCAGGACCCCGCCAGCAGGTATAACGGATGGAGCAGCGCGGCGCCCAGGTTGCCATACTCGGAATGCAGCCAGCCGGTGGCCACCTGCACGATGGCGGCGGCGTAGATGCTGTTGAGGGCCGCCATGGCGAGCAGGCGCTCGGTGACCTGGCCGTCGGCGCGCAGCTCGTTCTTCAGCTGCAGCACGATGGTGGGGGATGTGCTGACGGCGATGCCGCCGGCCAGGATGGCCACCGCCGGGCTCACGCCCATCCATTGGAGCACCGCGGCCACCAGGCCCCAGGTCAGCAGGCTTTCAAACGCACTGGTGAAGAGCAGCCAGCGGTTGGCCCGCAGCCAGGTGATCGACAGGCGGTGGCCCAGCTCGAACAAGGCCAGCGCCAGCGCCATGTCGATCAGGATGCGGCTCTGCGCGATCATGTTCTCGTCGACGATGCCGCGGCCCAGCATGCCGGCCAAGAGGCCCGTGGCCGCGTAGCCGACGATGCGGGGCAGCCGCAGGTACATGCGGCATATCTCGCCCGCCAGGCCCGCGCCCACCAGCGCCAGCCCGACCCAGAAAAGCCCGCCCGGTGCCAGGGGCAGGCTTGGAAACAATTGGCTCAGTCCATTCATAGATGACATGGTAGCGGAGGCACATGACATTCCATGTCAGAGTTTGTCCGACACCGCACGGAAGTTGCTGGCAACGTGATGCGTTCAGACGTAAAAAAACGCCATCTTACGGGGATGGCGTTTCTATTGCCGCTGAAGCGGCGGGTACGGGCGCTGCCGGGGACTAGACGCCCCAGAACTTCCATGCCGGGCGGGTTGCGCGCAGACTGGCTTCCACGCGCGTGAAGAGCGTGCGCGTCTTGCCTTGCGCGGCGCCCTGCGCGCGCGCCTTGTCGAAGTAGGCCAGCGCGGTTTCGCGCTGTTCCAGCCCCAGCGCGGCCTCGACCGCGCCAAGGTAGGCGTCGCCATCCCAGCGGTCGCGCGCGGCAAAGGCGGTCTGGAAATCGGTCAGGGCTTCGGCATATTGCTTCTCGCCGTTGCGGATCAGGGCGCGCTGCACGCGCGGAAAGGCCTGGTCCCAGGGATCGCCGGCGGTCAGCGCGATGGCTTGCTCGAACAGCGGCAGCGCCCGCTCCGGCGCGCCCAGGTCGCGCCAGATCAGGCCGAATTCGTTGCACAGCCACGCGTCCTCGATCAGCAGGGCACGGCGCTGCAGCACCTCGATCTCGGCCAGCGCATCGGTGCGGTCGTGCTGATCCATGCCGCCAGCGGCGTTGCGCAGCAGCCCGGCGAAGTGCGCGCGGGCGTGCGCCAGCGCATGCGCGGTCTGGCTACGCTCCTCGACCGGCAAGGCATCGGCGCGCGCATCGACGTGCGCCAGCGCGTCGCGCGCCGCCGACATCACTTCCGCTCCCCCGATCGCCTTCCAGGTGCTCATCAGCCGGCTGAACACCCAGCCCACATTGGACGGATCGCGTTCCAGCGGATAGCGGTTGAGCACATCGCCCGCCACTTCCACCGCCTTCGGGTGCTGGCCAGCCGCCTCGAGGCATGCGAGCAGGTCGATCCAGTGCTCGATGAATTCGCTGGCCGCAATGCCTTTCTCGCGCAGGGCGATGCGCTCGGTGCGCAGGTCCGCGCCCTCCAGCCGCTGCGCCAGGTTGTGGCACAGCAGCGAGTAGAGATGGGGATCGGCATCGTCATAGCCGCCTTCGCCGGTGGCGAAGTACTTCTCGAAGCGCGCCAGGCCCAGCCGGTAGCCCTTGATCAGCTGCGGCGCGAGCGCGGCCTCGGCGGCCGGCACGGCGGCCATGAATTCGGCCAGTGCCACGCCGGCGTGGTAGTAGCCGGTGGCATCGGTGGCGCCCTCGGCGAAAGCGAAGCGCAGCCACGGCTCTGCCTCGCCGGCCTGGTGGCGCCATTCCAGCTCGCGCACCTGCGCCTTCGGGTCCGGCACCTGGCGCTGATAGGTGGCCAGGTCGTCCCAGGCGCCGTCGAGGTCGCCGGCACGATAGCGCAGCGGGGCCCGGATGCGGCGCGCCTGGGGGTGATCCGGCTGGCTGGCCAGCACGATGCCGGCCTGTTCGGCGGCAAAGGCGTCGCCAGCGGCTTCGTCGAGCTCGAGCAGTTCCGGGTTGTCCAGGCCAATCCGCGCCAGGCACAGCCGCAGCATCGGCTCGGCCTGCTCGCCGGCGGCATGCACATACGCCAGCGCCTGGCCGAGGATATCCGCCGCGCCAAGGTCCGGCGCCCGGTACAGCAGGTCATACCAGTAGGCGCCGGCGGCAGCGTAGTCGCCCAGCCGGTAGCGCACCAGCCCCGCATGCAGGCGGGCGCTCCACTCGCCCGAGGACAAGCCATTACGCAGCGCAGCTTCCTCCAGCCACGGCAGCGCTTCCTGGAGGCGCTCCATCCCCATCAGCAGCATGCCGTAGCGGTGCGCGATCACCCCGCGCGAGGACCAGCGGTGCGCCGGGTGCAGCGCCAGCCCGGGCAGCTTTGCCAGCGCCGCGTCGAGCACGGCAAAGGCGGCTTGCGCGTCGCCCCGGTCGTAATGCAGGCGGGCCCGCAGGCAATCGAAATCCACCACTTGCGGCTGCGCCAGCGAAAGCTGGTCGAGAATGACCAGCGCTTCATCGTAGCGCTCGGCGTTGGCTAGCTCGATGGCGTGGTCGTAGCTGACTTCCTGCACGGACACGGACTGCTCCTTCTGGGTGGATGTGCGAGTGCGGGATTATGCGCCATCGGCGCTCTGCACTGCTTGTGAAAACAAGGGGCGATTCTGCCGTTCCGTCAACGCCGGGCACCTGCCCGTTTCGCGCGCGGGCCAAAAGCGGCAACGCCACCCCACGGGGTGGCGTTGCCGCAACTACCAGCCGCAGCGTGCCTTACTTGCCGCCAACCGTTTCCAGCACGGTCCACTTGCCGCCGACTACCTTGTAGACGGTGATACCACCGTCCTTCAGGTCGCCGCGCGCGTCATAGGCCAGGGTTTTGGAAGTCACGGCCGGCATATTGGTGGCCGCCAGCACCGGCAGGTAGCGGGCCGGATCGGCCGAGCCTGCCTTGATCATGGCGGTCATCATGGCCGTGGCGCCGTCGTAGGCATAAGGCGAGTAGGTCTGGACCTTGCTGCCAAAGCGCTTTTCGTACTTCTTCTCATAGGCGAGGCCGCCGGGCATCTGCTCCAGCGGCAGGCCGGCCAGCGACACCACGGTGCCGTCGGCGGCAGGGCCGGCCAGCTTGAGGAAGTTGTCGGTCTTCGACATTTCGCCCGACACCACCGGGGACTTCATGCCGAGTTCCTTGACCTGCTTGGCCATCGGCGCGGACTGGGTCTCGGCGCCGCCGAAGAAGATCACGTCCGGGTTGCTGCGCTTGATATTGGTCAGCACGGCCTTGAAGTCCACCGCCTTGTCGTTGGTGTACTCGCGGCGCACGATCTTGCCGCCGGCAGCCTTGGCCGCCTTTTCGAACTCGTCGGCCAGGCCCTGCCCGTAGGCGGTGCGGTCGTCGACGATGGCGATATTCTTGGCGCCCAGCTTCTTCACCACGAACGCACCGATCACCGAACCCTGCTGGGTGTCGGAGGTCATCATGCGGAAGGTGGTCTTGAAGCCCTGGCGGGTGTACTCGGGCGCGGTGGCCATGGCGATCTGCGGAATGCCGGCACGGTTGTACACCATCGACGCCGGGATGCTGGTGCCGGAGTTGAAGTGGCCCAGCATGCCCTGGATGCCGCCGTCGACCAGCTTTTGCGCGACCACCGAGCCGGTCTTGGGGTCGGCCGCGTCGTCTTCGGAGAGCAGTACGAACTTGACGTCCTTGCCGCCGATCTTGGGCTTGGTCGCGTTCATTTCCTCGATGGCGAGGACGATGCCGTTCTGCATGTCCTTGCCATACTGTGCCTGGCCGCCGGTCATCGGCGCGGCGAAGCCCAGCTTGATCTCCTGAGCCTGTGCGAAAGCTGCCGAAGCGGCGCAGAGGCCGGCGACGGACAGGGCAACGGTCAGGGCCGTCTTGTGGAAAGTCGAGTTCATCAGTTCTCCTTGGTGGCTTTTGAATAGCCTTGCTGCGCTTTTGGACGCGTCCGGGTGTGGCGCGAAACGCTCCCCGATTTCAATGACGCGGGACTTGCGGGATCGCCGCTCGCCTCGCGTCCCTCCGATTGACGGCCGGCAGGTCAGCCGATCGTCATCAAACTGGCATTGCCGCCCGCAGCCGCCGTATTGACGGACAGCGAACGCTCGATCAACAAACGTTCGATCGCAATATTCGGTTCACCGTGCGCCAGCCCTTGCACCGAAATGATCGGGCCGGAACGCGTGGCCAGCTGTTCGCAGACGGCGCGCAACTGGTCGGAATCGCCGTGGTGCAGCACCGCGTCGAAGCTCGCGTCACCCGCGGCCCAGTCCGTTACCAGACGGACGCGCGATTGTACTGCCTTCGGCAAGCGTGCAAACAGCGTGTGCGCCATGGGGCTTTCAGGCCACACAGCCTGGCTTCCGGCTGCCAGCACCGCTGCCAGCTGGGTGGCCAGGTCGGCCTCCTGCTGGGCCAGACACAGCACCGCGGCGCGCGGCAGCAGAGTGTAGGTGTTGCGCTCGCCGGTGGGGCCGGGCAGCGTCACCGACAGGCCTGCGGGCGACGCCGCGGCAAAGCGCTCGCACACTGCCGCCAGTTCCGGCAGCGCCGCACCTTCGCCTTGCGCCCATGCCTTCAGCGTGCCCAGGGCATCGGCCACCATGCTGCGCACCGGGCCGGCATCGTCGGCGCCGCCAGGCACATCCGAGGCGCGCACGGCGCGGGCCACGGCGTCCTGCGGGCAGACCGAGAGCAGGCGGTGCAGGTAGAGCGGGCCGCCCGCCTTGGGGCCGGTGCCGGACAGGCCTTCGCCGCCGAAGGGCTGCACGCCCACCACCGCGCCCACGATATTGCGGTTGACATAGAGATTGCCGACCTCGGCCCGTTCGACGATATGCGCGATGGTCTCGTCGATGCGGGTATGGATGCCCATGGTCAGGCCGTAGCCGGTACCGTTGATCTGCTCGAGCAGCGGGTCCAGGCCGGCGCGCTCGAAGCGCACCACATGCAGCACGGGGCCGAATACCTCGCGCTGCAGTTCTTCGATGCTGTCGAGTTCGATCAGCGTGGGCGAGACGAAGGTGCCGTGGCGGCAGGCGGCACTGGCGGCGCCGTCCGGGCGGGCCTGGTGGACGCGGCGGCCCTTGGCGCGCATGGCGTCGATATGGCGCAGGATGTTGTCGCGCGCTTCTTCGTCGATCACCGGGCCGACGTCGGTCGACAGGCGGTCCGGGTTGCCCATGGCCAGTTCGTCCATGGCGCCCTTGAGCATCGCCAGCACGCGGTCGGCCACGTCTTCCTGCAGGCACAGCACGCGCAGCGCGGAGCAGCGCTGGCCGGCCGAGTCGAAGGCGGAGTTCACCACATCGCCCACCACCTGCTCGGCCAGCGCGGACGAGTCGACGATCATGGCGTTCTGGCCACCGGTCTCGGCGATCAGCGGGACCGGGCGTCCGGCGGCGTCCAGGCGGCCTGCCACGCTGCGTTGCAGCAGGCGCGCCACCTCGGTGGAGCCGGTGAACATCACGCCCTTGACGCGGGCGTCGCCCACCAGCGCGGCGCCCACGGTCTCGCCGCGGCCCGGCAGCAGTTGCACCGCGCCGGCCGGCACGCCGGCCTCGCGCAGCAGGCGCACGGCGCGTGCGGCAATCAGCGGGGTCTGCTCGGCGGGCTTGGCCAGCACGGTGTTGCCGGCGGCCAGCGCGGCCGCGACCTGGCCGGTAAAGATGGCCAGCGGGAAATTCCACGGGCTGATGCAGACCACGGGGCCGAGCGGGCGGTGGGTATCGCTGGAGAAGGTTTCCCTGACCTGGGCGGCGTAGTAGCGCAGAAAGTCCACCGCCTCGCGCACTTCGGCGATGGCGTTGGAGAAGGTCTTGCCGGCCTCGCGCACGATGGTGCCCATCAGGGACTGCATCTGCGCTTCCATCAGCTCGGCGGCGCGCTCCAGCGCGGCGGCACGGACCTCGGCCGGGGTCGCCTGCCAGATCGGCGCGGCGTTGACGGCGGCCTGCAGGGCGGCTTCCACCTCGGCCATGCTGGCTTCGGTAACGTGGCCGACCACGTCGCGCAGGTCGGACGGGTTGCGCACCGGCGCGGGCTGGACGGCATCCTCGCCGGCCGCGGCTTCCACACCCAGCAGCGGCACGGCGCGCAGCGTCTCGCTGGTGCCGGCCAGCAGCGCCGACGACAGCGAAGCGAGGCGATGCTCGTTGGAGAGGTCGATGCCGGCGGAATTGGCGCGCGACTCGCCATACAGGGTGCGCGGCTGCGGGATGCGCGGGTGCGGCAGGCCGAGGGTGCCTTCCTCGGCATGCATGCGCTCGACCACCGTCACCGGGTCGGCCACCAGTTCGTCCAGCGAGATGGTCTCGTCGGCGATGCGGTTGACGAAGGAGGTGTTGGCGCCGTTTTCCAGCAGGCGGCGCACCAGGTAGGCCAGCAGCGTCTCGTGCGTGCCCACTGGAGCGTAGATCCGGCACGGGCGGTTGAACTTGCCGTCGGCCAGCGGGCCAACCACCTGGTCATACAGCGGCTCGCCCATGCCGTGCAGGCACTGGAACTCGTACTGGCCGGGATAGTAATTGTGGCCGGCGATCTGGTAGATGGCCGCCAGCGTGTGGGCGTTGTGGGTGGCGAACTGCGGGTAGATGGCGTCCGGCACCGACAGCAGCTTGCGCGCGCAGGCCACGTAGGACACGTCGGTATAGACCTTGCGCGTGTAGACCGGATAACCCTCCAGCCCGTCCACCTGGGCGCGCTTGATCTCGCTGTCCCAGTACGCGCCCTTGACCAGGCGGATCATCAGGCGATGGCGGCTGCGGCGGGCCAGGTCGATCAGGTAGTCGATCACGAAGGGGCAGCGTTTCTGGTAGCCCTGCACCACGAAGCCGATGCCGTTCCAGCCGGCCAGCTCGGGCTCGAAGCACAGGCGCTCCAGCAGGTCGAGCGAGATTTCCAGGCGGTCGGCTTCCTCGGCGTCGATATTGATGCCGATGTCGTACTGGCGAGCCAGCAGCGTCAGCGACTTCAGGCGGCCGTACAGCTCGCTCACCACGCGCTCGTGCTGCGCGCGGCTGTAGCGCGGATGCAAGGCCGAGAGCTTGATCGAGATGCCCGGGCCTTCATAGATGCCGCGCCCGCGCGAGGCCTGGCCGATGGCGTTGATGGCCTGCTCGTAGGAGGCCAGGTAGCGCCGCGCGTCGGCCTCCGTCATGGCCGCCTCGCCCAGCATGTCGTAGGAGTAGCGGAAGCCCTCGGCCTCGTACTTGCGCGCGTTGGCGAGCGCCTCGGAAATGGTTTCCCCGGTGACGAACTGCTCGCCCATCAGGCGCATCGCCATATCCACGCCCTTGCGGATCAGCGGCTCGCCGCCCTTGCCGATGATGCGGGTGAGCGCCTTGGAAAGGCCCGCCTCGTTATGGGTGGCCACCAGCTTGCCGGTCAGCAGCAGGCCCCAGGTGGCGGCGTTGACGAACAGCGACGGGCTCTGGCCCAGGTGCGACTGCCAGTTGGCGCCGCTGATCTTGTCGCGGATCAGCGCGTCGCGGGTGGCCTTGTCGGGGATGCGCAGCAGCGCTTCGGCCAGGCACATCAGCGCCACGCCTTCCTGCGAGGACAGCGAGAACTCCTGGATCAGGCCCTGTACCAGCCCTTCGCGCCCCGTGCCCACCTTGCGCTCGCGCAGCCGCGTGGCCAGGGTCCTGGCCATGGCGAGCGCTGCCTCGGCCTGCTGCCGGGGCAGGCGGGCCTGTTCCAGCAACACCGGCACGCACTCGGTTTCCGGGCGCCGGTAGCCGGCGGTGATGGCCGCACGCAGCACCGACTGCGGCTGCACGCTCTGGGCGAATTCCAGGAAGGGCTGCGGTGCGCCTTCACCAGCCGCGCCGTCGAATCCATCGGCGCCTTCGGCGATACCCTCGCTCCCCGCACCTGCGGCGCCGGCCTCATGAGGCAGATGGCCCCGCTCGACTTGTTCCAGATAGGTGAAGATGGCTTGCTTGATCAGCCAGTGCGGCGTGCGGTCAATCGACTGGGCAACGCGCTTCAGGCGTTCGCGGGAAGCGTCGTCCAGCTTGACGCCGAGGGTGGTGGTGGCCATGCGCTTGATTCTCCGTAAGACGCGGACGCTGGCCCCCCGGTGCATTCGGGAAACCTGCAGATTGGCGCGATCATACTCCGGCAAAAACCAACGGTGCAACTAGGTACAACCACCATGCTCGGCAGCCAATGACGGTTGCACCACATCTTGTGCCACGCTGCCTCCAGCCCATCTTCAACGGCCTCGGAAGGGCCGCTCAAATCCGCAAGGGATCGATCTCAAGCTGCCAGCGCACGCCCTTGGCATCGGCCATCGCGTCGCTGAAAGTTTGCACCCACTCGCTGATAAAGCGTTGAAGAGCAAGGCGGGATGTGCTCTCCACCAGCATCTGCGCGCGCTCCCGGTTGGCCACACGCACCATCGACATCGGCACGGGATCATGGAGTTGCACCTCCGGCGCCATCCGGCACGCATCCGCGCGGTTGCGCGCGCCCTGGAGGAAGGCCAGCGCCCGCTCCAGCTGGCCGTGCTCGGCCGTGACCAGCACCTGGTAAGCGAACGGGGGCAACCCGGCCTGGCGCCGCTCGCGCAACTGCGTTGCCGCGAATCCATCATAGTCATGGCGCACCAGTGCCTGCAATGCCGATGCATCGGGATAGCGGGTCTGGATCAGGACTTCGCCGGCCAGGCCTGCCCGGCCGGCGCGGCCGGCCACCTGCATCAGGGAGGCGAACAGATGCTCGGCGGCGCGGAAATCGTGGCTGAACATGGCGGCGTCGGGATGGACGATGCCGACCAGCGTCACACGCTGGAAGTCGTGCCCCTTGGCCACCATCTGGGTGCCGACCAGGATGTCGACCTCGCCTGCGTGCACTTCGTCGAACATGGCCTGGGCACTGCCCTTGCGGCGCGTGGAATCGGCGTCGATGCGGGCGATGCGGGCCTGCGGGAAGCGCGCCGCCAGCGCTTCCTCGATGCGCTGGGTGCCGCGCCCGAGCGGCGCCACGTCGACATTGCCGCAGTCCGGACAATGGTGCGGCACCGGTGACTCCAGCCCGCAGTGGTGGCAGCGCAGCCGGCGTTCCGGCCGGTGCAGCACCAGGTAGGCGGAGCAGCGCGGGCAGCCTGACAGCCAGCCGCAGCTGTCGCAAGCGAGCACCGGCGCATAGCCGCGCCGGTTAAGGAAAAGCAGGCTCTGCTCGCCGCGGGCCAGGCGCGCCTCGATGGCGTTCAGCAGCGGCACCGACAAGCCCTCGTAGAGGGCGCGCTGGCGCTGGCGCTCCTGGTTAAGGTCGACCAGCTTTACGGCGGGCAGCGTGGCATCGGTCTGGGCGCGCTCGCGCAGCACCAGCTTGCGATAGGTGCCCTGCTCCGCGCGCCACCAGGACTCCATCGACGGCGTGGCCGAACCCAGCACCACCGCGATGCCGAGTTGCTTGGCGCGCCATACCGCCAGGTCGCGCGCCGAGTAGCGCAGGCCTTCCTGCTGTTTGTAGGAGGTATCGTGCTCTTCGTCGACCACGATCATGGCCAGGTGCGGCAGCGAGGCCATGACCGCCAGCCGCGTGCCCAGCACGATGCGCGCCTCGCCGCGGTGCGCGGCCAGCCATTGCAGGGTGCGCTCCTGGTCGGCCAGGCCACTGTGCAGTACCGCCAGAGGCAGATGCGGGAAGCGCGCGGCGATACGGCCCTGCAATTGCGGTGTGAGGTTGATTTCCGGCACCAGCATCAACGCTTGCGCCCGTGGATCCCGCGCCAGCACTTCGGCCATGGCGTGCAGGTAGACCTCGGTCTTGCCACTGCCGGTCACGCCGTGAAGCAGGAAGGGCGAGAATCCGCTGGCCTGGCCGATCGCCTCCACCGCCACGCGCTGTTCTTCGTGCAGCGGCGGCGCGACGGACGGCTCGGCCGCCGAAGGCGCCCCCAGCAGGGGCTGGTCCGCGCGCACCGAACTCGCCCAGCCCGCCTCGACCCACTCGGCCAGACGCGACGGCGCGGCGCTGCAGAGCGCGCGCGCCTCGCCGGCGGATACGGCCCGCCCGTCTTCGCTGGCGGCCACCAGGGCTTGCGCCAGCGCCAGCACGGTACGGGCGCGTGGCGGCACCGCAGCCAGCAGCGCGGCGCCCTGCCCCGGCACCACGCGGTAATGCTCGCTGCGGGCACGCAGTGCCAGGCGTGCCCAGCCCTCGGCCTCGCGCAGCGCCGGCGGCAGCGCCGGCAGCATGACCTCGCCCAGGCAGCGGTGATAGTAGCGGGCGGCAAACTCGGCCAGCGCGATCCAATGGGCGCCGAGCGGGGGCAACCAGTCCAGGCGCTGCGCGACCGGACGCAGCCGCTCGGCCGGCACGTCCGAGTGGGTGGAACGCGACACCGCCACGCCCACCAGCATGCGGCGGCCAAACGGCACCGCCACCAGTTCCCCCGGCTGCACTTCCGGGGGAGCAAGATAGTCGAAAAAGTCGTCTGCAGGTGTATCGAGCGCCACCTGCGCCACGGCAGGCCCGGCGGCGGCCGCACCTGGCAAGGCCGGGGAAAGTGCCATCGGCCCGGCGTCTCCGGGGATCGCCGGCAACGTCACGGCGCGGCTCCGGCGGCGCGGGCGGAACGCTGCATCGGGTACGGTCCAGTATGGGGCGGCGACGCCCATTGCGTGTGCAGACGAACGCTGTGCAGCTTCCCGGACAGATCAAGTGTGCGGCGCAACATCAACTTAAAGTAACGCTTCAAATGTGCCCCTAAGTCGATGATAGATGGCGGGTTTTCCCGGCCCCGGGCACCGCCTGTGGATAACTTTGTTGAAAACTCGTCCGGAGTTTCTGCGAAGGCCCGTAAAACAAGGCTTTCACTGGCATTCCGGCACACTCCCGAGCCCGTGCAATCCCTTGTAAATCAAGGACTTGCCGCCCTCCCTCAGATGAGTTAAGCACTAACCCGCTCTTGCACTGCGGAAAACCCATTGATGTGCATAAGTCAAGCCTTGACAAGCGCGTAGCGGCACCGAAAAGGCGAAATATTGCAAAATAGTTTACTTGACAGCGCTTTGGGCAAGCCTCCCCCGCCACCCGTTGCGCACGGCGCCGTGCGCGAACGCGCCTCGCTGCGGCGCACAGGCGGTATCCCCCGGTGGGAGGGAAAGCATGCACTGCCTGTCACTTGGCCGTGGCACGAAGCTTCCGGCTGTAGCCATGCACCTCGTCCACCAGCACGGTCACATGCTCGGGCGGCGTGAACTGGGAAATGCCATGGCCGAGGTTGAAAACGTGTCCGTCGCTGCCGCCGCCGGCGGCATAGCTATCGAGCACACCACGCACTTGCTCGCGGATGGCCGCTTCCGGCGCAAACAGCACATTGGGATCGATATTGCCTTGCAGGGCGACGCGGCCACCGATACGGCGGCGCGCCTGGGCCAGGTTGACGGTCCAGTCCAGGCCCAGCGCGTCGGCACCGATATCGGTGAGCTCTTCGAGCCACAGGCCGCCGCCCTTGGTGAACACGATGGCCGGCACTTGCTGGCCGTCATGCTCGCGCTTCAGCCCTGCCAGCACGCGGCGCATATAGGCCAGCGAGAAGGCCTGGTACATGCCGTCGGCCAGCGTGCCGCCCCAGGTGTCGAACAGCATGACGGCCTGCGCACCCGCCTCGATCTGCGCATTCAGGTAGGCCGCTACCGCCTGGGCATTGATCTCCAGGATGCGGTGCATCAGGTCGGGGCGGCTGTACATCATCGCCTTGACCGTGCGGAAATCCGACGAGCCGGCGCCTTCGACCATGTAGCAGGCCAGCGTCCAGGGGCTGCCCGAGAAGCCGATCAGCGGCACGCGCTGGCGGCCATCCTGCACCAGCGCCCGGCGGATCTCGCTGACCGCGTCGAACACGTAGCGCAGCGATGCCATGTCCGGCACCGCCAGCTTCCTGACGTCGCCCTCGGTGCGCAGGGGGTGGGCGAAGCGCGGGCCCTCGCCCTGCGCGAACGACAGCCCCAGGCCCATGGCGTCGGGCACGGTCAGGATGTCGGAGAAAAGGATGGCCGCGTCGAGCGGATAGCGCGCGAGCGGTTGCAGGGTCACCTCGGTGGCGTAGGCAGGGTTCTTGGCCAGGCCGAGGAAGCTGCCTGCGCGGGCGCGCGTGGCATTGTATTCGGGCAGGTAGCGCCCCGCCTGACGCATCAGCCACAGCGGGGTGTACTCGGTGGGTTGCCGGCGCAGCGCGCGCAGGAAGGTATCGTTCTGCAATGCGGTCATGGTCATCCTCGTAAGACCGCCATTTTACGGGATGGCCGGTCGCTGCCGATGCTCTTGTGGCAGACCCGGCGGCGCGGGGGCGATACGCCGGCCGGGCCATCTAGATATCCGCCGCCAGTTCCTTGAAGGCCAGCGCTGCGCGGCGCATCCATTCGCGCGCGCGCGGGACATCCGGCTGCAGGCGGGCAAAGCCGTGGGTCATGCCGCTCGCTTCGAGCGTGATGACCGGCGCGCCATAGCGCACAAGGTAGTCGGCGTAGGCCAGGCCGTCGTCGCGCAGCACGTCGTGGGCGGCCACTATCACCACGCTGGCGGGAGGCAGGTGCCGCGGCGCGGTGCCCATCAGGTGAATGCGGGTGTCTTCGATGGCTGCGCCCTCGGCAAGGCGCTCGGCACCGATGAACTGGGTCCAGAACCAGGCCATTTCGTCGCGTGTCAGGCCAGGGCCGTCCGCAAAGGCGCGGTAGCTCTCCGTAGCAAGCACCGGGGCCGCCACCGGATAGATCAGCAACTGGGCGCTGACCAGGCCAGGACGGCCTTGCGCGTTGGCCCAGCGCGCCGCTTGCGCCGCCAGGTGCCCGCCGGCGCTGTCGCCGGCCACGGCCAGGAAACCCGGGTCCAGGCGCAGCCGCACACGCTGCTCGGCGAACCACAGCACTGACCCGAGTGCATCGTCGCAAGGTGCGGGAAAGGGATGTTCCGGAGCCATGCGGTAATCGACGCTGGCTACCGCGCAGCCCGTGTCCGCGGCCATCAGCGCCGCCACGCCGTGATGCGTGTCATGCGAGCCGACCACCCAGCCACCACCGTGGAAATAGACGATCAGGCGCGGCGCGGCCACCCCCACCGGACGGAACAGGCGCGCCGCCAGGGTACGGCCCGGCAGCGGGATTTCCAGGTCGGTGGCCGTGATGCCTTCCGGGTCCGGCGCGGCCGAAATGGCCGCGATCTCGGCGAAGCGCGCGCGGCGGGCGGCGGCATCGGCAGGGGCGGCCTGGCCGGCATAGCGCTCGGCGAGCCGGCGATAGTAGTCGAGAAGCTGGGGATCGATGGCCATGGCGGCTTGGGCTGGGTTGCGCAGTCTGGGACTTGCTGGTGCTGGATTCTGCCGCGCCGGTGGCGCGGCTCTGCGGGTTGGCCGGCCTGGCATGGCGCGCTGCTGGCGCGTGCCGTGCCGGGCCGACCCTGCAGTGTAGCGGGATCAGGCCGCCTGGCGCATCAGCTCGATCTTGCTGCAGCGGTCCTGCACCGCCAGCATGCCGGCGGCACTGGCGCGGGCGACGGCCTCGTCACTGACGATGCCCAGCTGCAGCCAGACGCCGCGCGCGCCGATCGCGATGGCGTCCTCGACCACGGGCGGCACGTCGGCGGCACGGCGGAAAACGTCGACCCATTCGATGCCCTGGCCCGTCCCGGCCAGTTCCGCGGCCGCGTCGGCCAGGCTGGCATGGCAGGTTTCGCCCAGAATACGCTCGCCGGCGTGGCGCGGATTGACCGGGACGATGCGATAGCCGCGGCGCTGCAGGAACGCAGCCACCTCGTGGCTGGCCCGGTCCGGGCGGTCGGACAGGCCAACCACCGCCACCGTCTTCATGGCCAGCATGCCGCGTATGGCCGCCTGCATCCGGGTCCCGTCGCAAACGTCGCTCGCATTGCTCATATCTTTCCTTCTCCTCGGGTTAGGGGGATTTATCCTGGCCGGCACCATTCGGGCGGGCACAATTGCCCAGCCGCGCGAACGGCACCGCCACCTGGTAAGAGCCCTGCGCGAACGGGCCCACGGCATAGGGGGCGTAGTGCAAGACCACGCCTCCGCGATACAGGGTAAACGGCAGGAGCGGGTCGTGTACGGCCTGCTCACCAAGCGCACCGTGCGCGGGTGCGGCGGCGCCCTGCCGCTTCAGCGCCGCCTGCAGTTCCTCGTTGAGCCGGGCCAGGCACGTCTCGCCCGGCTGTAGCAGGTCGCCCAGCAGGATACGCGTATAGACGGCCTGGGGAGATGCCGGGAAGGCCGCCGACGCAGGCTCGGCCGCAGCGCGCCGCCAACTGCCTCCGGCGTAGTCGAGGCTGCCATGCGCCCCGCCGCTATAGCGCCAGGTGGTACGCAACAGGCTGACGGTACCGGCATCCAGCCGCATCAGTTCGATCGCGCTGCGGCATTCCCGCTCGCCATCGCCGCAGCCGCTGGTACGCAAGGACGCAATCAGGGCGTCGAGGCCGGGGCGGCCGGTTTCGGGAAAACGCTCTGTCAGGCGCACGCCGCCGGCGTCCACGCTGCGCTCGCGGTAAACCGCTTTGCGGGTCAGCGAGAGCGGCAGCCGGCGCGTGCCGTCTGCGCTGGTCCATTGTCCGCTCAGTGTCCTGCCATCGGCGGCGACGGTGCCCTCGAAGCGAGCGCCGTTGCGCGGGAGCGTGCCGGCCGGCGCCTCGCCGCCGGCATCCCGCTCGCGCCAGCTTAAACTGCCGTCCGATGTCAATTGGCCATCCAGTTGACGGGGGGTGGCCGCGAGCCTTGAATCGTAACGGGCAGTCCCATCGATCCTGTCGGTGCCGGCCTGCGGAAATAGGGTTATCGATACCTGCACGCGGCCCTCTAGCTCACCTTGCCACAAGGCACCGCCGGAGGCTTGCGGCTCGGCCGCGCGCACCGGCGTGCCGGCCAGCAAAGCGGCCGCAGATAGCGCCGCCAGGCCAAGCTGGACAAGGCCTCCACGGATACCGGCAGGGACCTGCGCAAAGGGGGGAAAGGAGGAAGTCGGCGGCATGGCAATCGGTGGCCAGACCGCTGGGCGGGTGGCGCGAATAGCGAAAGCTATGGGACTGGCACCGTCTGGTGATGTTCCCGCCGCCTGGCAGCAAGGCGGGTGGTATGAGAAAAAATATGCCTATTCAGACGCAAATCCCGTTACCGCGCTTTCAACTTCTTGCAAACCGATACATTTTGTTACTGCCATCCCCAAAAGTTTCCCCCACAATGCCTTAACACAATCAGATTTTGTGAAAGGCGCACTTTCCCCCGAAACAGAAAGGGAAAGCGCCGTTGAAGAAAGCCAAAGGAATCATTTCCCACCCAGATTTACCGGATCGCAGGCCTTGCCTGCGGTTGGTGTACCAGGTTGAGATGTTGGCGCATGCCGGTTTCCGCTGGTCGGATCGTCTGAATGCGATCTGTACCGCCTGACCGGAGAGTGGACCACTGTGTAGTGGCCGGCGCCTGTTGGTTGACCTGGACCGTACCCGTTCCTTCGAATTGACCCCTCGAAGGGATTTTCCCGTCCGCGCGGAGCCTCCCCGGCCCGCGCGCTTTTTTTTGTCCTGAGCCGTCAGAATAGTCGTAGAGGTGCAAAAAAGGCAGCCTCCCGGCTGCCTTTTTTTACGCCACTGCCAAAAAAACAACAGCGATGGCGGACCTGCTTTTTCTTACCGTTTGCGACGCAGGCGCGCGATGGCGGCCAGTTGCGCAGCAGCAACGGCGAGCTCGCCCTGGGCACGTGCCAGGTCGAGATCGCTGCTCTGGTTCTGCATCAGTTCCTCGGCCGCGCGCTTGGCTTCCTGCGCCTTGGCTTCGTCGAGATCGCTGCCGCGGATGGCGGTGTCCGCCAGCACGGTGACGTGCTTGGGCTGGACTTCAAGAATGCCGCCGGCCACGAACACGAACTCTTCGCTACCGTCTTCCTTCTCGATGCGCACCGCGCCCGGCTGGATACGCGTAATCAGCGGCGTATGGCCCGGCAGGATACCCAGCTCGCCCGACTCGCCCGGCAGCGCCACGAACTTCGCCTGACCGGAGAAGATCGACGCTTCGGCGCTGACGACGTCTACAAGAATGGTTGCCATGTGAATTCCTTTGTCCCTGAAAGCTTCGGCTTCCCGTTGCCAGGAAGCAGGTATTCCACTTTCAGGCCAAGCGCGGCCGCCGCCGACATTGCTGTCCACGGCAACCGCCACTACGGCGCTGAAAGCGAAAGACTCCGCTTACTGGAGCTTCTTGGCCTTCTCGAAGGCTTCGTCGATCGAACCGACCATGTAGAACGCCTGCTCGGGCAGGTGATCGCACTCGCCGTCCACCAGCATCTTGAAGCCGCGGATGGTTTCCTTCAGCGGCACGTACTTGCCCGGCGAACCCGTGAACACTTCCGCGACGTGGAAGGGCTGCGACAGGAAGCGCTGGATCTTACGAGCGCGCGACACCGACTGCTTGTCTTCCGGCGACAGTTCGTCCATGCCCAGAATCGCGATGATGTCGCGCAGTTCCTTGTAGCGCTGCAGCGTTTGCTGCACGCGACGGGCCACGTCGTAGTGCTCCTGACCCACCACTTGCGGGTCGAGCTGACGCGAGGTCGAGTCGAGCGGATCGACGGCGGGGTAGATACCCAGCGCGGCGATGTCACGCGACAGCACCACGGTCGAGTCCAGGTGCAGGAAGGTGGTGGCAGGCGACGGGTCGGTCAAGTCATCCGCAGGCACGTACACGGCCTGGATCGACGTGATCGAGCCGGTCTTGGTCGAGGTGATGCGCTCTTGCAGCTTACCCATTTCCTCGGCCAGCGTCGGCTGGTAACCCACTGCGGAAGGCATACGGCCCAGCAGTGCCGACACTTCCGTACCGGCCAGCGTGTAGCGGTAGATGTTGTCGACGAAGAACAGGATGTCACGGCCTTCGTCGCGGAACTTCTCGGCCATGGTCAGGCCGGACAGTGCCACGCGCAGACGGTTGCCCGGCGGCTCGTTCATCTGGCCGAACACCATGGCCACCTTGTCGAGAACGTTCGAGTCCTTCATTTCGTGGTAGAAGTCGTTCCCTTCACGGGTACGCTCGCCCACGCCGGCGAACACCGACAAACCGCTGTGCTGCTTGGCGATGTTGTTGATGAGCTCCATCATGTTCACGGTCTTGCCGACGCCGGCGCCACCGAACAGACCCACCTTGCCGCCCTTGGCGAACGGGCAGACCAGGTCGATCACCTTGATGCCGGTTTCCAGCAGGTCGACCGAAGGCGACAGTTCGTCGAACTTCGGGGCCTTCTGGTGGATCGCGCGCAGCTCGTCCGAAGCGATCGGGCCGGCTTCGTCGATGGGACGACCCAGCACGTCCATGATGCGGCCCAGGGTGCCGTGACCAACCGGCACCGAAATCGGCGCGCCGGTGCTCTTCACGTTCATGCCGCGGCGCAGGCCGTCGGACGAACCGAGGGCAATGGTACGCACCACGCCGTCGCCCAGCTGCTGCTGCACTTCAAAGGTCAGGCCCTTCTCGGCGAACGAGGCTTCGTTGCTGTCTTCCAGCACGAGCGCTTCGTACACCTTCGGCAGCGCGTCGCGGGGGAACTCGATGTCCACCACGGCGCCAATACACTGCACAATATTTCCGATACTCATTTCGTATCTCCGATAGCTTGAATACTTGACGCCTTAGACGGCTGCGGCACCGCTGACGATTTCCGACAGTTCCTTGGTGATCGCTGCCTGACGGGTCTTGTTGTAGACCAGTTGCAGTTCGCCGATCACGTTCTTGGCATTGTCGGATGCCGCCTTCATGGCCACCATGCGCGCCGATTGCTCGGACGCCATGTTTTCGGCCACGGCCTGGTACACCAGCGCTTCGACGTAGCGGACCAACAGTTCTTCCACTACGGTCTGGGCGTCGGGCTCGTAGATGTAATCCCACGAGTAGGCGCGCTTTTCATCTTCGGTCTGGGCAAACTTGTCGGCGGGGAGCGGCAACAGCTGCTCCACCATCGGCTCCTGCTTCATCGTATTGATGAACTTGGTGTAAGCCAGGTACACAGCATCCACCTCACCATTGGTGAAGGCATCGAGCTGGACCTTGATCGCGCCGATCAGTTTTTCCAGATGCGGGGTGTCACCGAGGTGCACCACGTGCGAGAGCACCTTGCCGCCGATGCGGCTCAGGAACTGCAGGCCCTTGGAACCGATGGCGGTGCTTTGCACCGTCACGCCACGGTTCTGCAGGTCGCGCAGTTCGTTGGTCACCGCACGCAGCACGTTCGTGTTCATACCGCCGCACAGGCCCTTGTCGGTCGTCACCACGATCATGCCGGCGCGCTTGACTTCGCGCGCGACCATGAAGGGGTGCTTGAACTCGGGGTTGGCTGCAGCCAGGTGCGCCGCGATGTTGCGCACCTTCTCGGCGTAGGGGCGGGCATTACGCATCCGTTCCTGCGCCTTGCGCATCTTGGACGCGGCGACCATCTCCATCGCCTTGGTGATCTTGCGCGTGTTTTGCACGCTCTTGATCTTGGTTCGAATTTCTTTCGTTCCGGCCATATCTTCCTCTCCATTCGTGCTGCACCGGCACCGTCATGGCAACGGCCGGCCGGCGCAGTTTCGTGGAATCACGCGGTTAGAACGCGGCGGACTTCCTGAAATCCTCGATCGCGGCACGCAGCGTGGCTTCATCTTCCTTCGAGAGATCTTTCGTCTCTTCGATGCGGTTGACGAGGTCGGCGTACTTGGTCTTCAGATGGTCGTGCAGGCCCTTCTCGAATGCGAGAATGTCTTTCACGTCCACGTTGTCGAGGAAGCCATTGTTGGCAGCGTACAGCGACGCGGCCAGCTGCCACACCTGCAGCGGCAGGTATTGAGCCTGCTTGAGCAGTTCCGTCACGCGGCGGCCGCGCTCCAGCTGCTTGCGGGTGGCTTCGTCCAGGTCGGAAGCGAACTGCGCGAACGCAGCCAGTTCACGGTACTGGGCCAGGTCGGTACGGATACCGCCGGAGAGCTTCTTGACGACCTTGGTCTGGGCGGCACCACCAACGCGCGACACCGAGATACCGGCGTTGATTGCGGGGCGGATACCAGCGTTGAACAGGTCGGTTTCCAGGAAGATCTGACCGTCGGTAATCGAGATCACGTTGGTCGGCACGAAGGCGGACACGTCGCCAGCCTGCGTTTCGATCACGGGCAGCGCGGTCAGCGAACCCGTCTTGCCGGTCACGGCACCCTTGGTGAACTTCTCGACGTACTCGGCGTTCACGCGAGCAGCACGCTCGAGCAGACGCGAGTGCAGGTAGAACACGTCGCCAGGGTAGGCTTCGCGGCCCGGCGGACGGCGCAGCAGCAGCGACACCTGGCGGTAGGCCCAGGCTTGCTTGGTCAGGTCGTCATAGACGATCAGCGCGTCTTCACCGCGGTCGCGGAAGTACTCGCCCATGGTGCAGCCGGCGTAGGCAGCCAGGTACTGCATGGCGGCGGAGTCCGAAGCCGAAGCGGCGACCACGATGGTGTATTCCATCGCGCCCAGTTCTTCGAGCTTGCGCACCACGTTGCTGATGGTCGAAGCCTTCTGACCGATCGCCACGTAGACGCAGAAAACGCCCTTGCCCTTCTGGTTGATGATGGCGTCGACAGCCACGGCGGTCTTGCCGGTCTGGCGGTCGCCAATGATCAGCTCGCGCTGGCCACGGCCGATCGGCACCATCGCGTCGATCGACTTCAGGCCGGTCTGCACCGGCTGGCTGACCGACTGACGTGCGATCACGCCAGGGGCAACCTTTTCGATCACGTCGGTTTCCTTGGCGTTGATCGGGCCCTTGCCGTCGATCGGCTGACCCAGCGTGTTGACCACGCGGCCCAGCAGTTCCTTGCCAACCGGCACTTCCAGAATGCGGCCGGTGCACTTGACCGGGTCGCCTTCCGAAATGTGTTCGTAGTCGCCCAGCACCACGGCACCGACGGAGTCGCGCTCGAGGTTCAGCGCGAGGCCGAAGGTGTTGCCGGGGAATTCCAGCATCTCGCCCTGCATCACGCCGGACAGGCCGTGCACGCGGCAGATACCATCGGTCACGGAAATCACCGTGCCGGTGTTGCGCACTTCAGCGTCGGCGCCAAGACCCGAGATGCGGGACTTGATCAGCTCGCTGATTTCTGAGGGGTTCAGTTGCATCACAATGCTCCTAATTCTTCAATCCGTCGGCCGGTGTGCGCTTCTCGCGCATCATGCGGTCAGCGCCACTTGCATTGCTGCCAGGCGCGCACGCACGGAGGTGTCGAGCACTTCGTCGCCGACCTTGACGCGCACGCCGCCGATCAGCGACGGGTCTACCGCAACCGAGGGCTGCAGCTTGCGGCCGAACTTGCGTTCGAGCGCGGCGACGAGGTCGGTCAGGGGCGCGCCTTCGATAGGGAAAGCACTCGTGATCTCGACATCGGCCGACCCTTCGCGGTCGTTCTTGAGCGCATGGAACTGCTCGGCGATTTCCGGCAATACCGACAGGCGGTGGTTATCCACCAGCAGGCTGACGAAGCGTTTGGCCTCGTCGTTGACCGGAGACTTCAGGGCCGACAGGAACAGTGCAGCCAGCTTGTCGCCGTGCACGTTCGGATCGCCAGCCACCGCCTTCATGTCGGGATTGGCGGCAACGTGCCCCATTTCCGACACCAGCTCGGACCATGCATCCAGATTGCCGCTCGATTCGGTCGCGACGCGGAACAGCGCCTCCGCGTAGGGGCGGGCAATGGTTGCGGTTTCAGCCATGATTAGAGCTCAGCCTTGAGTTGATTGAGCAGGTCAGCGTGGACCTGCGCGTTCACTTCGCGCTTGAGGATCTGCTCGGCACCCTTGACGGCCAGCACGGCGACCTGGTCACGCAATTGCTCGCGCGCACGGGTGACTTGCTGTTCGGCTTCGGCCTTGGCCTGGGCGATGATGCGTGCGGCTTCCGCCTGGGCGTTGTGCTTGATCTCGTCGGCCGTCAGCTGAGCGCGCTTCTCGGCGTCGGCGACGCGTTGAGCACCCTCGGTGCGGGCTTCGGCCAGGGCCTGGTCCACACGCTTGTTGGCAAGTTCGAGCTCAGCCTTGCCTTTTTCGGCGGCGGCGAGGCCATCGGCGATCTTCTTTGCGCGTTCGTCGAGCGCCTTCACCAGCGGCGGCCAAATAAATTTGGCAACTACCCACCACAGGATGAAGAACACGACCATCTGCGCAAAAAACGTTGCGTTCAGATTCATGGTGTGTTCCTTTCGGTAATCAAACTACAGATAAATGCGCAAGGGCGGCCAGGCTAAGTGGCCCGCGCCGCCCGTCAGCATCATGCAGACCGAAAAGAATTACTTGATGACAGCCAGCAGCGGGTTGGCGAATGCGAACAGCATTGCAACGCCCACGCCGATCAGGAATGCTGCGTCGATCAGGCCAGCCAGCAGGAACATCTTGGTTTGCAGCGGGTTCATCAGCTCGGGCTGACGTGCGCACGCTTCGATGTACTTGCCGCCCATCAGGGCGATACCCAGGCAGGCGCCGATTGCGCCCAGACCGATGATGATGCCGATACCGATAGCGGTCAGACCCTGGATGTTGGCGAGATATGCTTGCATGACGACTCCTTTAATTGAGAAGAGACTTAGAACCAAAAAACCGAAAAACCGAAAATCTAAAAATCAGTGGTGATCGTGTGCCTGGCCGATGTACACCAGCGTCAGCATCATGAAAATGAAAGCCTGCAGCAGAACGATCAGGATGTGGAAGATCGCCCATACCGTACCGGCCAGCACATGACCGACGAAGCCCAGCGCGGACAGGTCCGCACTGAACGTCCAGATGGAACCCAGCAGCGCGATCAGCAGGAACACCAGTTCGCCGGCGTACATATTGCCGAACAACCGCATGCCCAGCGAAACCGCCTTGGCCAGGAATTCGATCAGGTTCAGGATCAGGTTGAACGGGGCCAGGTACCACTTGGCGCCGAACGGGGCCGACAGCAGTTCGTGCACGAAGCCGCCCGCGCCCTTGATCTTGAAGCTGTAATAGATCATCAGCACCAGAACCGAGCAAGACATGCCCAGCGTGCCGTTCAGGTCGGCCGTGGCAACGGCGCGATGGTGCGGCAGGTGGATGTGGAAGATGCCCAGCAGGCTGTTCAGGCCGGTGACCCAGTCGACCGGGATCAAGTCGATGGCGTTCATCATGGTGATCCAGCAGAACACCATCAGCGCCAGCGGGGCAATGAAGGTACGGTCGCCATGGATGATGCCCTTGGCCTGGTCGTCGACCATTTCGACGATCATCTCGACGAAGGCCTGGAAGCGGCCCGGCACGCCGGTCGTGACGCGGCGCGCGGCGGCGTACAGGAACAGCACGGCGATGGCGCCGCACAGCACCGACCAGAACACGGTGTCGTAGTTGAGGACGCTGAAGTCAACGACGGAGGCTTGCTTGCCGCCAACGGAGTTGAGGTTCTGCAAGTGTTCGGCGATATAGCCGGAGGGGGTGAGCGCCTGTTCGGCGCCTTGAGCAGCTGACATGTCGAAACGAACCGTAATATTGCGAAACCAGTTGCCGGCGTCCTGCCGGTACGCTTCTTGCACCGCCTTCAGCATGATTTGCTGGTCACCGCGGGCAAGCTCGTCTGAACCTTATCTGCGCCGCGCTTCACCCTTGTGACGCGCCACGCCAAAAAACTCTTGATATTCCGTTTTCGTGCCCCACTTCGAACCAAACAGGCAGCAGCACTTTCATTCGAACCGCCGCGCCGGCCGCTTTGCTCCGGGCTTGGCCCTAGCGAATCGCCAGCGCCACCCAGTAGGTCTTGAGCGCAAGCAGGAATGTGACCAGCATCGGCACCCAGCGCAACTCGCGGTACAGCACGACCACCAGCACAAACAGTGCGACGGTGGCAAACACCTTGATCGCCTCGCCGACCACGAGGCCGCTGATCGAGGTACGCTCGCGCGACAGCCAGAGGCGCAAGGCAAAGAACCCGCTCGGCACGAAGCACACAGCGCCGCCAAACAGTGCGGACCAGCCGGCCGCGCCGGCATTTCCGCCGGCAAACAGCCGCCAGGCAATCGCGGACAAAACCGTAACCGCCACCTGCGCCAGCACGACCCTGCCGGGCGTCATGCGCGAAGGGCGCAGCGCTCGCTTGCCGAACAGCGTTTCCGCCTCAGCACGCGACAGCGGATCGACCGCCTCTTCCTCGCGCTCCGCCTCGTCTTCATCCCAGGCATTACGCGTGCGCCAGTCCTTTTTCTGACTGGCATCATGACGATCTGAAACCACCTGCTATGCCTCTGCTGGTTGTTTAATCCAGCCCGGAACTTTTCTGGACCGGCCGGAATTCAAACCGCACGATTTTACGAGGAATGCACCATGCGAGTCAATCTGCTTACAGACGCCTTGCAACGGTCCGCATTTCGCTTGCAAGTATCCGTGAATCAAGATTGCACGCTCGGCGGAGTCCGGCCAATAACGCGCCAGGTAATTGAATCGTTCAATGCTGGTGGCGCATCATCGTGGTTCAATGGCCTTGCACAGACCTTACACACGCCCGACTGCCGCCCTGCCCGTGGTAATCGCACCACGCGGCAACAGCCGTTAATCGCGCACTATTTTTGGGAAACCCGCTCAGGCGGAGGACTGGCTCTCGCCGGGCTCGCGCAGCCGCGTCAATACACCGTCGAGCGCATCGTTGCTGGTGAAGTGAATGGTCAGTTGGCCTTTGCCCCGCGCGCCCAGTTTGATCTGCACCGGCAGGCCGAGCACGTCGGACAGTTCTTCCTCGAGGCGGGCCACGTCGCGCACCGGCGTGCCGTTGTGCGGCTTTTCCGTCCTGAGATCAAAGGGCTTGAGGCTGGAGGCTACCAGCTTTTCAGTCTCGCGCACCGATAGACGCTTATTAATGATCTGATTGGCGAGCGTGATCTGGTTGGCACCGTCCACGGGGAGCAACGCGCGTGCGTGTCCCATGTCGAGATCGCCTGCCATCAGCATGGTTTGCACCGGTTGAGCCAGGTTCAGCAGACGCAGCAGGTTGGACACCGCGCTGCGCGAGCGGCCCACCGATTCCGCCGCCTGCTCATGCGTGAAATTGAATTCACGCACCAAACGCATGATGCCCTGCGCCTCTTCCAGCGGGTTGAGGTCTTCGCGCTGGATATTCTCGATGAGCGCCATCGCGGCCGCGGCTTCGTCGGCGACGTCCTTGACCAGCACCGGGACTTCTTCCAGCCCGGCGATCTTCGATGCGCGGAAGCGCCGCTCCCCGGCGATGATTTCGTAGCGGTCAGGCTCGGCAACGCGGCGCACCAGGATGGGCTGCATCAACCCCTGGGCACGAATGCTCGCGGCCAGCTCCTGCAACGCCCCTTCGTCCATGCGGGTGCGGGGCTGGTACTTGCCGGGCTGGAGCTGGTCCAGGCGCAGCACGGAGGGCGCGCCCTCCTGCTTGACGGCATCGACGATCTCGGCCGGACCACCCAGCAGGGCCTCCAGTCCGCGGCCCAGGCCCTTCTTCTTCGCGGTACTCATCTCGGTATCCTCGGTATCCTGTATGCGGTGGATCTCAACACGGCACTCAGCCGAGCAGCTTGACGCGCGCGATCATCTCGGCACCGAAGTCGAGGTAGGCCTTGGCCCCCTTGGATGACGGATCGAAGGCAACGCCGGGCACGCCATAGGACGGCGCTTCCGCCAGGCGCACATTGCGGGGGATCACGGTCTTGAACACCTTGTCGCCAAAATGCGACTCAAGCTGGGCCGAGACCTGTTGCTGCAATGTCACACGTGGATCGAACATCACACGCAACAAGCCTATCACTTTCAGGTCACGATTGAGATTGGCATGCACCTGCTTGATGGTATTGACGAGATCGGACAACCCTTCCAGTGCGAAGTACTCGCATTGCATCGGCACGATCACGCCGTTGGCCGCGCACAGGCCATTGAGGGTCAGCAGCGACAGCGACGGCGGGCAGTCGATCAGCACGAAGTCGTATTCGGCATCGACCTCGGCAATCGCGTTCTTGAGGCGGCGTTCGCGCTGGTCCAGTTCCACCAGCTCCACTTCGGCACCGGCCAGCTCGCGGTTGGCGGGCAGCACATCGTATTTGCCGGATTCGGAATGCTGGCGCGCCTGGGCAATCGAGGACAAGCCGACCAGCACCTGGTAGACACTGTGTTCAAGCGCCTGCTTGTCGATACCGGAGCCCATCGAGGCATTGCCCTGCGGATCGAGGTCGATCAGCAACACGCGCTGATCCTGGGCCGCAAGTCCGGCGGCAAGATTCACCGTGGTGGTGGTCTTGCCGACGCCGCCCTTCTGGTTTGCGATCACGAATACCTTGGCCATAAGCTCCTGCTGCTCCTGCTTGATTTCAACCTGCCGGGGGTGGGCGCCGGCGACAACCACCGGCCGGGTCAGCGGCGCGACAGCACCACCAGGTGACGCTCGGCGTCCAGTTCCGGCACGCTCAGGCGCGGAACCGACTCGACCTGCCATTCGGCCATCAACCCTGCCGCTTCCATGCGGTCGAGTTCGGGCTGTGGATAAACACCCTTCATCGCGATCAGCTTGCCTTGCGGCGCCAGCAGGTGGCCGGCGAGCGAAACAAAATCGCTCAGCTCGGCAAACGCACGCGAGGTGATAACGGCGTAACCCTTTTCATCCTGCAGCTTTTCGACCGGCCCCCAGTGGGCGGCGGCATTGGTCAGTCCGAGCTGAGCCCGGCACTGCGTCAGGAAAGCTGTTTTCTTTTGAACGATGTCGACCATCAGCACCGACAGGTCAGGACAGGCGATCGCCAACGGCAACCCGGGCATGCCGCCCCCCGAACCCACGTCGAGCACCCTGCCGCGCGCGCCCTCTTCCACGCCGGCGCTACGTGCGGCCTCGGCCAGTGCGGGCACGGCGGCCAACGAATCCAGCATGTGGTGGGTCAGCATCTCGTCGGGATGACGGATGGCGGTCAGGTTATAGATCGCGTTCCATTTGCGCAGCAGTGCCAGATAGGCAAAAAGCTGGTCGATCCGGGCCGCCGGCAGCGCCAGCCCGATGGTGGACAAGCCGGCCTCCAGGCGGCGGCGCTGATCGGCATCGTCCACGGCGACGTATCGTTGATTCCTCACTCAGGCCGCCTCTTGACTGGAGTCGGACTTGGTACGCCCCATCCCCTTCTTTTTCAAATGAACCAGCAACAACGAAATCGCTGCCGGCGTCACGCCCGAGATACGCGATGCCTGCCCCAGGGTTTCGGGCCGGTGCTGGTTAAGCTTCTGGCTGACCTCGAAGCCCAGGCCACGGACCTCGGTGTAGTCGAAGCCATCCGGCAGGCGGGTGGACTCGTTGGCTTCCAGCTTGTCCACCTCGGCTGCCTGGCGTGCGATGTAGCCGTGGTACTTGATGCCGATCTCGATCTGTTCCCGGATCTGCTCAACCAGCAGCGGATCTGTATCGAGCGGCTGGGCCGGGGCGAACTTGCCACCCTGCAGCGCCATCAACGCTTCGTACTCGACCGCCGGGCGACGGAGCAGATCGGCGAGGTTGTACTCACGCTCGATCGCCTTGCCCAAGAGAGGCACTGCGTCCGCCTCCGGCAGGATGGCCGGATTGACCCAGGTACTCTTCAGGCGTTCTGTTTCACGTGAAACAGCATCGCGTTTCCGGTTGAATGCATCCCAGCGCACATCATCGACCACACCGAGCTCCCGACCGGCCTCGGTAAGTCGCATATCGGCATTATCTTCGCGCAGGCTCAAACGGAACTCTGCGCGGCTGGTGAACATTCGGTACGGTTCCGAGACCCCGCGGGTGATCAGATCATCGACCAGAACCCCAAGATAGGCCTGGTCTCGCCGGGGAGTCCAGGCGGCACGCTCCCGTACGAAGCACCCGGCATTGATGCCCGCCAGCAGGCCCTGGGCCGCGGCTTCCTCATAGCCAGTGGTGCCGTTGATCTGGCCGGCGAAGAACAGGCCCCGGATCGCCTTGGATTCAAGCGAGGCCTTGAGTGCGCGGGGATCGAAGTAGTCGTACTCGATCGCGTAGCCCGGGCGCAGGATATGCGCGTTCTCCATGCCGCGGATCGAGTGCACCAGCGCCAGCTGCACGTCGAACGGCAGGCTGGTGGAGATGCCATTGGGGTAGAACTCGTTGGTGGTCAGGCCTTCGGGTTCCAGGAAGATCTGATGGCTGTCCTTGCTGGCGAAGCGATGGATCTTGTCTTCGATGCTGGGGCAGTAGCGCGGCCCCACGCCTTCGATCACGCCGGTGTACATCGGCGAACGATCGAGGCCGCCACGAATGATGTCGTGGGTGCGGCTATTGGTGTGGGTGATCCAGCACGGCAGCTGCTGCGGATGCTGCTCGGCACGGCCAAGGAAGGAGAACACCGGCACCGGGTCGAGATCGCCTGGTTGCTCCTCCATCACCGAGAAGTCGATGGTGCGGCCATCGATGCGCGGCGGCGTGCCTGTCTTCAACCTGCCCTGGGGCAGCTTCAGTTCCTTCAGGCGGGCCGACAGCGATACCGAAGCCGGATCGCCAGCACGGCCGCCGGTGTAGTTATCCAGCCCCACGTGGATCTTGCCATCCAGGAAGGTGCCGGCGGTCAGCACGACGGCGCGGGCACGGAAGGCGATGCCAACCTGGGTGATGGCGCCGACCACACGATCGCCCTCCACCATCAGGTCATCCACGGCCTGCTGGAACAGCATCAGGTTGGGCTGGTTCTCCAGCCGCGCGCGAATCGCTTTGCGATACAGTACGCGGTCAGCCTGGGCACGGGTGGCACGGACGGCCGGACCCTTGCTGGAATTCAGGATGCGAAACTGGATGCCCGACTCATCCGTGGCAGCCGCCATGGCGCCGCCCATGGCGTCCACTTCCTTGACGAGATGACCCTTGCCAATACCGCCTATCGACGGATTGCAGCTCATCTGGCCGAGGGTCTCGATGTTGTGGCTCAGCAGCAGCGTCTGGCAGCCCATACGCGCCGCGGCGAGCGCGGCTTCCGTGCCGGCGTGGCCACCACCGACAACGATGACATCGAATTCTTTTGGGTAAAGCATGGAGGCACCTCCTCCGGGAGGCTGACGGGAATGAATCGGGATGCCGAATTATAACGGCATTCCTCTGGCCTTCCCTGCGCCGCAGTACGTTTCACGTGAAACGTGGCGCATGAAGGACACGGCTGTGTTCCACGTGAAACAAAAAAGCCGGACCCAAGGGTCCGGCCTTCCTGTGCGTCACGCAAAACCGCAGGAGCGCTACGGTCGCCGTTGCTCGCGCAGATAGGCGGCGATGCGTTCAACCAGTCGGCCAAGATCGCCTCGAAGCTGGTCGAAGCCGGCATTGCGCTCACGCGTCACTTCATCCATATAGAGCGGCCGCCGGATCTCGATCTGCAGGCTGTTGCGCCGCTCAGCCGGACGGCCAATCTGTGCGATCAGCTGCACGCCCTTGTACGGATCGTTCCGCGCTACCGTATATCCCAGCGCGCGCAGCTCCGACGCCACCAGTCCGACAAAGCCCGCCTCGCAAGTCGAGCCATCCCGATCCCCCAGCACAAAGTCCGCCAGCGGGTGCGGGCTCTGGATCTTGAGCCGCTCGTATGCGTTGTTCGGCATGGAATGCAGGTTCAGATGCCAGACCGCGCCGAAGCGTCGATAGGTGTCCTCCACCGCTTCCGACAGCGCCCGATGATAGGGCCGGTAGTAGCGATCGATCCGGCTCCGTACCTCTTGCAGCGAGAGCTTGCGGTCGTAGATCGGGGTCGCCGCATCCATGTTGCGCCAGATCAGCCCATAGCCAAGCCGCGTCTTCTCGCCCGGTGCCAGCGGCTCGGGCCAGGCGCCGTCCAGCAGATCGGGATCGAGATCGTCGAGCGTCCGGTTGGGATCGATGTAGACGCGGGGGAAATTCGCCGCAATCAGTGTGCCTCCGACGCGCGGCACCGCATCCCAGAGCGCGTCGATATGGGTATCCTCGCCCGCCCGCAAACGCTGGGTGGGGATGGCCGCCCGGAAATCCTGCGGGTAATGCGTGCCGCTATGCGGCGAATCACAAACCAGCGGCAAGGACTGCGCCTGCGGCGCGATGTGGACGAAAGGTTCGAAGCTATCGCTCATGCTATCGGTCCGCTCAATCCAGCTTGATATTGGCAGCCTTGGCCACCCGCGCGTAGCGCGCCATGGCCTGCTGGATCTGCACCTTGAAGCCATCCGGCGTGGTCGGCACCAGCGTGCCGCCCGACTCCTCCACCTTGCGCTTGAACTCCGGGTTCAGCATGGCCTTGTGGATGGCGCTGTTGAGTCTGGCGACGATGGCCGGCGGCGTGCCAGCCGGCGCGACGATACCAAACCAGCCGCCCTCGCCCATCTCCTTGTAGCCGAGTTCCGCATAGGTCGGCACATTGGGCAACAGGGGCGAGCGCGTGGCGCCAAGCACGGCGAGGGCGCGCAGCCGGCCCGATTTCACGTGGGGCAGCGTGGACGACAGGTTGTCGGTGATGGCATTGACCTGCCCCGCCACCGCATCGTTGAGCGCCAGGCCCGCCCCCTTGTACGGCACATGCAGCAGATCGAGCTTGGCCAGCATCATGAAATTCTCGATGTTCACGTGGCCAAGGGAGCCCGCTCCGGGGGAAGCAAAGCTGTACTTGCCGGGATTGGCACGGACCAGTGCGATGAACTCCTGCATGGTCTTGGCTGGCACACTGGGATGCACCGCGAAGACGCTTGGGATCGCCACCACGTTGGTGATCGGTGCAAAGTCCTTGATCGGATCGTAGTTCAGCTTGGGGTACACGGCCGGGTTGGAGCCGTGCGTACTGACGGTCGCCATGCCGATGGTGTAGCCATCGGGCGCTGCCCGCGCAACCTGTTCCATACCGAGCGAGCCGCCGGCGCCGCCCTTGTTTTCCACCACGATGGACTGGCCCAGTTCGCGGCCGGCGAACTCCGCCACCAGGCGTGCCGACAGGTCGGTCGAGCCGCCCGCGGCAAAGGGCACGACCAGGCGAATCGGCTTGTTCGGATAGTTGGCCTGCGCGAGCGCACTGCCGGCGGTGAGGCTGGCGCACGCCGCCAGGCAGGACAGGACGAAAAGCCGGCGCGGCTGACGGGCTCGGATCATGAGGTTTTCTCCTTGGCGTTATATCGACGAATGGCCAAGTGTCGGCAGTTTACCGGGTCCGCACAAACGACTATATTGCACGGTTGCATTACCAAAGCTCATTCTCGGTCCGCCCAGCACCCATGCGGCTACGCTCCCCTTCGATGTCCGAGCTCCATGCCTTTGCCGCCGCCGCGCGGCTGGGCAGCTTTACGCGCGCGGCCGAAGATCTGTGCGTGACCCAGGGTGCGATCAGTCGCGCCATTGCCCGGCTGGAATCGCATTTCGGCCTGCCCCTGCTCCAGCGCAATGCGCACCGCCTGACGCTTACCGACGCCGGCCGACAGCTGCTGGAGTCCGTGGCGGGGCCGCTGACGGCCATCGAAAATGCCAGTGCCGCCCTGCTCTCCCGCGACCGCCAGCACCGCCTGACGCTCTCTGCCGTGCCCACGCTGGCCAGTGTCTGGCTGATTCCGCGGCTGCCGGATTTCCACCGCCGCCACCCCGAGATCCGCCTGGATTTCGTACCCTACCGGCGCGATGAAGACTTCTCCGGCCCCGCCCCGGATGCCGCCATCCTGGCTGGCACCGCAGACCGCTGGCCAGGCCTGCAATGCGATTACGTGATTGGCAGCGAGATGGTGCCAATCTGCCACCCCGATCGCGCCCGGGCACGCCAGCAAGCCGGACGGTGGTCACAGCCCGCCGAACTGCTGGACGAACCCCTGCTCTACCACACCACCGCGCCTGCCAACTGGCAGCACTGGCTATGGGCCGCAGGCGTACCCAGTGCTGCGCCCGCGCTCGCCAGCGGCTTCGATCAGGTCTCGATCCTGGTCCAGGCGGTCAAGGCGGACATGGGCGTGGCGGTGCTGCAGCGCTGCCTGGTACGCGAAGAGATCGCCGCCGGGCGCGTGGCGGCACCGTTCGATCTGCCAATCCGGCTGACCCGGGGTTACTTCCTGTGCGCGCCACGAGAGCGGCGGGACCATCCGGCGTTTGCCCGGTTTCAGGCATGGCTGCTGGAAACGGCGGCCCAGGATCCGGATGTGCTGGACGTCAACCCAGACAATTCACAGAATGAATAATCAAAAACAAAATTGGACGATTTACGTTTATTTAACGCATAATTTTTTGGCGCTACGGCACATATATTCTCAGAAAGAATATATTTACAAAATAGATGCACACATAAATTCTTGCCGAGAATTTTTAGCGTACCTATCGCTGCGCTGGCAATGGGCTTAAAAAGCCAATCGCCTGATGCCTCCCGAAGAATAGGCACCAGAAATAATAATGGCAGGCCAAAGCCTGCCATTATTTATCCAGTGAATTTCACGCCAGGCGAGCCTCAAGCCGCCTTCTTCGCCAGCCCCAGGTATGTCTCGATCACCTTGGGGTTCGCCGCCAGCTCGGCCGCTGGCCCTTCCATCGCCATATCCCCGGTCTCGATCACGTAGCCGTAGTCCGCCACCTGCAGCGCCGCCCGCGCGTTCTGCTCGATCAGCAGGGTCGCCACGCCTGTCTTGCGCAGGTCGTTGATGATGTGGAAGATCTCCTTCACGATCAGCGGCGCCAGCCCGAGGCTGGGTTCGTCCAGCATCAGCAATTGCGGCTTGGCCATCAGCGCGCGGCCCACCGCCAGCATCTGGCGCTCACCGCCGGAGAGCGTGCCGGCGTCCTGCTTCGCCCGCTCCTTCAGGCGCGGAAACAATCCATAGACCACCTCCAGCTGGTCGAGGAAATGCTTCTCGCCAGCGCGCTTGCGGCGGTAGGCGCCAAGCACAAGGTTGTCGGCCACGCTCATCGAACCGAACAGCTCGCGTTTTTCCGGCACCAGGCACATGCCGCGCGCCACACGCCCTTCCACCGGCAGCCCCGCCATATCGTGGCCAAGATAGCTGACCGCGCCCGAGGACGAACCGCTCACCGGCAGCGCGCCCATGATCGCGTTGAGCATGGTCGACTTGCCCGCGCCGTTGGGACCGATCACTGTCACGATCTTGCCGGCCTCCACTTTCAGGCCAGCGCCGTGCACTGCCTCCACCTTGCCATAGCGCACATGGAGATCTTTCACTTCCAGGATCAGGCTCATTGTCTTTTCCTTACTCCACGCCACCGAGATACGCTTCGAGCACCGCCGGATCCTTCTGCACGTCTTCCGGCACGCCTTCGGCGATGCGCGTACCAAATTCCATCACCACCAGCCGATCGGTCAGGTTCATCACGAAGTCCATGTCGTGCTCGACCAGCAGCACGCTCATGCCTTCGCCCTTGAGCTTGTTCAGCAGTTCGGCCAGCGCCTGCTTCTCCTTGTAGCGCAGCCCGGCGGCGGGTTCGTCAAGCAACAGCAGCGCGGGGTCGCAGCACAGCGCGCGTGCGATTTCCAGGATGCGTTGCTGGCCCAGCGCCAGGCTGCCGGCTTCCATATACATGCAGTCGGCCAGGCCCACACGCTCGAGCTGGCGCGCGGCCTCGTGCAGCAACTTCTCCTCCTCCGCCTTGTTCATGCGCAGGATCGCGGCGGTCACCCCGCCCTGCGCCGCGAAATCACCGCGCAGGTGCGCGCCGATCGCCACGTTCTCCAGCACCGTCATGGTGGGCAGCAGATGCACGTGCTGGAAGGTGCGGCCGATGCCGCGCTTGACGATCTCGCGCGACGGCAGGCTGGAGATCACCTCGCCGCGGTAACGCACCTCGCCGCGCGTGACCGGCAGCACACCGGTCACGAGATTGAAGGTGGTGGACTTGCCCGCGCCATTGGGACCGATCAGGCCGATGATCTCGCCTGCCCGTACCTGGAAGCTGACATCGTTCACCGCCACCAGCCCGCCAAACTCCTTGCGCGCGGCCTGCACATCGAGAATCAGCTCGCCCGCCTGCGGCTTGGCGCGCAGCGGCAGCAACTCGGCCTGCGCCGGCGCCATCACGGGCGGGCCGCTCGGGAACAGCTTGCGGATGAACGGCCAGATGCCATCGCGCGCGTATTGCAGCAGCAGCACCATCAGCACGCCGAACACGATGGTTTCGAAGTTGCCGTTGGCGCCCAGCAGCTTGGGCAGCACGCCTTGCAGCACATCCTTCAGGATGGTGAGAATGCCCGCGCCGAGCACCGCGCCCCACACGTGGCCCACGCCACCGACCACCGCCATGAACAGGTACTCGATGCCGTAGTTCAGGCCGAACGGCGTCGGGTTCACCGCGCGCTGCAGGTGCGCGTAAAGAAAGCCGGAAATGCAGGCCAGCATTGCCGCCACCACGAAGATCACCACCTTCATCCACGCCGTGTTGACGCCCATCGCCTCCGCCATGGTGCCGCCGCCCTTGAGCGCGCGGATGGCGCGACCCGGGCGCGAGTTGAGCAGGTTCTGCATGGCGATCACCGCCACCAGCACCACCGCCCAGATCAGGTAGAACATCGAGCGGCCCGAGTGCAGTTCCACGCCGGCCAGCGATAGCACCGGGATGCCGTTCAGGCCATCGTACTTGCCGAGGAATTCCAGGTTGCCGAACAGGAAGAACAGCGACAGCCCCCATGCGATGGTAGCCAGCGGCAGGTAGTGGCCGGACATGCGCATGGTCATCAGGCCGATCACGTAGGCCGAGGCCATGGTGATGACCAGCCCCACCAGCAGTCCGAGCCACGGCGACAGGCCAAACTGCGTGGAGAGATACGCCGTGCTGTAGGCGCCCAGCCCCACGAATGCCGCCTGGCCGAACGACGTCATGCCGCCCACGCCGGTGAGCAGCACCAGGCCGATGGCGACGATGCTGTACAGGCCGATATAGTTGCCGAGCGTGATCCAGAACTCCGGCGTCGGAAGTACGGGCAGCAAGGCCAGCACCACGGCAAACGCCAGCATGAAAATCCGGTTCTTGTGATTGTTGTTCATGGCGTGCCCCTTATTCCTCTTCTTCCACATGCTTGCTGGTGAGCGAGCGCCACAGCAGCACAGGCAGGATCAGGGTGAATACGATCACCTCCTTGAAGGCACTGGCCCAGAAGGATGAATAGGATTCGAGCAGCCCCACCAGGATGGCGCCCGCGGCTGCCACCGGGTAACTCACCAGGCCGCCCACGATGGCGCCAACGAAACCCTTGAGGCCGATCAGGAAGCCCGACTCGTAGTAGACCGTGGTCAGCGGCGCGATCAGGATGCCGCATAGCGCGCCCATCGCCGCTGCAAGCGTGAACGACAAGCGCCCGGCTTGCGTCGTACCGATACCCACCAGGCGCGCGCCAAGGCGATTCACCGCGGTGGCGCGCAGCGCCTTGCCGACAATGGTGCGCTCGAAGTAAAAGTACAGCGCCGCGATCAGCAGCGCCGACACGCCGACCACCCACAGGCTCTGTCCCGAAATGGTCAGGCTGCCCACTTCGAAGCGCGCCTCGGAGAACGCCGTGGTGCGTGACCCCTCAGCACCGAACATCACCAGGCCCAGCCCCACCAGCGCGAAGTGCACGCCGACCGAGACGATCAGCAGCACCAGCGTGCTGGCCTCGGCCAGCGGCTGGTACGCCAGGCGATACAGCATGGGCCCGAGCGGCACCACGATCAGCAGGGTCAGTGCGATCTGCGCCAGCATCGGCATGGGCTGTGCGCCGAAGGTTTGCGCCAGCAGATGCACGGCCAGTGGGAAGATCAGGTATTTCCCCGCCAGGATCGTCATTCGTCTGGCGGCGGTACGGCGCAGCTCTGCGCTGCGCAGGATGGTGACCGTCTCGTAGATGAAGGTCAGCACGCCCATGGCCAGCAGCAGCCAGCTGCTCTGCGGGGCGTGGCCAGACTGGATCGCCGCCAGGGTCAGCGCGCCATAGGCGACGAACTCTCCTTGCGGTATGAAGATGACGCGGGTCACCGAGAACACCAGCACCAGGGCCAGCGCGAGCAACGCATAGATGGCGCCCGAGGTGATCCCGTCCTGCGCCAGGATGGCGGCAATCGAGAGGTCCATTGTCTCCCCGTATTGTTAGTGAGTCCCGCCGGCGAGGGAGGCCGGCTGGCATGTGAATTTACGGATTACGAAATAGTAAACAACTTACGCATAGCGCAAATCCTGACGAACCCTTAGGTTCCGCAGTGCCACATCCGCAACCTGAGGAACGGCGCAGGTGCTGCTCCGCATGGCTTGTGCAGCAATCCGCGGCGCAGCAAGACTGCCTTGCGCATCGCCTTGCCTCCTTGCGCGCGTCTCGCCGCCGGGCAAGGCTGAGCTAGCCGAAATTAATTAACACGTTAAAGATCGTGCATGACGCGAATGGTGTCAAGTGCGGGATTGCCAGTAGACCTGTAGCGCCCCGGGGACGGCGACGCCCGGCTGGCGGATCGCCGGCGCGCACCGCGCAAACAAAAGGGCGCATGGCTGACCATGCGCCCCGGGTATGGCGATATCCCGCCGTCTTGTCTTGCTCGTCGTGCTTGCCTGGCTTCGCTTACTTGGCCTGCAGCTTCCACTTGCCGTCGACGACCTGCACCATCACGCGCGCGCGCTGGTCCAGCCCGAGGTGATCGGTTGGCGTCATGTTCATGATGCCGTGGGAAATCGGCAGCTCCTTGGTCTGCTCCATCGCGTCGCGCAGCCCCTTGCGGAACTCCTTGGTGCCGGGTTGCCCCTTTTTCAGCGCTTCGGGGATCGCGCGCTGCAGCAGCAGGCCGGCATCCCAGGCGTGGCCGCCGAAGGTCGAGACCTGTCCGCCGAACGTCTTTTCATAAGCCGTCTTGTACGCCATGGCCGGCTTCTTGACCGGATTGTTGTCGGGCAGCTGCTCGGCCACCAGCAACGGGCCGGCGGGCAGGAAGGTCCCTTCGCAATCCTTGCCGCAGACGCGCAGGAAATCGGCATTGGCAACGCCGTGGGTCTGGTAGATCCTGCCCTTCCAGCCGCGCTCCTTGAGCGCCTTGGCCGGCAGTGCGGCGGGCGTGCCTGAACCGGCGATCAGCACCGCGTCGGGGTTGGTGCCCATCATCTTGAGCACCTGCCCGGTCACCGAGGTATCGGTGCGCGCGAAGCGCTCGTTGGCCACCACCTTGATCTTGCGCATCTCCGCCACCTTGGCGAACTCCTGCGCCCAGCTATCGCCATAGGCATCCGCGAAGCCGATGAAGGCCACCGTCTTCACGTTGTTGTTGGTCATATGCTCGGCAATGGCGGTGGCCATGTGCGAGTCGTTCTGCGGCGTCTTGAAGACCCAGGCGCGCTTGGCGTCCATCGGCTCGATGATGCGGGCCGAGGCGGCCAGCGTGATCATCGGCGTCTCGTTCTCGGCCACCACATCGACCATGGCCAGCGAGTTCGGCGTGACGGTGGAGCCGATCACCACGTCGACCTTGTCTTCGCTGATCAGCTTGCGCGTGTTCTTGACCGCGGTGGTGGTGTCCGACGCGTCGTCCAGCACGATGTACTCGACCTTCTTGCCGGCGATTTCCTTCGGCAGCAGCGAGATGGTGTTCTTCTCCGGGATGCCCAGCGAGGCCGCCGGTCCCGTGGCCGAAACCGTTACCCCGACCTTGACCTGTGCGCTGGCGGTGCCGGCGCACAGGGTAGCGGCAGCAAGAGCCAGCAGGCTGGCGCGCTTGAATGTCATCGTGTCTCCTTCCATTGCGGCAAACGGAAAAGGCATCCGTCCCGGCTTCCGGCCGGTCGGATGCCTCTCATGGTCTTCCTTCTTGTCTTTGTCGTGACCGGAACCCTCGCGGGCCCGTGCCCCGGACGCAACGCTGGCGCCCGCCTGCTACCCGGACGCCTGGCGGATAGGTATCCGCGGCGCCCTCTCTCCCATCCTGCGCGTGTTCCCCGGCGGCACGCCGCACGGTTCGGCATGGAATCCATGCCGCGCCGTCCGCGCCGCTCATTCACCGACCGCGCGGTCGGGAATGCGTAGCGAGTCTAACAACAGCACTATCGCGCGGGTAGCCGGATTAACCCGCATCGCAGCATGCGCATCGCTGCGACATGCCTCAACGGCTGAAGGCATCCCACGCGGTCTTGGCGATCAGCGCGGTCACCACCACGATAAAGACGCGCCGCACGAAGCCGCTGCCGTGCTTGAGCGCTAGCCGGCTGCCCACTTGGCTGCCCGCCACGTTGGCCAGCGCCATCACCAGCCCGAGCTGCCACCAGACATGTCCCTTGGCCGCCAGCAGCAGCAAGGCCGCGAGGTTGGTGGCCAGATTGACGACCTTGGTCGATGCCGAGGCGTGCAGGAAATCGTAGCCGAACACACGCACGAACACGATCATCAGGAAACTGCCGGTGCCGGGACCGAACACACCGTCGTAGAAACCGATCGCCGCCCCCGCCAGCAAGGCTGCCGCGCGCTCCCTGCCGCCGGACAGCGACGGCGCATGCTCGGCGCCGAGGTTCTTCTTTGCCACCGTGTACACCAGCAGGATCACCAGGATGAAGGGCAGCGACTTGCGCAGCGGTCCGGCCGGGATCAGCGTCAGTGCGTAGGCGCCAGCCATCGAGAAAGCAAAGGCCGACACCATCGCCGGCAAGGTCGCGTCCCAGTAGATGCGCACCCGGCGCCCATAGCGCAGCGCGGCATTGGCGGTGCCCGCCAGCGATGCGACCTTGCCGGTGCCCACCAGCGTCGCCGGCGACAGGCCGGGATAGGCCGAGAACATTGCCGGGAGCTGCACCAGCCCGCCGCCGCCGGCGACAGCATCGATCAGGCCGGCAAGAAAGGCGGCAACAGCAAGAAACGCGAATTCCATGGAGCGCGGGGCAACAGAGGCAGGAGGAGGAAAGAGGAAAGAGCGCGGATCGGGGCCGGCGGGCCATGCGCGCGGCAGATCCGCGCGAGGGGCGTCAGCCGAGCGTCTTGGGCGCCGGCGACAGGTTGCGATGCCACAGGCCGCCGGCCTGCGGAAGGAAGCCCGCCGCCGCTGCCTGCGATGCCGCCAGCAAGCCGGGCGCCAGCAGCAGATGGCGCACACCGTGCGCGCGGCACCAGTCGGCCAGCAGATCGCAGCAGGCCAGCAGCACGGCGGCATCCTGCGAGGGCATTCCGTCATCCCACCATTCGGTGGCGAGCGCCGCCAGGCCGGCCAGGCCGAGTTGAGGCACGAGCGCGACGGGCAGGCAGCCCACCAGCCCGGCCGCCGCTTCCGCCAGCACGCACGCCCCCCGCTCCGGCCGGGCCAGCAGACCCTCCACCAACGCCTGCCGGGCGCGCGTGGCAGCCACAGGCAGCGGCTGGCGCGACTGCAGCCAGGCGCACAGCGTCTCGCTATCGGCCGTGCCGGCGAGGCGGATCAGGGCTTGGGGGCTGGCCGGAGAAACCGTGGAAACGGGGGTGTCAGGCGGGGAAGGAAACGGGGAAAAGGAATCTGAAGGCATGGCAGGCCCGGTGGCAAGGCGGCATTGTCGCACGCACCCCGCGCCTGCCCAATGCGGACTTCCTGGCGAAGTGCTAGCAATGCACCACAAACGGGCATGAAAAAAGGCGTTGCCGAGGATCACCCAGCAACGCCTTCATCTTATATTGACACTGCAGCCTAGTGACTGCGCGCCTGTCGTCTCCTCGCTTCCGCCTCCATTTAACCTGCGAAAACCGTATATGGAATGTAACGAAGCGGTGCGTTCCAGGCAAGCTAGAAGAAACCCTAGCCCCAAAAGCGGGCATGTCGCCCTGTCATCACTCCCGGGGCTTCCCGAACCGCGCCAGAAGCTCGCCCATGATGCCGCGGCGGAATGTCAACACGCAGATCACGAAGATCACGCCGGTGACCATGGTGACGGATTCGCCCAGCGAGCCGAACCATTCAATCCCCGTCGCCGAGGCCAGGAAATTGCCGATGTCGCCAAGCTTGTTTTCCAGCGCCACCACCACGAAAGCCCCGGCCAGCGGGCCCGAGAGCGTGCCCAGGCCACCCACCAGCGTCATCAGGATCACCGAGCCCGACATAGACCAGTGCACGTCGGTCAGCGTCGCAAAGCCCAGCACCAGTGCCTTGATCGAGCCGGCCAGGCCGGAAAGCGCCGCGGAAAGCACAAACACCATCAGCTTGAAGCGGTCGGTATCGTAGCCCAGCGAGATCGTGCGCGGCTCGTTCTCCTTGATCGCCTTGAGGATCTGCCCGAAGGGCGAGTGCACGGTGCGCACGATCAACGCGAAGGCCGCCACGATGATCGCCAGCGCCACATAGTAGAGCGTCAGGTCGTTGTCCAATGGCAACAGGCCGAACAGCTTGCCGCGCGGAATGCCCTGCAGGCCGTCCTCGCCGCCGGTGTAGGGCACCTGCAGGCAGAAGAAGAACAGCATCTGCGCCAGTGCCAGCGTGATCATGGAGAAGTAGATGCCCTGGCGGCGAATCGCGATCGATCCGACCACATAGCCGATCAGGGCGCCGGTCAGCGTGCCCAGCACCAGCCCCACCTCGGGCGTGACGCCCCACACCTTCATGGCGTGGCCGGCCGCGTAGGCCGCGCCGCCGAAGAAGGCGGCATGGCCGAACGACAGCAGGCCGGTATAGCCGATCAGCAGGTTGAAGGCGCAGGCAAACAGCGCGAAGCACAGCACCTTGAGTACGAACACCGGATATGCGCCGGCCATCGGCGCCACGATCAGCGCCAGCAGCAACAATCCGTACAACAGTTTCTTCTGCACGCCCTGCCCCTGTCTTGTCTGCCCCGCGGCCACCGCCGCGCCGGATGGTTGGCTCGATGGTTGGCTCATCACTTCTCCCTCCCGAACAGCCCGGCCGGGCGCAGCATCAGCACGATCACCATGATGAAGAACACCACCGTGGACGACGCCTCCGGATAGAACACCTTGGTCAGCCCCTCGATCACGCCCAGGCCGAGGCCGGTGAGGATGGAGCCCATGATCGAGCCCATGCCGCCGATCACCACCACGGCGAACACGATGATGATCAGGTTCTGTCCCATCAGCGGCGAGATCTGGATCACCGGCGCCGCCAGCACGCCGGCAAAGGCAGCCAGCGCCACGCCGAAGCCGTAGGTCAGCGTCACCATCAACGGTACGTTGACGCCGAACGCCTCGACCATCTTGGGATTCTCGGTGCCGGCCCGCAGGTAGGCGCCCAGCTTGGTCTTCTCGATCAGGAACCAGGTGGAAAAACACACCGCCAGCGAGGCCACCACCACCCAGGCCCGGTAGTTCGGCAGGATCATGAAGCCGAGATCGGTGGCGCCGCTGAGGGCTTCCGGCGGCGAATACGGCAGCCCGGACACGCCGTAGATCGAGCGGAAGATGCCCTCGATCACCAGCGTGATGCCCAGTGTCAGCAGCAGCCCGTAGATATGGTCGAGCTTGTAGATCCAACGCAGCATGGTGCGCTCGATCACCACGCCGATCAGCGCCACCGCCAGCGGCGACAGCACCAGCATCAGCCAGTAGTTGATCCCGGCGTACTCCATGCCCATCCAGGCCAGTACCGCGCCGAGCATGAACAACGCCCCGTGGGCGAAATTGATGACGTTGAGCAGCCCGAAGATGACCGCGAGGCCCAGGCTCAACATCGCATAGAAAGCACCGTTGACCAGCCCCAGCAGCAACTGGGACAGCATGGCGGGCAGAGGAATACCGAAGATGTCCATCGCAGGCGTTACCGTTGGCGCACCAGCCGGGGTCCGTCAATCCCCCGCCAGGCAAGCGCGATCAAAATGAAGCGAAGCGGTTCTGGCTACGCGTGTGGCCGCCGGCGGCACAGCCGGCATGCCAACGCCGCGCAGCGGCGCCCCAATCGTCTGACCGGTGCCTCCCGGCGCAAAGGAAGGCACCAGCCCCCGCCCGGTTCCCTTGCGGGGCGGGCGGGACCACACAACTTCAGCTCAAGCCCTTACTTCTTCAGCAGCGAGCACTTCGACTCCGCCACCGTGGTGAAAGCCTGCTCGCCCGGGATGGTGGCGACCACCTTCAGGTAATCCCATGGCTTCTTCGATTCGGCCGGCGTCTTCACCTGCATCAGGTACATGTCGTGGATGCCGCGACCATCCTGGCGGATGTAGCCCTTGGTGTAGAAGTCGTTGATCTTGAGCTTCTTCAGTTCGGCCATGACCTTGTCCGGGTCGTCCGTCTTGGCTGCCTCGACCGCCTTCAGGTAAGTGCGCGCCGCGGAGTAGTCGGCGGCCTGCAGGCTGCTCGGCATCTTCTTCATCTTGCCGAAGAAGCGGTTGGCGAACTTGCGCGTGTCGTCGTTCATGTCCCAGTACCAGCTGTCGGTCATCAGCAGGCCTTCGGTGTTCTTCAATCCCAGGCTGTGGATATCGTTGATGAACATCAGCAGGCCGGCGATCTTCATGGTCTTGGTAATGCCGAATTCCTTGGCCGCCTTGATCGCATTGATGGTGTCGCCGCCGGCATTGGCCAGGCCCAGGATCTGCGCCTTGGACGACTGCGCCTGCAGCAGGAAGGAGGAGAAGTCGGAGGCGTTCAGCGGATGGCGGACCGCGCCCACCACGGTGCCGCCGTTGGCCTTCACCACCGCAGAGGTATCGTTCTCCAGCGAGTGGCCGAAGGCGTAATCCGCGGTCAGGAAGAACCACGACTTGCCGCCCTGCTTGACCACCGCGCTGCCGGTGCCCTTGGCCAGCGCCACCGTGTCGTAGGCATAGTGCACGGTGTACGGCGAGCATTCCTCGTTGGTCAGGCGTGCCGAGCCGGCGCCGATATTGAAGTAGACCTTCTTCTTCTCCATGGCCACCTTGTTCATGGCCAGGCCGGTGGCGGAGTTGGTGCCGCCGATCAGCGCGTCCAGGCCCTGCTGGTCCATCCACTCGCGCGCCTTCGACGCCGCGATGTCGGCCTTGTTCTGGTGATCGGCCGAGACCAGCTCGATGGGCTTGCCCAGCACCTTGCCGCCGGCATCCTCGATCGCCATCTTGATCGCTTCAAGGCCGCCCGGACCGTCGATGTCCGCATACAGGCCCGACATGTCGGTGATATAGCCGATCTTGACGGTATCGCCCGAGACCTGCGCCGAGGCCGGGGCCATTGCCACTCCCGTTGCGATGGCCGCCAGAGCGACCGCCAGCCGAGTCATCTTCATTGCTTGTCTCCTTAGTTTCGGCGGCATCCGACGCCACCCGTTCCTGCCCTAAAACAATGCCTGCGATGCATGCCCGCGTATCATGCGTGCGACCCACCCGGGTCGCGCGGGCATGGATCAGACCCCAAGCAACTCGTTCAGCACCGGCATCTTGGCCTGCAGCTCCGAAGCCGCGAAGCGCTCGACGATGGTGCCGTGTTCCATCACATAAAAACGGTCGGCCAGCGGCGCGGCGAAACGGAAGTTCTGTTCCACCATCACCACCGTGTAGCCCTTCTTCTTGAGCATCAGGATCATGCGCGCCAGGGCCTGCACGATCACCGGCGCCAGGCCCTCGGAGATCTCGTCGAGCAGCAGCAGGTTGGCACCCGTGCGCAGGATGCGGCCAACGGCCAGCATCTGCTGCTCGCCGCCCGACAGGCGCGTGCCCTGGCTCTGGCGGCGCTCCTTCAGGTTGGGGAACATCTCGTAGATCTCGGCCTCGCTCATGCCTTTCTGCGCCGCGCCGCCCTTCATCCTCAGCAGCGGCGGCAGCAGCAGGTTCTCCTCGCACGACAGGCTGGCGAAGATGCCCCGCTCCTCCGGGCAATAGCCGATGCCGCAATGCGCGATCTTGTGCGTGGGCATGCCGACGGTCTCGGTGCCGTTGACGCGGATCGAACCCTTGCGCTGGCCGGTCAGGCCCATGATGGCGCGCAGCGTGGTGGTGCGCCCCGCGCCGTTGCGGCCAAGCAGGGTCACCACCTCGCCCGGGTTCACGGTCAGGTCGACGCCATGCAGGATGTGCGATTCGCCGTACCAGGCGTGCAGGTCCTTGATCTCAAGTGCGGGCGTTGTGCTCATCCTGGCTCCTTAGTGCGCGCCCTGCAGTTCGGCTTCGACGGTGCCCATGTAGGCCTCCATCACACGCGGGTCCTTCGATACCTCGGCGTACGGCCCTTCGGCCAGGATCGCGCCGCGCTGCAATACCGTGATCTTGTCGGCGATCGACGAGACCACACTCATATTGTGTTCGACCATCAGGATGGTGCGCCCCACCGCGACCTTGCGGATCAGCTCCGTGACGCGCGCCACGTCTTCGTGGCCCATGCCCTGGGTGGGCTCGTCCAGCAGCATCAGCTCCGGCTCCATCGCCAGCGTGGTGGCGATCTCCAGCGCGCGCTTGCGCCCGTACGGCAGGTTGACGGTCACGGTCTGCGCCACATCGGTCAGGCCGACCTGGTCGAGCAACTCCATGCCGCGCGCATTGAGCGCGTCGAGCGTGCGCTCGCTGCGCCAGAAATGATAGGAGGTGCCAAGCTGCCGCTGCAGGCCGATGCGCACGTTCTCCAGCACCGTCAGGTGCGGAAACACCGCCGAGATCTGGAACGAACGGATCACGCCGCGCCGGGCGATCTGCGCCGGCTGCTCGCGCGTGATGTCGATGCCGTTGAACAGGATGGTGCCGGTGGTCGGCACCAGGAACTTGGTCAGCAGGTTGAAGCACGTGGTCTTCCCCGCGCCGTTGGGGCCGATCAAGGCATGGATGGATCCGCGCCGCACCCGCAGGTTGACGTCGCTCACCGCGGTAAACCCCTTGAACTCCTTGGTGAGGTTCCGCGTTTCCAGGATCGTGTCTTGCTGATTCATGGTCTCCTGCCCGCCCTCTTGCTGCGGCGCCGGCTTCTGGCCGGCTCCGCCAAATGGTCAGAACTGTGGTGCTCGCCGCACCACCACCCGCACGCCCCGCGCTGATCGTGCTCATCGTGCCAATGGCGCGGATCGTGCCGTTCGTGGCTGTCGCGGCTCAAGCACCGCTTGTCTTGTTTTGCTTGTCTTGCTGTTCCGGACTACATCCGGCCGCGCGGCGCCCTTTCCGGAACGCGCGACGCGCCCTGGTAAGGGCGCGCCAATGTGAGCGCTACTGCACGGCATCTCGGCGTCTATTGTGTGCGTCTGCTGCGTCGCAAAACATCCGGGTTTGCACTGATTATGAAACATGAACCAGATGTCAGGTCCATGTCAGGTTCGCAATCACGGCTGCGTTCCGGCGATTCCCATCGCCGCTGCGGCCATCCGGTCAGGCCTGCGCGGCAGCGCCCGTTCTGGCGGCAACCGCACCGGCAGCCGGGGGAGCGGTCCCTTGCGCACCGGAAACACGCCGGCGCCGGTCCTCGCGGATCATGTCGCTGGCACGCTCCGCGATCATGATGGTGGGCGAGTTGGTGTTGCCCGAAGTGATCAACGGCATCACCGAGGCATCCACCACGCGCAGGCCGTCGACGCCGAGCACCCGCAGGCGCTGGTCCACCACGGCGAGGGGATCGTCGGGGCGTCCCATGCGGCAGGTGCCGACCGGGTGGAAGATGGTGGTGCCGATATCGCCCGCCGCCTGGGCCAGCTGTTCGTCGGTTTCCACGGCTGGCCCGGGCAGCCACTCCTGTGGCTTGTAGGGCGCCAGCGCGGGCGACGCGACGATGCGCCGCGTCAGCTTCAGCGAATTGGCCGCCACCTTGCGGTCAGCCTCGGTGGAAAGGTAATTGGGCGCGATCACCGGCGCCTGGCGGAAGTCCGCGCTGGCGATATGCACGCTGCCGCGCGAGGTCGGGCGCAGGTTGCACACGCTGGCGGTGAAGGCATTGAAGCGATGCAGGGGGTCGCCGAACTTGTCGAGAGAAAGCGGCTGTACGTGGTATTCGACGTTAGGGCGCGCCTGCGACGGGTCCGAGCGCGCGAACGCACCCAGCTGCGACGGCGCCATGCTCATCGGCCCGCTCTGGTTGACCGCATACTGCAGGCCGATGCCGAGCTTGCCCCACCAGCTTGCCGCGCGCGTATTGAGCGTACGCACGCCCTCCACCTTGACCACGCTGCGCAGCTGCAGGTGATCCTGCAGGTTCTCGCCGACGCCGGGCAAGGCATGGCGCACCGCGATGCCGAGCGCCTGCAGCCGCTCTGGCTGGCCGATGCCCGACAACTCCAGCAGCTGCGGCGTGTTGACCGCGCCCGCCGCCAGGATCACTTCCTCGCGCGCCCCTGCCGTGAAGGGCTGGGCGCCGCCAAGATAAGCCACCCCGCTGCAACGGCGGCCGTCGAAGGTCAGCGCGCTGACCTGGGCGCCGGTGACGATGGTCAGGTTGGGCCGGTCGGCCGCGCGGCGCAGGAAGGCCTTGGCGGTATTCCAGCGGATACCGCGGCGCTGGTTGACCTCGAAGTAACCCACGCCGAAGTTGTCGCCGCGATTGAAATCGTCGGTGCGCGGGATGCCGGCCTGCTCGGCAGCATCGATGAACCGCTCCAGGATATCCCAGCGCAGCCGCTGCCCTTCCACCCGCCACTCGCCGCCGGCGCCGTGGAATTCGTCGCCGCCGCGATGATGGTCCTCGCTGCGCTTGAACAGCGGCAGCACCCGGTCCCAGCACCAGCCGTCGTCGCCCGTCAGGCGTGCCCAGTCGTCATAGTCCTCGCGTTGCCCGCGCATATAGATCATGCCGTTGATCGACGACGACCCGCCCAGCACGCGTCCGCGCGGATAGCCCAGCGAGCGGCCGTTCAGGCCGGCTTCAGGCGCGGTGCGGTACATCCAGTCGGTGCGCGGGTTGCCGATGCAATACAGGTAGCCCACCGGGATGTGGATCCAGTGGTAGTCGTCGCGGCCGCCGGCTTCGAGCAGCAGCACGCTCACCTCGGGGTCCTGGGTCAGGCGGTTGGCCAGCACGCAGCCGGCCGAACCGGCGCCGACGATGATGTAGTCGTAGCTCTCCATGATCCTCGATCATTCCTGTTGAATTCAGCGCAAGGCAGGCACGGCGCCGCTCACGGCATTCTACGGCCGGGTCCCTACTTCGCCACCGGCATGGTGAACTCCGCGCCCTTGCCGATGCTGTCCGGCCAGCGCTGCATGATGCTCTTGTAGCGCGTGTAGAAGCGGATGCCCTCCTCGCCGTAGGCGTGGTGATCGCCGAACAGCGAGCGCTTCCAGCCGCCGAACGAATGCCACGCCATCGGCACCGGGATCGGCACGTTGATGCCGACCATCCCCACCTGGATCTGCCGCGAGAACGCGCGCGCCACGCCGCCGTCGCTGGTGTAGCACGATACGCCGTTGCCGTACTCGTGCGCGTTGATCAGGTCCACCGCCTCGGCAACATCGTGCACGCGCACCACCGACAGCACCGGGCCGAAGATCTCTTCCTTGTAGATCGTCATGTCCGGCGTGACGTGGTCGAACAGCGTGCCGCCGACGTAGAAGCCGCCTTCATGCCCATCCACCTTGTGGCCCCGGCCATCCGTCACCAGCTGCGCGCCCTCTTCCACCCCCTTGGCGATATAGCCTTCCACCTTGGCCTTGTGCGCGGCGGTCACCAGCGGGCCCATCTCGGCATCGGCCTCCATGCCGTTGCGGATCTTCAGCGCCTGCGCCCGTGCGGCCAGGCGCGGCACCAGCCGGTCGGCCACCTCGCCCACCGCCACCGCCACCGAGATCGCCATGCAGCGCTCGCCCGCCGAGCCGTAGGCCGCGCCGATCAGCGCGTCCACCGCCTGGTCGAGATCCGCGTCGGGCATCACCACCAGGTGGTTCTTGGCGCCGCCCAGCGCCTGCACGCGCTTGCCGTGCCGGGTGCCCTCGGCATAGATGTACTCGGCGATCGGCGTGGAGCCGACGAAGGACAGCGCCTGCACGTCCCGGTGCGCCAGCAGCGCGTCCACGGCTTCCTTGCCGCCCTGCACCACGTTGAACACGCCGTCGGGCAGGCCGGCCTGCTTGAGCAGGTCGGCGATCAGCAGCGAGGGCGAAGGATCGCGCTCGGACGGCTTGAGCACGAAGGTGTTGCCGCAGGCCAGCGCCACCGGGAACATCCACATCGGCACCATCACCGGAAAGTTGAACGGCGTGATGCCGGCCACCACGCCCAGCGGCTGGCGCAGGTTCCAGTTGTCGATGCCGCCGCCGATGTTGTCGGTGAAATCGGTCTTGAGCAGGTTGGGAATGCCGCAGGCGAATTCCGCCACCTCGATGCCGCGCGTGACCTCACCCTTGGCGTCCGAGAACACCTTGCCGTGCTCGCGCGTGATCAGCGCGGCGAGGTCGTCGTGGTGGCGGTCGAGCAGTTCCTTGAACTTGAACAGGATGCGCGCGCGCTTGAGCGGCGCGGTCTCGGACCAGGCCGGGAAGGCCGCGTGCGCGGCGGCCACCGCGGCGTCCACGTCCTGCGCCGAGCCCAGCGCCACACGCCCGGCCACGGCGCCGGTGGCCGGGTTGAAGACGTCGGCAAAGCGGTCCGACGAAGCGGCGCGCACGGTGCCGCCGATGTAGTGCGCGATTTC
>NZ_JBYOJU010000008.1:0-206977 GCF_057798855.1 Cupriavidus sp. 96C5-1 | reverse complement strand
CTGGGCGGCAGGCCGTGGGCGCGGCGGTAGCGCGCCAGTTCTGCCACCAGCTCGTCGGTGGCCGGCACCAGCCGCGTCTTATTGCCCTTGCCGGTCACCTCCAGCCACCAGCGCTCCACCCCGTGGACATCGCGCCGGCAAAAAAATGCCCCCATGCGCGTCTCGGCCACCTCCGCCGCCCGTAGCCCACCGAGATAGAGCACGGAAAAGAGCCAGCGGCAGCGCGCCGCGTGCAGGCGCTCGCGCTCGGTGGCGGTGTCGCTCGCACCCGGCATGGCCTCGATGGTGTCCTTGACCGCCTGCCACAGTTCGTGACTGAGGTAGCGCGTGATGCGGGGCTTGGCCTGCCCGCGGCGGCGGCGCGCCAGCGACAACGGGTTGCCGGCCAGGTAGCCGGCCTCGACTAGCCAGGCGAACAGGGCATTGAGGATCACCATGGCGTGCCGCGTGCTGAGTGAGGACAGGGCGCCGGCGAAGGGGCGCCAGTCCGGATGGCTGCGCGCGAGTTTCTTGCGCGATGCCATGACCCAGCGCCAGGCCGGCTGCGGGTCAGCCAGAAAGCGCTCGTACAACAGGAGATCCTCATGGGTCAGCGACGACAGCGGCTTGCCGCGCTGGAGCACGGCCCACAGCAGCAGCCGCTCGGTCTCGCGCCGGTAGGTCTGCAGGGTCGCCGGGGTATCGGTGTAGCGGGCCAGCCAGGCGGTGACGGCGGCCAGATCATCGGCGGCCGCGATCTGCGGGGTGCCGCCGCGGGCCCGGTTGCTGCCGGCGGCGCCGGAGAGGTCGGCAGGCAGGGCCAGGCGCTCGAGTGGGGTGGCGGGCAGGGCGGCGAGGGGGCTAGCGACGAGTTCCAAGGGGCGGCACGGTGTAGAGATGAGTTCAGGCGTAATTATAGACAGAAGCGCAGTTATGTCTAAAGATTTGTAAAATTATTCAATAAATTAACGTATTACGTAGTAATATTTAAGTAAACTGATCTTGTGTGCCGCCCAAACATGACCGCCAGCCCTGAATCCCCATCGTCCGACGCCGCCTTGCAGGCCACGCTCGCCGCCGACGTGGCGACCCTGCGCGCGCAGTTCCCCGAGACCCGCGCGCTCTACCGCGAGGTCTGCGCCTTGCTGTTCTTCCGCTATGGCATCACGCCCACCGCCAACAAGCTCTACGGACTCGTGCGCAAGGGCAGCATGGGCACGCCCACCGAGGTGCTGGCGCAGTTCTGGGCGGACCTGCGCGGCAAGATGCGCGTGACCATCGACCAGCCCGGGCTGCCGGATGCGCTCAAGTCGATCGCCGCCGACGCCGTGCAGTCGATCTGGCAGGCCGCCAACGCGGCCGCTAGCAGTGAGTTGGCCGCCTTGCGGGCCGAAGCGCGGCTGCAGGCGAGCGAGGCGGAGGCGCAGCGCGACCAGGCGCGCGCCGCGGTGGTCGTGGCCGAGCAGGAGACCGCCGCCGTACAGGCGGACTTCGATGCCGCCCAGCAAGGGCGGGCGGCGCTACAGGGGGAACTGGACGCCGAGCGCCAGGCCCACGCGGCCGCGCGGGCGCGCCAGGAGGAGGGCCGGCGCCAGATCGAGGCGCTCGAGCGGCAACTGAGGGAGATGCGTAGCCAATTCTCGGCGGATCTGGAGCGCACCCGCGAGCAGGTGGCCGTGGCGCAGGAACGCGCCGAGGCCACCGAGCGCCGCGCGCTGCGCGAGATCGACCAGGAACGCACGCTGCGCCAGAAGGCCGAGCAGGCGTTCGCGGACCTGCGCGCTGAGTTGGCGGCGGTGCAAGCGCGGGCGCAGGACGCCGCCGTGGCCAGTGCCGAGGAACGGGCAAGGCAGCAGGCCGAGCGCGACACGCTCAGCCGGCAACTGGCACAGGCGCAACAGGCGCTGGCGGAGGGGCAGGCGGTGCAGGGCAGGCTGGAGGCGGAACTGGAGATGGCAGTCCGGCGCGCCGAGCGGGCCGATGCGGAAGCCACCGCGGCCCGGCGCCTGGTATCGCCCAGGCGCCGGGCGCCGGTGACGAAAACCAAGTTCAAGCCCGGGCCGGCCTGAGAACAGGAGCGGGATAGAAATTGTCCACCGCTCGCTGGGATAAGCCTGTGGACAAGCCGCGCGGGGGCCGAGTGCCGACGGCATCAGCGGGTTTGACTAAAATTTAAGCAGTGAGCGCGACGGCCACGTCCTCCCGCCAGCGCGGATTCCCGCTGCAGCCATCACCTGGAACAACCCCGAAATCCAGCGCTGCCGCCAGACGGCATCACGCGGGATCCGGCGCCGCCCCTAAATCCATTCACCTACACCATGTCGATCGAAATCGAGCGCGCGCAAGCGATTACCAGGATCCGCATCCAGATGGCCCAGCACGGCCTGACTTTGACCGACCTGCAAGCGGCGGGCTGCTTTGCCGAGCCGCCGCCGATCCCAGCGCAAGGAGCGGTGCGCTACCGCAACGCACAGGGGCAGAGCTGGGACGGCCGCGGTGCCATGCCGGACTGGTTGCAGCGGGCAGTCAACGCCGGGGGGATTGGGGGACATTTCCGCGTGCCCGTCGCGGGAGTCACGGGGCCCGCCGTCAAGGGGAGTTCCGATTTGAAATCAAATGGTTAGCCGGAGGTGCGGCGGATTTTTTGACGAATAGTGGCCAACCCTCTAGGTGAGACCCGGCGGTTCTTCCCGAAATACTTCGTCCGCGCTGGCGACTAGCAAGTGGAAGGAGAATGAGCTCTCGGCCGCGCCTTTCTGCGCTGTGCCCGAGTAGGGCTTTGGGTTCTGCGTTTGCGTTAGCAAGCGCAGGCCGCCAGGTTTGCGTGCTGGGCGCGATTGGGCGAAGCGATTTCAACTGCCTTCATACAAGAGTCCGCCGGCGAAGCTGGTTTGAGGGCGCCGATCGCATGGTCTATTGCGTGGCCGATGTGCTTTATGCGAGCGGAAAGAATGTCCGAGGTGAGCCGTTTGTTGCACGCAAAGAGCGTCTGGGGCACCTCTCAAAAAGTGCCTAAATGTTATCTTTTATGGCTATGCGGAGGATGGGGAGTGACCCTATCAGTAAGTTCTCTCATTGGGGCTTGAAGGCATGGTCGGGAAACGCCGCGAGAGGCTCTATATAGAAGGCTCGAGCCCAAGCTGGATCAAGGGTGAAACGCCCTGGCGCTACGCCCCCGGCAGGTTTGCGAGGGCGCAAACGTAACAGGTTCGCTGAGTGGCTTTTAGGACACTTTATGGCGCAAGCGGCCGTTTTGCATTTTGCGATCAGAGATGGTGCTTGAACCCAGGCGCCGTGGCATCTAGGCGGAGATTCCCAGCGTCAAAAGTGGTTGCATTGCACGATAGTTTTGGGCGATTGCATTGCAATGAGACGCTTGATCAATTATGATCAAGCCATTGGAGTTGCTAACGGAATTCGCTATGTGATTCGGTGTGCATTTCCGAGCAGTTTCCTAAATCCTCCCCCCTGCTGAGGTGAAAGCCGAAAGCCCGCGGGAGGTCCAGTCCGAGAGGACCGGAAAGGCTTAGTCGATAGCGGGGTGTCCAGCCTCAAAAGCTAAGCGCCGCCTTGGTGCTCTCCATCAAGGTCCCACCGGGAGTGGGATATCCAAGAGAGGCCCCCGCGACCTATTCCTGAACGCCCCCTCACCGCAGGGGGCGTTTGCTTTTCTAGCGCTTCTTCTTGCTTTTCCCTCTCCCCTTGCCGGGCTTCGGTTCCGGCTCGCGATAGTCGCGGTCTTCCCACTTGGCAGCCAAGATACGGGCGACCTTGTAGGACTTCTTCAGGAACGGCTTCTCATAGTTGATGTCTTCGGGAAAGGCCGTCTCAACGCGCACCATGACGTGCTTCTGATCACCGTCTGGCTTGTACCGCTCCATGCGCAGGATGATGTTGTACTCAATCGTGGTCGGCGGCTCGCCTTCAACATCGTCCACCAGTTCGATCTGCAGGAAATTGCCGCCAGCGGCGACCCATAGATCGGTCTCGCCTTGAAGCAGATCAATCATGATCTTCGGCAAATACGCCGACAGCCGATGGCGCCGCTTGCAGAACATCCGGAGCTTCCTGCCATCGTATATTTCATGCCCGGCGGGAATGTGCTCGTCAAGGCGCGGCGTCCTGCTATAGCAGTGGTTAGTGTACGAGACCCTCACCGGCACTTTGGCAATGTTGTTACGCACCAGCACATAGACGGTATGCTGGGTTGGCGCCAGGTGCGAGATGTCGTAAAACGTTTCTCCGACGCGGATAAGGGTGGGCTCGATCATATGGGCACGTATGGACAGACGCGCATTATGCCTTTTGGTGCGCCTATAGCCGCGGCATTTTCGCTGGTAGTTGCGGCACCCATGCTGCGAACGGTCGCGCCAACACAGCAGATTTGCGTCGCTGCGTTCGCCTTGATGAACAAGGCGAAAGTGCCTGCAGTTTGCCCAATAGGCTGCCCAGCTTGCGGATTTCGGTGCATCCGGCAGGCCTACCGGGCTGATCGCGACGCGCTCGCTGGCCGCGCGCATTCCTGGAGGAAGAGTTGAAGACCGCGCGCGCTGGCCCCGATGCCTACCGTCAGACGCTGCAGAGGCGGCGCTGGCGCGCCAGCTGCTGGCAGAATTGCGCGTGGCGCCGCGCGAGCGGGACGGGGGTGGTGGACGGCGGCGCAAGGCCGGGGGGCGGCAGCGACCGCGAAGGAAGGACAGGACGAAGAACAGGGCGCGCCTGCACCCGATGACGGCAACGATGGCAACTAAACGAGAGTGGGTCGACGCGATCCGCCGGATCCAGGCCCAGATGGCCAACTATGGGCTGACGATGGGGGAACTGGAGGCAGCGGGGTGCTTTGATCCGCCGCCGTCGCCACCGATCACGCGTCCGGTCTGCTATCGCAACGCCGAGGGGCTGAGCTGGGACGGGCAGGGCGAGATGCCGTCGTGGCTCAAGCGGGCGGTCAATGCGGGGCAGAGTGTGGAGTTCTTCCGGGTCCGATAAGAGCCTTCAAGCCCAAATTGGGGTGCCAGAGTGCTGGGGAATTCAGCAAAATCAGAGGGTTGCTGAGAGATGTGGCGGGTTTTTGCGAATTCCGGGCGACCCTCAAGAAGGCCTAGCCATGATTGCCCAAGCGATCCATATGGGCTTCATGTCGCTCAGTCTATAATGGTGCGCCGGGGAGAGAGGGGCTCGCTCCGCTGAGCCAATATCGCTGTCCCCGATGCGCGGGCATCGAGTCTTCGAGGACCATGGAAGCCAACAGAGGTGATGGAATAATTGCGCGTGCATCTAGAAAAAGACCGACCTTCTGTACTGGATGAGCTTGACGGCGAGCTCGCGTCCTATCGAACGCGGGAACGGAATCCACAGCGAGTCGCCTTTCCAGTTGATACGGGTGCCAAGATTGAGGCCTTGATTAATAGATACCAGCGGACACGGAGGACGATCCCTGTCTCGTTCCGCGAACTCGTTCCTTGGTTGAAAGTCGGCGAGCGTGCCACTCACTATCTGCATCCCTATCCGGCAAAGTTGCTGCCGCATATCGCTCACTTTTTTTTGGCGTCTGAATCCATGTGCAAGGCGGGTGGGCTTGTTCTCGATCCCTTTGGTGGATCGGGTACCGTCGCACTGGAATCCTGTCTATCCGGTCGTTCGGCCGCTTACGCGGATACCAACCCGCTTGCACGTTTAATTGCAGAAGCGAAGGTCTGCGTTCCCCCTGTCCGGGAATTTGACTCGGCCCTGGCAAGTCTCATATCACGCTTCCGACGTTCGCGAACTCTCCAACACCCCGCGGTTGTAAACGTGGACAAATGGTTCCGGCCAGAAGTCATTCGTGGCCTCTCTCGCCTGAAAGCAGCGATCGAAGGTGAGTCATCTGCGGAATTGCGGCGGCTGTTTGAGGTGACCTTCTCTGCGACAGTTCGGCGAGTTAGCAACGCCGATCCTCGACTCTCCGTGCCGGTCTTGGCGAAACGAGGGTTCGCCGAAAAGGCGCCTGAGAATGTTTGGCAGCGCTTCTGTGACCAGTTTTCAGCGAACACAAAGCGTATTAGGGAACTCGCCGCGCTTGCTCCCGTGCAACCGCAGTTGCACATTGCTGGTCCCGACGCGCGCTGCCTCACGTCTGATTCGGGCGGCGCACTCGCACCAGACTCTGTCGACCTTGTGATTACGTCGCCACCCTATGCAGGCGCTCAAAAATATATCAGAGCGTCAAGCCTGTGCCTCGGCTGGCTCGGTATTGCGCAAGACGGCGAGTTGAAGCCACTCGAGAATGTGACGATCGGAAGGGAGCACCTGCCTAAAAGTCACGTTGATGCGGCTCCTATAACATCTGTCCCCGCTGCTAATCGCGTCATTGCACGGGTCCGGAAGAAGAATCCTACACGTGCGGCTATTTGCGCGACCTACATCAATGAGATGGAGGGCGTACTGGCGCAACTGCACACGGTGCTAAAGCCTGGCGGACGGCTTGTCCTGGTCATTGGCAACAATGAAGTATGCGGTGAGAAGTTCCTGTCTTCCGAATACCTCTGTTCGATCCTCCTGGCGCTAGGGTTTCGTTTGGATATCAAGATGGTAGATGAGATCAAGTCACGTGGGCTCATGACCAAACGAAACAAGACGGCCAGCGTAATTACCCGCGAGTGGGTTCTAGTTTTCCAGAAATGATCTGAGATGCTAACAGCACCGCCGACACTAAATAATGATCAAATGGCGCTGTGGGAGGCGCTTGGAACCCGCCTCGTTACGTTAGACGAGCGAGTTTGGGAAGGAAATGCCAACGGCCCTGCAGTAGAAAATTGGCTGGGGAATTTCGTTGGTCGCACAGGGGCAAGCGCGGATCTTGAGCGATTGCATGCTATGTACCTCCTATCGCAGTTTATGTATTTCGGGGCCCGTGAGATTCGAGTACTGCTGAAGGCGCTGTACCGAGAGCTTTTCCTGCTACCGCTAGCTCAAGAAGTCCGGGCACAAGTGGCGAGCGAAGCCGAGTTTTTGAGGCGGATGGCCGAGGAGCGGGCGGCCACACGCTTTCTTGGGGTTGGCAATCCGTCGGAGAGCGGCGTGCATCTCTTGTACTATTTCCGGCAGGAGAACTTGCTTGGCAAGGAAGCCTTTTTGGACTCAGCCCAGATCTATAAGACCGCTGCCGAGGATTCGGGTCGCAAGAGAGTGGCAAGACATGCCGATGTGAAGCGGTATATCTTCCTCGACGACATGTGCGGTAGCGGCGAGACTGCAGTACGCTATTCAAAAGACTTGCTGCCTGACCTTATTGCCGAGAAGCTTGACGTCGAGCTTTTCTATTTTTCACTTTTCGCCACTACCGCGGGCCTTGAACGGGTCAGAACCGAGACTGTATTCGGTCAGCGATGCGGCGCAGTGTATGAATTGGATGAGAGCTATAAGTGGGCCTCACCCGGTTCGCGATACCTGTTGGGCCTACCATCCGGCCTCGATGCCGATTTGCTGGTCGCAGTGGCTTCTGTCTATGGCGAGACGATCATGCCAGGCCATCCTCTGGGCTATTTGGGAAGTCAGCTACTGCTTGGCTTCTTCCATAACACGCCCGATAACACTTTGCCGGTTATCTGGTGCGACCAACAGAACGGCTCGCGTGAACCTTGGTACCCTATATTCCGCAGGTATCCAAAAATATGAGAAACATATCAAGCGACCATCAACGCGAAAACCCCTTTGATCTCACTAAGGCATCCGACTATTCGGACCGACAGGTCAAAGAGTACTGGGTGGATGTGGCGAGCGAGAAGCACAGTTTGGTTGACTTTCTTAAGCCAACATCGCTAATGCCGATGTTGCTGTTGGGGGGGAAAGGTAGTGGTAAGACACACCTGCTGCGCTATTGCTCTTCAACCGTACAAGAGTTGCGTCATTCGAATCTTCGAGCCGCAATCGCGGAAGAGAAGTACCTAGGTATTTATACAAATGCCGACGGGCTAAATGTCCATCGTTTTTCTGGTAAGGGGCAGAGCGATGATGTGTGGGAGGCAGTGTTTGCCTACTCGTTTGAGCTGTGGCTTGTCGGTTGTTTGCTGGCTTCATTACGTCCGGCATTGGCCGACGGCGAGCTACTGTCCCCGGAATGGAACCAAGCATTCGTTGATAGGGCGCTAGCTCTGATGCACGTCACCCCAGCGATATCCATCACCGGATATGACGACCTCATTTCCTACTTAAGTTCACTACGCAGCAATGTAGACTTGGTTGTGAACAACACCGCCATCACGAGGCAGCTGAGTGGAATTGAAGTGACCTTCAATCCGGGGGATCTTGTGTTTGGTGTCCCAAGGATCGTAGCTGAGCTATGTCCGTTAGCGGAGAACACTGCTTTTGTCTATCTCATTGATGAAGTAGAGAATTTCACTGAGCAGCAACAGTGTTTCCTGAATACCTTGGTGAGGTACCGCAAAGGTAACGTCACGCTAAGAATCGGTGCTCGGCTTTACGGCATCAAGACTTACAAGACCTTGGGTTCTGGTGAGCCAATCAAGCGGGAGGCCGAGTATGAGGCAGTTGTACTAGACGCCCGCCTCAGGGAGGACCTTGTTCAGTACGAGACATTGGCTGCAAGACTGGTGCTGAAGCGCCTCGAGGCTGTCCACTCCTCTCCAGCACTAAAAGAGGACTCGCTCCCGCTTCAGTTTGCTGAACTTTCCTCCGAGAACTATTACCAAGAAGTGGCTTTGGACATAGTCGCAGCTAGGGATGCGGCCGGTATAGAGCGGCCACACATGGCGCGCTTTCGGACGGCTGCTACCCGCATCATCGGAGACGAAAAAATCGCGCAAGCGCTCGTCGAGCAGCTTGAACTCCGCTCCCATCCGTTACTGGAGAAGGTCAACCTACTCGCGTTCTATAAGCGACTCTCCAGAGGTTGCGACGTGCTGGCACTCGCAAAGGCTATCCGTGCTGAGTCGGCGGCCCTACTTGACCAAGGTCCTCAGGCTGCCCCTAGCTATTACGAACTGTATAGTCATTTTTCTTCGGATCTTCTTTCGCAGCTCTTCCGCGACTATGGGCGCAAGCCGATCTATGCTGGATTCAAGACGCTAGTGCGGCTTTCCCAGGGCGTGCCGAGAAACCTGCTGAGCTTGCTCAAGCATATCTACCGAAGGTCAAGGTTTGCAGGTGAAGAGCCGTTCGTTCGGGGCCCGATATCCGTTGGGGCTCAGGTTCAAGGTATTCAGGATGCCGCGGAATGGTTTTGGGAGGACGCACAGCCTGATGCACACGGTTCCCTTGTGCGCAACGCTGTCGAACATCTGGCAACCTTGCTTCGCTCGATCCGCTATAGCGACAATCCGTCGGAATGCGATCTATGCTGCTTCCTCGTAAATCCGGAGGCACTATCTGATGGCGCGGTTAGGGCATTGAAGATGGCTGAAAACTGGTCCTTCTTTGTGCGGGTCAGTGGCAGCTCAAGTGCTAAGAACGATGATCGAGTGCTTTGGAAGTTCCAGGTCAATCCTATGCTGGCAGCGCGCTGGGGCATATCGGAGTCACGAAGAGGAACAATAGAATTGAAGGGCGATTTCGCTGAGTTTGTGCTTGCGGAACTGGATAACGCAAAGACACAGCAGGCGATTAATGCCAGGGTCGAGACTATGAATCTTCCAAAATTACTTGACTGCATCAGTTCGGGCGGCGACAAGCGGCAGACGGGGCTTTTCGATGGTCTCTAATGTTGCGCTCTATCTTGCCGGCCCTGGAAAGCGCCTTCTGCCTGAGGGTCGGAAATACGATATTTTGGTTTCAGCCTTCAATCTCAGTGAACGCATCGCCAATACCTTCAATCGAATCGAGGCAACGCGCAAATACTGGATCATTCACAATGAGTACCGATTCAATGATTCGGAGCTTCCTGTCAGTGCGCCCATGCTCACGTCAGCCGCGATTTCGGAAGCAGATTTCGTCCTAGACGCGTTGAGCCAGATCGATCCACCTCTTCAGGCGGGAATCAGCCTCTGTATAGACATTACCGGGTTCATGCGGCCGCATCTTATATTCCTGATGAACTACTTGAAGGCTTCAGGGGTCACGAAGTTTGATCTGGTCTACACGGAACCTTCGCAGTACATGCGCAAGGCAGATACGATATTCTCCTCTGATGTCGTTGAGGTCCGCCAGATCAATGGATACGAGGGCGTCCATTCTGTGGATATGGCTGATGACGTTCTGATCGTGGGGGCAGGCTATGACCACGACCTGATTAGCCATGTGATCGCCAACAAAAGTAATGCACGATTGGTCCAGCTGTTAAGCCTGCCGTCGCTTAGTGCAGACATGTATCAGGAGAGCTTGATCCGACTTCATAAGGTCGCGGATGCCCCGCTCCGTGTGCCTGATGAACAGCTAGCATATGCGAGTGCCAACGACCCATTTATTACCTACATTGTGCTAAGCGAAGCCCTAGCTAAAATTGGCGCGCGACAGCAACGCATCTCGAATGTTTACCTGAGCCCTCTTGCCACGAAGCCCCAGGCGGTTGGATTTGCAATGTTCTACCTGAATCATCTGATAGGGACGCCTGCGAGCATCATTTTTCCGTTCGCGAGCCAGTACGCCAAGGAGACAAGTCGCGGTGTCGGACGGGCTTGGCTCTATGAAATCGCATTTGGCACGCCTGCATGAACACAGTGGTGTAAGCCAACGCCGTGCCATTTTCCACCATGGCATGAGGGATGGCCGGGATTCGCAAAAAATCCGCCACATTTCTGCTAAGCTGCTGATTTGAATAGGAAATCGATCGATGGATCGAGCGGCAGCACGCGCCGCTGCAAGTCGAGTAGGTAATCGCCGAACCGGTTGACATGCTCGCGGCGGTATGGCGACAGCGCCTTCAGCACTTCGGCATTCACCGGGTGCCCGCGTTCCTGCAAATCCTTCAGCTTGCGTGACATCCACTGAACGTTGTGGAGGACGACCATGTTGGCGACCAGTTGGTTGTACTTGATCACCTTGCGCTGTTCGTGCCGCAGATTTTCGGCGATGATCCCGTCGCCACCAAACATCACTGCGCGAAGTCATTGAACTGCTCACTCTTGTTCGTCGCAGCATGAATGGTGCGCCGGAGCTCCGAGTCGTTCAGGTACTTCAGCAAGAACAGCGTACGGATGACGCGGCCCAGTTCCCGGAACACAAAGTAAAGCTTGTTCTTCGTGCTCTCTGAACCCAGCCGGCGTAGGATGGTCGACGGCGTCATCTTGCCGGCCTTGATCGAGACGGCAACGCGCATCATGTCGGGATAGTGTCGTTGGATCAGGTCCCAGTCGATGGACCGGCGGCACAGCCGCTCGATATGGTCGTATCTGCGCCGCCGGTCCGCCTTGTACCTGCCCCAGGAAATCGGTTGTGGTGCCAGCATGAGTTGCTGGCGATGTCTGCACACAAGGCAGAAGGTCGTGTTTGGGACTGGGCGGATATTCTGAGGCATCGAAATTAGGCGTTCCCAGCCAAATTATTGGGCTCGCTAGGCGACGCCGAAGGAAGTTCCGCAAAGGGCGGCACAATGATCTCGTCATCGGCGCGAGCGCCCTCAACCAACGCGGAAGGCAAGTTCTTCCCCGGCTTCACCCCCAAGGCACGCAACACTCAGCTTGCCGAATCGCATTTCCCTTGCCGGTGGCCAGCTTGCTATGGGCATCGTCATACGCTGCCTTTGCCTGCCCCAGCTTCTCGCCAACCTTTTGCAGATCGCCAACAAATCCGCATAGCTTGTCGTACAGCTCGGCGCCACGCTTCGCGATGTCCTGCGCATTTCTGCTCTGATACTCCTGGCGCCAAAGGTGAGCAACGGTTCTAACGACGAAGAGCAGCGTAGACGGGCTGACAAGCAGAACGCTCTTCTGCCAAGCGTCCATGAAGAGTTCGCTGTCGTTGGTTACCGCGACCATGAATGCCGGCTCGATGGGTACGAACGCCAGAACGAAGTCTAGAGACTGAATCCCATACAGGGCCTGATATCGTTTCTCGGACAGACCCTTGATGTGGGAACGAACGGAATCCAGATGCTGACGGAGCGCAATAGCTCGCTGTTCGTCGGTCTCTGCGGAAAAAAATCTCTCATAGGCGACCAAGGAGACCTTCGCATCGACGACGAGCTTCCGGTCTTCGGGCAGCTCAATGATAACGTCTGGCTGCGCACGAGTTCCGTCTTCGCGCACCTGCGTATCTTGAACCCTGTACTCTTGGCCCTTACGAAGACCAGATGCCTCCAAGACCCGTTCGAGGATAAGTTCGCCCCAGTTACCCTGAGTCTTGGCTTGGCCTTTCAGTGCCGACGTGAGGTTCTTCGCTTCCTGGCTCAACGTCTGATTCATATTGAAGAGCTGTTTCACCTGCTCGGACAGCGCTGAGCGATCCTTGCCCTCCTGGACATAGACCTCCTCGACCTTCCCCTTGAACTCGGTAAGTTGTGTCTTCAACGGTTCCAGAAGCTGGCCAATCGTCGCTTGGTTTTGCTCCGAGAAACGCTTCGCCTTCTCCTCCAATATGTCATTTGCCAAGGTCTTGAATTGATTCGAGAGCTGCTCTTTCGCTTCGACTAGAAGCTGGAGCTTCTCAGCAGCATGCTGTCGCTCATCATCCGTTCGGGTGCGCAACTCGCTGAGGTCTGTGGATAGCGAGATGACCTTGCTATCAAGCATCGCTTTTGCAGTCTGAGTGTCCGACAGCTGAACATTCCGCCGCGTCGAGATTTCTTGCTCCGCGGCGAGCTGGGCGGCTAGCCGAGAGATCTCGCTGCTGGACGACTTCTTCGCCGCCGCACTGGCGTCCTTTGTCGACTCGAGCTCCGCGCGCGTAGCCTCAAGCTGAGTTTCCAGATTTGGGACGCGGATCGCAGTTTGTTCGAAAGCCGCCCTCAATTCTTCTGAGCGACGAAGTTCAGTGGAGAGTTCATCGTTCCGGGCTTGCAGCTTGCTATGTACGCTTCGCTCGTCCATCAGTTGTGCTGCCAACTGGACAGCCTTCTCAGCTTGCTGTCCGTTTTCCGATGAGAGCTTGCGCAGCTCAGCTTCGAGACCGTCGATAGTGGAAGCTTGCGTGGCCATCCGTCCTTCAAGCATTGGCACGCGGCTAGCGCGTTCAGATAGAGTTGCCATGTCGTTGGTAGCCTGGTCGAGCGACTTTCGCCACGTTTCGGCAGTGTCACGGAACGAGGAATGCTGTAGCTTCTCATCCTGAAGGGTCGTCGATACCGAGTTCAACTTCTCCGTCAGCGAGGCTATCTCAACTTGCATCGAAGCCTTCGCCTCCGCGGCAGCAAGCTGTGACATGGCCGTCGCGCGGCTTCGCGCCGCGAAGTACCCAAGGACCAGTCCGATGAAGAGGGCTGCGAACGCAGTGCTAAGGATTGCCACCATTGTGTTCATGAGAGTTACTAACGTATCTGCTGGGGCTGAGAGTTGAAGGCCAGGGGTAATCGCGCTACAGTGCTGCGAGGTCTGCGCGTGCCTGCGCCAGGTCGGCTGCCGCTTCCAGAACCGCATTTTGGAGCGATGCGGCTCGGTTCTGCTGCTCCGTTCTGTATCGCTTAAGCTGCTCCGGTCCTGCGCTAAGCGATTTCTCAATCTGAACCTTCGCTACCATGAACTTGTTCCGTACGGTAGCAATGTCAGCTGGCGTGACGGCTGCACTAGCGTTGAACCGGAACCCGAGTTCCTTCTGCTTCTTCCAGTCAACAAGGGAGCGAGTGAGGCTTTCACCGAAGCCCTTGATATTCTTGATGCGCGACGCGGTGACATCTGCAGCGGTTTCGATGCCGTGCGATGCGAGGGTCGCAGTGCGTCCCGGCCCCACTCCAGAGATTCCTGCGTCCGAGATGAAGAAGCGCTCCAAGTAACGCTGTTTCTGCCGGTGCTCTGCGGTCCTCTTGAGCTCTTCGATGCCCTGCTGCTCCTTAGCTCCGAGCGACTCGTACTCGGCTTTCAGGCGAGAAAGCTCCGACTTCGTCTTTGCAAAGCCCCCTGGGCCTGTTTCGGCGTCCCACCGCCCGGTGACGGAGTTCCAACGCCGTTCGGCGGCGATTAACTGCTGAGCGCGGCGATCTCGTTCGGGACCATAGTTAATCTTGCCGAAGAGCATCCATGCGAGACCACCGAGCATCAGCGCGATAATGAGGAGCGCTGGCTTAGCGATGGTGGCGATGATCCCCAGCGCAATAATGACGGTCCGGGCGAACAGGGCACTGTTCCGCGCCGATTGGCATTCGGCGGGTAGCGGTTGGGGTACTGCCTGGAAACTCGACGTCGGCATCGCGATTGCCACGGGCGCCGGAATTGCTTCAATCGCTGCCCATACCCGAGCCAAATGGAAGTCCGAGCTACCTGCGTGCTGATGAACCTGCGTATCGATGAAGTACACCACCCCCTTCGAATCCAGGTCGCACCATGGGCATGTCTTGAGGGCAGTAGGGTAAATATGCATCGAGGATGCACTGCACTTCTTCGTTCCAGCACGAAGCTGGTCGAGAGCGCTTACCCATTCGGAGGCAGTTGGTCGTCCAGCTCCCGATGCCCCAGGTTCTGTAAAGGCGCGCTCGAATAAATTTCCAAACGTCGGAGGTACTAGCGCTAGCGTTACAGACCTGGGTGGCGGCTCGAGCCCTCGGGCGCGTGAGTTGTGACTGTATGCGAAGCGGAATGCCTTGATATCCGCCTCAAGCTGATTTCCGACATCATTGCGGAGCGGCACGCCGGAAAAGGGGTGTCGCCCGCCGAACAGCAGATGAAAGACAAGTAGCGCGAGCCCGAAGTTATCGTGATTCGCGGTGCGTGGAACCTTGTCGAACGCAGTCGTGCCCTGGAGCTCCGGCGGCGTGTAGTGTGGAACACCTACCTCGCAGAGATGCAGCTTTCCATTCGCGTTGACCTGGAACGAGTCGCAGTCGATGAGCGAGACCTTGCTGTCGCCTCCAACGACGACATTGCCCTGATTGACATCGCCAATCACATGACCATGTGAATGGATTGTGGAAAATGCCGCGGCAGTATTTCGCGCAGCGAACACCAGAAAATCCCACGCGGCCCGAGGGTACTCTTGCTTGCGGTGCGCAGGGGAGTACAGCATGTGAATCGGCTGGCGATTCACAACCTTGTCCATCAGGAATCCGTTTATCGCGCCATTGCGCTGTACATGCAGAGTTTCCTGAGGCCAGGCTGCATACCCGAGAATCGATTTGTCGACAGTCGAGACCATGTGTGCGAGCTTTGACTGTCTGCCAGAGCTCAATGCGCTGTGATAAACCTTGGCAACCAGGCCAGGGTGGCCGTCAACGTCGAAAACGGATCCTTCCCCGCCGCGTCCAATCTCACGTCCCAGACGGATAGAATTGCCCTTGGCATCAAACAACGTCTTAGTCATTGCTACTACTGCTTGGCCGCAACAAGAACCAGTGTCTTGTCGTCATCTGTCCGCTCGTTCACGGCCTGGCTGCCCAGAAAATCTCGCAAGGGCCCCTCCAAGTCCGGCACTTTGTCCATCGACATCTTGTCCATTGTTCCGAAAAACGGAGCGAAGAATGGTGCGTGCGGCTCGTTAACCTCGAGGTTCAAAGCAAGCCGCTGGATGCCATCGCTGAATGCAGCTGCGTACTGGACGCTACCAGGCAGAACCTTCACGGAGAGATGATCCAGCGCATCCATGTCTGTGACGAAGTAGGTCTGATTCGCGTATTCGCCGGACATGGGCTCTACCGCCAAAGTAAGTCCTTCACCGATGTCGACGACTATGCCGCCGTCGCCTATCTGGAACAACACAGTGATTGAACCATTGGATACTAGACCCAGGAACGTGCAGGCGTAGTCGCGTGCAACGTTTCCCTCGGCATTCGCATCGGCATAAAGTCGCTCGCGAACTGCGATGACACAATTGGTCGCGAACTCTTCGTTTAAGCAGTACTCGATCTGCTGAATCTGCTTCAGAATGGCCGAGGCTGCGCTCTCGATGGCGCGTTCAGCCCCGGTGCCACCGTGGGCAGCGCTTCCCGCGCCATCTGCTACCAGAGCTACTAGGACCGGCCGTCCGTGGAAGTCGCTTTCGACATTCGCGTAGCAGCTATCCTCACAAGGAGTGCCGGCCGCTACGTGAGATGTTCCGATGACGGAGGCGTATACGGTTGCCCAGGTCACACCGAAGCCCAGCCTGCGGGGGAGTCAAGTTTGACTTCCGTACCCGGCGTTGACTGGGAAACGGAGCGCATGGAACTGGACAGCCACGTAAAGAGCTCGCGGAACTTCAGGCCTTGAAGCGACAGAGGCTCGCGAACGCTAATCTGGCGAAGAACGTCCATGTTCGCGCCCTGCACGCCGACAGCGAAGAAAGCGAAGTTCTTCGAAGCTTCACCTTCCCGAATTTGGGCGGCTGCAGATTGCCACTCGTCGGTCGGGCCGCCGTCGGTAATCAGCCAAATCCATGGACGATAGTAGGCGATGCCATTGCGGCGGTACTCCGCCTTCCGTTCGTTGACCATTGCGATGCCTTGGCGGATCGCTTCGCCCATCGGAGTGTCACCTTGTGACGTCAGATTCGGGGGGTAGAAGGATGCGGCAGTCTGGAAATGTGCCTCGGTGCGGACCGGACCGAAGGTGATGATGCCAACTTCGACGCGTTTCATCGCCAGCGAGTCAGCTGCCAATTCGTCCTTGAACGTGGTCAGACCCGCATTCAATTCATCGATCGGTCGGCCCGACATGGAGCCCGAAACATCCAGCAGCAGAAGGCAGGGGCAACGCGGTTCCGGGTTGTCTGCAAAACTGTCGGTGCCGAATGAGATTTGGTCAGTCATGATATTTACCTTGTTTCGAGTTCAACATGTCTGCGGCTCGTAGCGGAATGGTTCGTTGCATGCTACTTCACAAGGAAGCCAAGTAGAAGCGCCACTACCGACAAACCATAGAGAATGGGGACTGCGGTGGGCACGGTCCTGTTGTTCTTGTATCCGGTCTTGAATCTTCGATCGCGCTTCGGCGTCAGGGCCTGGGCGATAACTATGCCGATGAATCCCAGCCACATGAGATTTGCCAGCGGGCTGGAATCACTTTTGGTGGACGGTGCAGTTGCCGATTGAATGGAGCTCGCGGCCTCAATGGTGTCTGTCTCTGGAACAGCCGCAATCTCAACGGTGACCGGCGGCGCCTCAGCTTGTGGCCCTGTGTTAGCGGGAAGCTGTCCGGAAGGAGACGCATCGAATCGCCGGACAGGGAACGTTTCCGCTTCCGGCGCCTTCTGTGCGGCGGGGGGCGCGCTAGAAATTGTCGTGGGCGCAATTTGAACGATGTTCCGACGGTCTGAGCGCTGACCCCACTCAGCAAAGACGCCATCCAAGCAGCTCACTGAGTCACAGGCATCTCGTTTTGCGCGCCAAGCTGCGACTTCGGACTCGGAGATTTTTCCTTGGCGAAGTAGCTTTTGCTGGTCTTCGTAAATGCGCTCATAGCCGTTGGCGAGCATGGCGTAGTCGCAAATGAGGCGCTCGCCTTTCGACCTGACGCCGCCATTTGCGTAACAGTCCGCACTGCCTGACGCCACGTCAGCGCACTGAGCTGGGTTCGACCGGAAATTCGTCTCACAGACGATGTCCGATGCGAGAGTTGGCTGAGCAACCGAAAGCGCTATCCCAAAGAAGATAGCGATGCGAAGAATGACCCTAGGCATGATGCGCTCTTGTATTGTGACTATTTAGGCATATATCATCACTTTATACCAGCCGTAGTTTACGGAGGAATCGCTAGCGCGCTTCCCCCACCGAAGGAGTAGGCCACCCAGCTTGACGGCCGTGGGCGCCCGATTCCGGTAGCAGAAACAAATTTATGCAAACCAACGCGTCCGCGAATGAGGGAGGGCGATGGATCGGTTTAACATAACGCCCGGTCCGTGAAAAATGAACTCGACTGTTTGTCGAAACGTACCCCACGGCCTGGGGAACGGTCCGACCCTCAGTTGTCCGTCGGCGAACGGTGGGTGGGAACCGGTGCAAAGTCGAAGTGGGCGGCAGCATACACGGCATTGCACGCCCATACTTCTTCCCCGTCCTTATAGAAGGTGACCCATTTGCCGTCACTGACGCATTGGGCGCCAGGAAAAACCTCCTCATGGCCGTTGGGACCGTCCAGCGGGAAGGGCGCGTGTGGCGTGGCCCAGTAGTGGCCGTTCGGTAAGGCCGTGATCGATTTTCGGGACATTCTCTTCAGTACCGCCATGCGCTGTCACTCAACGTGCTATTCAACCCAGTCGCGGCGAAACGTATTCTGTCAATCCTGCAACGGCGTGGCACCGTCCCGAGACATCCTCGTGTAGTCTCACTGCCCGTCACCTCCTGCTATGCGGTCCGATTTAGCCATGGGGCAATACCTCCAAGTTGCAGTCCGAGCCTTCGGCGTCGGCGCCATCATTGTGATTGTCGCCCTCGTTTCCCGGCAAGTATATCTGCGGGTCACTGCGGAAGCTGGCGGTGCCGGCGGTAAAGAGGATCCTGCGGCAACGATGTTGATCCGATGCGAGGCGATGCACAGTCGGCTGCAGAATCGAGCTGTTTCCGAAGACGCTGCGGATCCTGACGAGGCGCCGCGTGCCCGGTGTATGGAGTCCTGAGCTCGCAGTGAACCTAAGCAGTCTACAGTTCACGCTCCGTGCGACTATTTAACTCCGGAATCACGGTCGGCGCGTATGTGGCCGGCATGCGGCTGGGCCGGGACCTCCCCGCAAGTGCCCTTCGCACGCGCCCAGCCTTGGTGAATATCCTCCCCAAGGGCGCTCACCGTAGGGGGTACAAGGTGAACATCAGTGGCGCGTCATGCCGAGCGGCAAGCGCATGCCGCGACCCAGGCGCGGCTGGAGGCTGGGCGGGCAGCGCCGGGCCGAGCGGGCCGGAGCCGAAGCGGCGCTGGCGCGCCAGCTACTGGCAGAATTGCGCGTGGTGCCGCGCGAGCGGAGGGGCGCACGGCGGAAGGCCGGTGCCCAAGGGCCGATCGCGAATGAAGAATCGGCTGCGCCGGCGCTCCCCCTCAACCCACGCGACGGCAACGATAGCAACGGAAATTGAGCGGGCGGACGCGATCCGCTGGATCCGGGCGTAGATGCTCGAGTACGGGCTGACGATGGAAACGTTGGGGGCGGGCAGGTGCTTTGCGCCGCCACCGAGCCCGCGCCCGGTCTGCTACCGCAATGCCGAGGGGCTGAGCTGGGACGGGACGGACGAGATGCCGGACTGGCTGCGGCGGGCGGTCAATGCGGGTCAGACGGTGGAACATTTCCGCGTCGAGCAGACCGAGTGATGTGAATAATGTCAGGCCTGGTACATCGGATAGGTCACATAGAGCTGACAAACTTGTTTGCTCAAAGTAAGGCATCGCGTCACACTCGCCGAATGATCTTGTGTGCACGATAAGTCGCGTCTGCGCTAGGGCCCGATCGGAGTCAGGTTGCGTTGCGCGCTATCCAGGCACGTTACCTCTTCACACACCCCAAGAATTCGCCCGCGTGACCTGTCGGGAGCCGGGTAGCGCCGCCGTCAGAATGGCCCTCCAAGGGGTCATCGTACTTTCCGTGAAAAAAATGGCGGTAGCGGACCGCAGCCCCGCCTGTAGCAAGGTTTTTCGGCGCAATGAATCACACGCTGCCGGAGTGTTTGTAAGTTCTTGATAGATAAGCATTCCCTGTGCGTACCGCCAGAAAGTGCTCGGGAAGTACGATGGCCCCGAGTTGCTCTGACTGAGGCGCATAGCGACGAGGGAGTCATAGGCAACAATATACAGGGTGACATGGTGATGAAGCTCCTCCAGCCGCGACCTTCATTGGGGTATCCGTACTTCTTGCGCAAAATCTCGCGGTAATTTCGCAGAGGGTCGCATGCAGCAAGGCTCCGCAGGCCCGCCTCTTTCGCGAGGCAGGCAATTTGACAAGTCCTTGATCCCTACGGATTTCCTGACCAAAACCGCCGGATTTTGCGCAAAAAAGTGCGACGAGCCCCAGGAGGAAGGCGCTCGAGTTGCTGGAGCTGCGTACCCAAACTCGTCGGAGCTGGAGCGCACCCGCGAGCGTACGGTGCGCCGAGCGGGCCGATGCAGAAGCCACCACGACACGCCGCCAGATAGGCGCCGGGCGTCGGTGACGCGCACCGAGCTTAAGCCCGGGCCGGCCTGAGGAGGAGGGGGCGAGGATTTTCGACCGCGCCACGGGATAAGCCTGTGAACAAGCTGCGCGGGGGGGCGACCGACGGCCTCTGCGGATTTGATTGAAATTATCGTCTTAAAAGGGTTGTGCGGACCGGGACCGCAGCGCCGGTCGAGAGCTCGATCGCCTGCGCCCAGCATTTATCATGGCGGGCCTCCTCGCAGATGTCCAATGCGTGACAGGTTTTATCTGATCAGTTTCATGCATCCGATCCGCACTCGCACATGCCGGGGCCCAATTCCCCGCTCGAGACCGAGAGGATCTCAAACCCAGTGCCGTCCCCAACCTTGACGAACAGCCCGCTACTGCTGCACGACGTGCTGCATCGTGCAATGTGCGGCCGTTGGAGTGGGTCGGGGCGCATCCAGGCCGCTGAAGCAAACTCCACATCGACCTGCCCCAACGGCACGACGGCTTTGCCAACCTGCACTTTGCCCTTGAACATGCCAATCTGGCGCGGGTGGGTGAGGTCGAAGGTCGAGGGAGTACCCGGGGTATCGCTTTCGATGGGTCGCAAGCCTTGCGATGCCAGCTTCCGGATAATGTCCTTAAGCACCTTCTTCACTGCATCTGGCAGCAAGCGCAGGACGCCAGCATTTCCTATCAAGCTATCCAGCAGATCATCATCGAGCTTGTCCGGAAGCTTGATTCTCAGGCCGATGCCCGCATAGCATAGCGTCAGCTTCCGCGGATTGTCTCGTTCACGCTCCTGGATCTCGAAAACGCCTGCCTCGCTGATCAGTTCGCCGGGGAACAGCAGCAGGAACTCACTGAGGCTTTCGCTCAAGAGTTTCACTTTCGGAAGTTCTTTCAGGATGAGATCGGCCAGTTTGCTCAGCCCCTTCTTGAGCAATGCTTCGAGGGGACCCTTAAGTGGAGCAGGCACATTCGGCATGCCCTTTCTGAGCAGATTGTCCAGCGTATCCTCGAGCAGGCCCTTTGTGTGAAACGCACAGCAGCGGATGCTGTACTTGTCCCATCCGGGATCGACCGGTGGTATCGGGCGAGGCGCTTTACCGGGCGCGTGAACCTGGACCAGCACAGAGCGCCATTCCCCCAGTTCGCAGTCGCCATCGCGACAGGTCGCGCGGGTGAAGCCCTGGCCGGACGGGTTGATTTGCACGCGCTCCAGCACACCCTTGAAGAATCCAAGCGAGGCGCGGAGATTCTCCGCCACACACAGGGCTCTTCGGCACGACAATTCAAGGTTGTATTGCCGAGTCCCCGTCCTGCTGGCCATACCAGTAATGGTGACGGCAATATCCTGCGATGTCGCAACCGAACGGTCGACGATGAACTCGCGAATCCTCGTCAGCGCTTCGGCATGGCGCACCTTGCGTGGCAGGTAAGCATTGACATCGTAGTCGATCAACTGGAGTGCCAAGTTGACAGCCCGATCGCCCTCGGTGCGATCGAGAAAATCGCCGTCCGGCAGCCCCTTGGAACGAACCCTGTCAGATGCGGGCTGCGTGTTCCCGCAAGTCACGGTAATGCCTGAGCAGTCCACGCCAGGGGTATCGCCCTCCCTCTCGCCAACACCTCCTGCGCCGGTGATGCTGCCTACGCGCTGCCGCAGGATCACCTCGTCGAATGGCACGCGGCGATCCGCATTCAAGATACGTCGAGCGAAGCCATCGGCGGTAGGGCGCGGACGCCAGCCGTTTTCCGCCACATGGACAAACCAGCCATCGCCAGGCACTTCACCCATCAAGCCAAGCGCGCCTAGCTCATGCGCGCCGCGCAGGGTCGAGTCCACCACAGCGAAGATATGGGCGACTGGACCTTCACCCAGCGCCCTACGTATCACGAGGTCGCCAGCCTGCAGCGGCACAGACAGTAATTCGTTCGGCCCGGCGATGGTCATCAACGCATGTTCGATCGTCTGGCGGAGAATGACGTTGCCGCCTATTATGGCATCGAACACGGTCGCAGCTGGTATCTCACCGCGCGCGATGGCGGCAATGCTTGGCGTGACGCCGCCGCCGATCATGTTCAGAGGACTGCTGGCTGTCAGCGCCACCGGCTCGACGATGCCTGCCTGACGCAAAGTTGCGGCAGCGTCAACCGCCTCGAGCGCTTCCATGCCCCACAATTCGGTATCGGTCCCCATGCTTGCGAAGCCTGCCTCCGTACTGGCATGGCCTGCTACCAATGCCTTGTCCCCGCAACGGCAGCCCGCGCTCACCAACGGCACGTCCGCGTTGCGCTCTCTCGGAGTGCCTTCCGTTACCGTCTCGACCTGCGCGTCCGCCCCTGGCAAGGTTGCCGCGTCGGCGACGACCGACACCTCGCCGGCCACCTCCGTATGATAAGTCTCAGGCGCAGGCGCCGGCACCACGGCGGGCCGTGCGGAAAATGCAGCAATATTGGCGCCCAGCACAAGACTCAGAGGATCGATCTGTTCCGAAGCCGTCTCGGCGGACTGGATACTCGGACCATCGGCCCCAACCGGCCGGCAGTTCTCGAAACGCACGCGTCCGCTGACGGGCGTGCTCGGCCCGAACAACAGGTTCTCGACGGTGTTACCCGGCGGTGGCGGCACGCGAAACAGCATCTTTGTCACGCCGTTCAAGCTCGCATACATCTCGAATGCCGGGAAGCTATCGATTTTGCCCGAGAACGCCACCTCGACCAAATTGGCGCGCGGCGCGCAGAAGATGGTGATCTCGCCCACGTAATCAATATCCGCCGCCGCGTTCACACAGGGATCGGAAGCCGCACCCTTTATGCGCAACCTGATGAAGAAATTCGCGGAAAACGGTGCTGACAGGTCGGGTTCGACGTGAAGATCGCTGAAGCTGCAGCGGGACATGTCTGCCAGCATTCGACACGTCACCGCACCGCTCGTCTTGTCGATCTCTGTTGTCCCGGACGTGGCGTGCTCCACATTCGAAGGATGGCGAATGAGCGTGGGCGGCATCAGTCTGATTTCAGCCATCGAACGCATGCGTGCACTGGCGCCCGCGTTGTCGTCGAAGCCGCGTTGGTCAGTCAGGTATCCCCGGCTTAGGCAGTGCGGATTGAGGGGCAGCGCAATTACCGGACAAGGGATAGCTGTCTTACCCGCATGGGGACCGGCGGGGACCGTGAAGGTGTAGCCAGGCACGTCGCGCGGAATGAAGGCGTTGATCCATACGGTCAGTGTGCCGCATGGCACTGGCACTGATGTGGGCTGCGGCGCCACTGGCGGCTGGTCGGCCCCCTCTGGAGGCGGCGCCACGCCTGCCGAGACGAGCGCGGCTTGAGTTGCCGGCCCCACCAGTCCGTCGATGGCCAGCGGAGGGTGTTCGGCCTGGAACCGCCTGATGGCCGCGCCGGTGCGCGGTCCCAGGATACCATCTATGGCAAGGCCTGCGCCATCGACGGTATTGAGTGACGACTGGACCCAGCGGATGTAGGCAGGGCTGGTCCGTACGGCGATGGCTTCCAGCAGCGGCGCCAGTTCACCGGCTATCGGAGCATCGAGATGTGGCGTGCCAGCCGCCGGCGCACGCCCCACGCTGGCAACCACGGGCTCTGCCGCCGAGGTGGATGTCAGGCTCCTATCGCGGAGCTTGCGGGCGGCTTCGACCGCAGCCTCCACATCGAGGTAGCCGATGCCGACACGGTCTGGAAAGTCCTCCGGTACCGAAACCTTCGCCGCGCTTTCAAGGAGCAGGTTGCGCGTCTCGTCGATGCGCAGGCGGCGCGGCGAGGCCTGGAACATCAGCGCCACCGTCCCGGTGACGTGCGGCGCGGCCATGCTGGTTCCCGACATCAGCGTGACCTTCGGCACGTCGTCGCCGCCTTCACGGGGCGCCGAGCGCGCAGCCAGGACGGCAACGCCCGGGGCGCAAAGGTCCGGCTTCAGGCGGCCATCCCGCGTCGGGCCAACACTGCTGAAATGCGCCACACGCAATTCCGGGTCGTGGCGATCATAGGCTCCCACCGCGATTGTGCGCAGGCCATTGCAGATGGTGCCGGTGGTCGAAGTCGGTACCGCGTCTTCCGCGCGAAAGCGGGACTGGCACCTGGCACAGCCTGCGTCGCGCTCGATCCAGGCATGGAAGCGGCCATCCACAACATCCGTGGCGATCAGCGTCACGCTCCATGGCCCGGCCGGTGCTGCCGCATACAGGAAGATGTCGATGTGATTGTCAAGACTGTTGGGCTCCCGCGCCCGGTGGTAGATATTGCCCACCTCCTTGCCTGCCACATGCAGCGTGGCGCGTTCACCTGGGGCAGCGCGTGTAAGCAGACCCTGCGGCGCCCGGATTTCCACGACGAGCGCGTCGCGCCATGAGTACCAGACCTCGAGCTCATTGTTGGTGGGATCGCCTTCATTGATCTCCCACACGAATTGCCGCTGCTCGGTCGGGCGCAACTGCCCCGAGGCATGAATCCGCTTGTCGAAGTAGTTGCCGGCGCTCATGCAGATGGCACGCCCGGGCGCACCCCGTACTGCGGCGTCAAGGCCATGTTCCGTCCCCGTGGTGCCGTCATGCTGCTCGCCATGCCGGCCCATGCTCAGGTTGACCACCCAGGGACGATCGCCCGCTACGCGCGCAATGAAGTCGATGGCCTCCAGCAGCGTAACGGAATCCCCGAGTTTTTCGGAGGTGTTCTCGCCCCAAGGTGCATTGTGGACGAAGACAAGTTCGGCCTCGGGTGCGATCCCCGCAGGCCGGCCCTCACCGCCGCTGCCTGCGGCAATGCTGGCAACATGGGTACCGTGGCAGCCGCGTCCGGTATCCGCGTCGGCCGGGTGGTAGCCAAGCGCGGCATAGGGATTCTTCTCGCGCAGCGCGGCGTCGATCGCCTCGCGGTCGTGAAGCCTGCCATAGCCGAACGGCTGTGGCGGCGTGGGCAAGCCGGAAGCGCGCTGGTCCCACAAGGCGATGATGCGCGTGCTGCCATCCGGATGCCGGAAATCGGGGTGCGCGAAATCGAAGCCCCAGTCCACCACCCCTACGACCACGCCCCGGCCTGTCGCTTCCAGGCCCGAGGGCCGTCGCTGGTCGGTACTGCGCATCTCAGTGGAGACCGGTCCGGATTCGCCATCAGCGTCCAGCTCGACATCCGGTCCGAAGTAGCTGTCGCCGGCAACCATATCGGCCACTTCGGCGGCATCGTTCAGTCGCGGGATATCGCCACGAGCCATGCGGACCGTGACGATATCCCCGAACTGCGTCAGGACCCGCACGCCTGGTGGAAACACCGCATGGCTGCCCAGTCTGATGATGGCAGCCACTTCGTCGCCTGCCTCGCCGTCTTCAAACAGTTCCCAGAGATCCGGATCCATGCCAGGCTCTCCTTGACATGAGTACGGGTGCGCAAATGGCACGCTACCCGGCACGCCCGCCTGGCAGGCCGCCAGACCGTCCGTTAGGTGTGCTTATCCCCTTTTGTGCTACCCCACCCCCACGGGCGTGCTCTCCTGGCCGAAATCCCCAACCGAATTCATGACGGCAACCGCGTACTTGTGGGTCGCCACGATCTGCTTGGGGTCAATATCCGGCGGCACAGGCCGTTCAACTACCAGTTGATTGCCGACGGTGGCCTCTTGCGTATCAAGCAACCTTATCTCTTCAATGGCAGTCAGTTGTCCGCCTCGCGACTGAACATAGGCAATCACTTTGTAGCCAGATGCCGCGGGAATGGGGCTCCAGACAATCTTCACAACGTGTCGACCGTCGCGCCTTTCCATAACGGCTTTCACGTCGTTCGGTGGCTGCAGGGCAGGCACCGATAGCTGCGGCGCAGCCGCAGGCGAACCGGCTGCCGGTGTACCGGCCGCCGGCGAAGTGGCCACAGGCGCCACCGTGGGCGCCGCACTTCTTTGTGCCAATGCAAACGCAAGCACGATACCCATGGGCGTGAAGCCCGTGATCCCGGTGAACAGGGCAATTGGCATGGCGGCCGCCTGAGGCGCGTTGTACCGCCGGGCGACCGCGATGCCGACGGCGAAGCCTACTGGATTGAAGCGCATGGCCGGTGCCTCCCGAACTCACGAGCGTGCAGGATTCGCCAGCACGAGGGCCAGCACTAGCAGCATTGTGTTATCCATGCCACCTTCGCTCCCACCAGGCCCACCGGTACCCAGGCCGCCAACCAGCAGCACTGGCAGCAGCGCATTCATCATGCTCGTTGCTGGCGGTGGCAGTTGCACCGGAGCGGGTGGAACGTTGGCACTAACCGAACCCTGTGGAATGGTGTAGGTCGGCGGTTGGATCAGCAGCGGAAGCAACGCGAGCATCGATACCTTTTGATTCGTATCCTTGCGCGCCGTTTCGCCTTCCTTCTTGCGCGCTTCAAACTCCTTCTTGAGCGTGACCGTGGTCGCATTCAGCTTCGCGCTGACAGAGGCGATCGCATCGGAGTTGGTCTTGATCTGTGTGCCTACTTTCTCGAGCGCCGCACGCAGGTCACTCATGGCCACATAGTTCTTTGACGGCGGCGGCGGCGGAGCGAGACCACGCCCGGATGCGGTACGCGGGGCGCTGGTACGGCGGGCCGCCTCGCCCCATTCGCTTATCCCCTCGGACTCGAAGCCCTCCAGCAATTCGGCTACTTCAGATTCGTACGGCATCTTTACCTCCTTTCAGCATCTGTTCCCGTTGGTGTGTCTGGCGATACACGCGTGCGCATCGCCGCCCCCCCATCTCCGGACTTCTGCTGCCGCCACATCCGCGCGGCAGGCAGTACATAGTCGAGGAAAGCATCGGGGTCCGGCATTGAGAATCCCGACCTGCCCCGTCCTCGGCACGACCGGCATTCCTGGTCGTCTCCCCAGCAGAGTGGACAAGCGCCCAGTGCCCATGCGAGCGCCTCGTTGCGCTCGCGTAGCCGCCGCGTTTCGGCAAGCACGCCCTCGAGCCGTTCCTGCAACTCCCGTATGGCCTCCAGCCGGGGCCCCGCTGCGGGCTCCTCGTCTACCGGCGTCACCAGCCCGTCAAGCACCGTGGACGCGCCGCCCTGCCGCATCGCATCAGTCTCGCGCAGCTGCTGCGAAAGGAGGCGAGCCAAAGGATTCTGCTCCGCGAGGTTGTCGAGCAACTCGTGTAGAGGTGGCGCGGACGGGCCATTGCCTCCGCCCAGCGCAGCCAGCAACTGGGCGGCCTGCGGGTTTGCCTCAGTCCCCATCTGCGACGCGTACATGGTGAGTAATAGCGATCGGATGTCCATGGCCACTCCAGTCCATACCAGTCACTCCAAACTAATCGGATTCGAAACTATCGATCAGTTCGAGCATCTCCCACATCTCGGCTTCCGCGGATTCAGCGGCCTCCGCCGCTTCGGAGGCTTCGGTCGCATCCGTTCCGCTGCGCCACGGCCGGCCGGCTGGCCGGCTATCCGGCTCGAGCGGCGTGCTCTCGAGGAGCTCATACAGCGCCTCGGCTCGATGCGCCGGCACTGCAGGGTCGCCGACGCTCTCTCCGGCATAGTCGCGCATATACATCGGCACGCTGTCGCTGGCGCTGGCAATCGCCGTGTTGTACTCTGCCGCAGCCTGGTTCGCGAGCACGCCAAGCAGATTGGTGAAGGCGCCAACGGGCACTGGCATACCACCCACGGGAACGCTGCGCCTGCCCGCAGAACCCATGGCCATCGACATCAGCGCCCCAAGCGTTTCAGGGCGCAGAACCGTCTGCAGCAACTTCCCCGCCGCCGGCGAGCCGCCTGCACCGGCGAGCGCACCCAGGACGCCGCCGATGGCGCCGCCGCCACTGGGTCGCGTCGCCGCCCCAATGGCGCCGCCCGCCGCGCGCCCAAGCGCTCCACCGAGGGACGCCCCGAGTGGGCCACCTACCGCAGTGCCAAGCACGGTGCCGGCGATAGGCAGTATTGTTGGCGCTGCACCAAGCGCTGCCTTGCCAACGCTGGATACCACCTTTCCGAGATCGCTGAAGAAACCTTCGGCCATCTCCGCGTCGATACCATGCGTCGCCAGTATCGCCTCGATGCGCTGGTCTGGCACATGCTCGAAATCGGCATGAAGACTGGCGCGCAAATTCGGGTAACTCGTACTAACTGCTGGCATGGAAGACTCCTCGGGCGATGCGATTTCAGCAACGTAGGAAGTGGTGATTCCTGTAGGTCCAATGGTCTAGCTGCTTGCCGTCTGCTCACAGTCGCCGAAACAGGGCGGGCCTGGCGCCAGCAGGCGTGGCAGTCCGGAAGATTCGTGGCATCGATCCCCTGGGGCATCAGGATGCCCGCCTTCGTCTGCCCCTCGCTCCATAGGCATCAGGTCCGAAGCGATCCTTGCGTGCTGCTGAACAGGACCGCCTGGTCCGCCAGTCGTCGGATCGTCACCTTTCCTTCCGCTACCAACCGCATCAGCGCACGCTCCACGTCGTTCCTTTGCACGCTCGCCTGCTCGCCGTGCAACCACCAGTTCAGGATGCCCTCGACGGTGTCCGCGGCATCGGGGTGGCGCGCAAGGTAAGACAGGATCGACGCACGGACTCGCGCGAGACGCGCCTCTTCGCTTTCCACTGGGCATCCAATATTCGCTGTTAGGTCAAAGCAAACGGCGTTCCAGCGTCCGCATTCCCGACCAGGCGCGCTCTGTCAAGGCGATGCGGCAAGGCGCTAGGCGGCGGGCGGGGCAACGTTGACCCGCAAGGGCGCAGTCGGAGACGGCATGGAGTCCCTGCTTGCGCCGGTCAGACATGGCTCCACGCCAAAACGCTGCCGAGGCGCGGAGTTGACCCGGCAGCGGGTCATTCCTGACCCAGGTATCCAAGCGAGGGCCGGGCAGGAGCAATGCCATGCTTCTTAAGCAGCTTGCCGAAGGCGCGCCGCTCCTTGCCTGCCAGCTTTGCCGCCCTTGTGACGTTGCCGTCGGCCGCATGCAGGGTCTGCGTCAGGTAGCGCAACTCGAACTCGGTGATTACCCGGCTTTTGGCAGTCTTGAAGTCCTCGTAGCCGGCTACTGGCCGGCCCTGCCCGGGATCGCGGAATATCCGCGGTTCGAAGCCATTCGGAGCGGAGAAGAAGATCGTAGGGCCATCCGCCAGCAAATACTCACGGCAAATGAAGTTCTCCAACTCGCGTATATTTCCCGGCCAGCGGTAGCCACTCATCCAGGCAAGGGTTGCGGGATGGAGCGTCTTGACGCCGCCACCATAGCGCTCCGCACACACTCGCAGAAAATCAGCTGACAGCAGTTCGACATCCCCCTCACGTGCGCGCAGGGGCGGCAAGGCCAGCACCATAATGCGCAGTCGGAACAGGAGGTCGAGGCGGAAGAGTCCAGCTTCCACCCGCGCATCGAGATCCGCATTGGTGGCAGCGATCACGCGCACATCGGCACGACGGCTCTCCGACGCCCCGAGCGGCCGGTACTCGCGGTCCTGAAGAAACCGCAGGAGGGATACTTGCGCCTTCTGTGGCAAGGCGTCCACTTCGTCGAGAAACAGGGTACCGCTGCGCGCAAGCGCGACAAGTCCGGTTTGGTCCACGTGCGCATCAGTAAAGGCTCCGCGCTTGTGGCCGAACAACTCGTTCTCGACCAGCATTTCCGGGATTGCGCCGCAATTGACGGGGACAAAAGGTCCATCGCGCTTGCTTCCGCCATAGTGGATGGCGCGGGCTGCCAGTTCCTTGCCCGTGCCGGTCTCGCCCTCGATCAGCACCGGTGCGTCGCAGCGGGCAATCCTGTCAACCAGTCGGAGGGTGTCCAGAAAGGCGCGCGATTGTCCAATCATCGGAATAGCGCTCCTCGCAGCCTGCTGCGCATCAATGCCGCACCGACGGCAGTGGCGCATGTCCAGGCTCGACCGACAAATTAAGACACACCTCTCTGGTATGAAATTGAGTTAATTTGACCTTAATGCTAAGTAAGTGGAGCCAATAATGATTCATTGTTATGGCTCCATCCATTTTTCTTCGTATCGATATGATAGAAATCAGATGAAATTGTCTTGATGAATAATTATTACATCTGATTTAAATGGAATTTAAATTGCTTCATTTTTGATACACTCGATTTGCCACCCACGTTGGCGGCTCGTGCTAAAAGACAATATTTTCATGGGCTTAGTAAAAATCACAAATCGGTGTTGAAAATAGCGTCACAGTGATCGAGGAGACTCCACCTGCCGACGAACTCTCGACGGTCACCGATGCAAGTTCGCGTCTATCGTCTATAACGAAGGACAAAACGGGTGGTGAACATGCTGGTCGACACTGATCCCCTTGCAACGCTGCCCCCTGATCCCGCATTCAGGCCGGGGAGGAGGGCCCGTTTTTCTGCTATAGCCTACCGGCACAGTGTCAACTGGAACCTGCTGCGCAGTCGGATGGCGCAGGATCAGGGTGGTGAGGCAAACAGGATTCGGAGAAGGTTCGTTCCATGGGCTCTCGTGCTGTGGGCTTGCGTCACCTTACTCGCGGCAGGAGCTTACGCGGAGGGTCCAACGATCAACCCGAAGTTTCCCGTACGCAACAACGCGAGCCTCTCGCCGCCCAGCGTTCAGGCCGAGATTCACGAATGCGCGCTGAAGATTTACGTGTATGGGTTTGTTCCAGGCGCAACGGTAAGGGTATTCGCCAGCGGCCAGCCTCATCTTGTCGGCCAGGATATACCTGACGTCGGCTATGCCGAGATCAAACTAAATCGACCCTTGGCACTCGGCGAGCTCATTATGGCGACCCAGACCGTAGGCGGAGTCAGTAGCAGCCCCTCGTACGATCCCGCGAAGGTTAGTTCGTACCCGGCTTTGACCACGCCGGTAGTCGGCCCGGACCTGTATGCTTGCGGGCGCGAGGTGCCAGTCGGCAACTTGGTGCCAAGCACGCACGTGGAAGTCAAGGATGTGGAGACTGGCAAGGTAATCGGCGAGGGGGAAGCCACCGGCGGCTGGGAACCAATCGGTACCAACAGTTTGGTTTCGGGTCACCACAGTACGGCCGTCCAGATCGCCTGTCCCAACGATCCCGCCAAGACCGTCACCAGTAACGGTTCGCAGCCCGTGATCGTCAAACCCGAGCCGAGTCCGCTTACGATTCCCGCGGTTGACGCGCCTGTGATTGGCAGCGACATCGTAGTGATGCACAAGCTTTTTGTCGGGGCTGAAGTCCTGATCCAACAAGGTGCGCCAATCGCTGATGGCCTCGCGACGGCCGCCGATAACTGGACTCACGTCGCTCCTACCATCAAACCCGCTCCGCCTGGGGTCACGGGGAGACAAAAGCTGTGTTCGACCAGCCCGCCATCCAGCCCGGTCGATCCTACGAACGACCTGCCGGCGCCCGTTCTCGGCGCACCCATCTGCGAGGGAAGTCACTTTGTATCGGTCGACAACACCGTCCCAAATGCCAACGTCGTCCTCCTGCGTGGCGGGTCGGTGATTGGGTATGGCGGTGCAGTACCGGGCAATCTAAAGCTGGCGGTGGGAAGCGGGATAAACCTGAACGCGGGTGATGTCCTCGCGGCGATTCAATACGTTGGCAACATCATCAGCCCACCGTCAAATCAATTGACGGTGGGCTGCGATGGCGCTGAAAACGTTGTCACGCAGCATAACGACAACTACCGTACCGGGGCTTACCTTCACGAAACGACCTTGACACCATCCCAGGTCAGTACCCGAGGCATGCGGCTCAAGTACACGCACTCGGTAAATGGCGGTATCCTCGCACAACCGCTGTATGTGCGAAGCGTGGATTTCAAGAATGGCCGCGCCAACGGCTTGTTTCTTGCGACCACTTCAAACATGGTCTATGCGCTCGACGCCGATACCGGCACGGAAAAGTGGTCCAAAGTGTTGCTCGACAGCAATCCCGGCCAGCGGCCCCTGGCGCGGTTCATCAGCGCTACGCCCGTCATCGACGTCGGCGGACACCGCATGTATGTGCTCTTCAGCACAAAGAATCAGGCGCAGGATACGGCAAATTGCCCCGACAGCAATCATCCCGATCCCGCTTGCATGACCTATGAGGACGAGTTGGCCAAACTGGATGTGGCCTACTGGCTTGTAGTACTCGATTATCGCGACGGCAGCGAACTCGCCAGGGTGCCCGTGGAGGCGTCACTCTATCGCAGCGACGGCACATCGGTGACCTTCACACCCAAGAACCAGGTGGATCGTGTCGCGCTGCTGTTAGATCACGGCTCAGTTTATCTTGGCTTTGGTATGCGCTTTCGCGAGGAGATCGTTGAGTACCACGGCTGGGTACTCCGCTATCGCGCAGGCGACCTCGCCTTCCAAGGCGCCTTCAACACTTCGAGAGATGCGACTGTGCCGACGAATCCCTTCACGTCGCACCGAGCCGAAGGTGCTGGGATTTGGCAAGCTGGAGGAGGGTTGGCAGCCGACCCCGACGGAAACACCTACTTCCTTATCGGCAATGCTGCCGCCGACCCCCTTCATTACAAGTTCGGCGACACTTTTGTTAAGCTGACGCCTTCGGGAAATTCGCTCGTGCCCTCGGTGTTTGTGCCACAGAATGCGACGACGCTGGAAGCAAACGACGCCGACCTCGGCTCGGGAGGAGCAATGACCCTTCCGGGGTTCAATCTCGTCATTGGAGGCGGAAAGACCGGCTATCTGTACCTGATGAATCGGAGCTCCATGAGCCTGATCCAACGGATCACGGCGGCAACCAATCAATATGACCCCACACAACGCGACCAAACGTTTGACAGCGGACCGCATCTCCATGGGTCGCCGACTTACTGGCGCGGGCCGGATCCGAAGTACGGCTACCTCTACGTCTGGGGCGAGAAAGATTACTTGCGACTCTATCGCTTCAATACTGCCACACAAAGAGTCGAGGAGCCCAATTTTCGACAGGGCACTGTCCTGGCCCTTCAGGCACTTATGCCGGGAGGGATGATGTCGGTTTCGGCCAACGGCAACGCGGCAAACAGTGGTGTCGTCTGGGCTGCTTTGCCTGTCGGCACCGTGAGGATGACTACCGGCCACCTTTACGCACTCCACGCGGAGACCTTGCAGCCGCTTTGGGATACTGACTTTCCTGCTAGCAGCCATTGGGTTCCGCCCACCATCGGCGACGGCAAAGTCTTTGTCGCGACCGGAGCCGGAGAGCTAAGGGCATATGAACTTGGACTCAAGCTCCATAAGAAGCGACCTTTTCAGCCTCAGCCACAGGTGGGAGAGCCTCTCCTGGCGCAACGCTATGAAGACGAGGAAAGCGTTCGCGCATTGCCAAGGATGGCTCTGAACGCGCTCGCGCCGCCGCAGGGGCTTGTACAGGCGGCAGTCCTGGAGGGCGAAGCAACCGAGACGTACGAAACAGTCGAAAGCGCTGAGACGGGAGCCTTGGCGTGGCAGTCGACGGGGACCACGGCTATTCTCAAACCTGTTGCAGGTCGCGGCCCGCAGGCAGACCCCGTACGCGTAGAACTCTTGTCTGGCCCTGCCTGGCGCGCTTCGGATGGCAGTATGGCGCGCGGAACAATTGAGAAGACTGTTCCCGCGCCTGAGAGACAAGACGCTCGCTGGGTACTCTTCAAAGTGACTACCACAGAGGGCCGCGGCATCCTCAGTAATGCGAAGTATATCCAGCGCGTTTTCACCGGTGGGGGCGCAGCGCCGACAGAGCCACCCAAAGAAAAAGGGGCCAGTGTGCGCGTCGGATATCACGCACGGTACATAGTATTTCAATAATTGTTGGGAGCAAGGCACGCAACGTTCGATTACCGTGCCAAGGTTGCTTGCGGTGATCGTGCCGAACAAGTTGCCCGCACTGTCTAGAACCAGCCTTTAGGGGGGCGCTTCAGAAAGCGGACAATCTTGCACTACAAGGGAAGCTTTGATTTCGATGCAATATGCGACGGTTCGCAAGCCCGGCAGCGACGCGGGGGCTCACGCCTAAGTTATTGATTATGCCGGTGTCGGATCGGGCCGCATTGACCGGCATCCTGCTTGTGCTGAGAAGCGGCATCCGCTGGAACGAACTGCCCAGCGGAATGGATTGCGGTTCTGGAGTCAGTTGCTGGCGCCGGCTACGCGATTGGCAAAGTGCGGGGGTATGGGATCGCCTGCACGAGATCCTGCTGGCAAAGCTGCGTGCGGCCGATCGCATCGATTTCTCGCGCGTCATCATCGACTCCTCTTCAGTTCGTGCGGTTGGGGCTGGCCAAGAACAGGACCGAACCCCACCGACCGCGCGCGACTAGGTTCCAGACACCACGTCGCCACTGACGCCAACGGCACGCCGAGCGCGGTCATCCTGACCGGGGCGAACCGTAACGACATCACCCAACTCTTGCCCCTCATTGAAGCGATTCCCGCTATCCGGGGATGCCGAGGCCGCGCCCTGCGTAAGCCCGGTCGAATCTACGCCGATCGCGTCTACGACCACGACAAATACCGCCGGCCGCTGCACGCCGCTGGCATTCCAACCTCGATCGGCCGGCGTGGTCAACCACATGGCAGCGGTCTCGGCAGGGTTCGCTGGGTGGTAGAGCGCACCCATGCCTGACTACAAGCATTTCGGCGTCTGCGCACCCGCTTCGAGCGTCGCGCGAGGCGATGCACAGTAAAGAATCTGCGGATGCTTCCGAGCGGCCGCTCGCCCGTTGTATCGAATCCTGTATTCGGCCATTCGATCCCTCGTACGTGCCGCAATAGGCGCATTTTCGAGAGTATCGACTCGTAACTTTCATATGTGAAAATCGCACCATCCCTCTCACTCAGAACAAATAGTGCCTCATACGTCACTTATAGCCATCGAGGGACGCTGATCATAGGAAGGACTTCCAAACTAGGACTTTCTCGGCTCAGTGCGGTCGCAATTTCGGATATTTCGAATTAGATGTTCTCTGCGCTTGCGCAGATCCATGCCGCAAAACTTGTTGCACCCGATAGAACAGTGCACTCGGTACTGCCAATCAACTCCATTCGAGCGTCATATCGGCTCAAACATTTGCTCGAGAGGAATGGCGAGCATCACAAATGTCCTGGGTTCCTCACGCCAAATGCGCCAGCAGGGCCGCGTTGAAACGCTGACTATACTCAGCACCTGAGTTGGGATCTGTGCTGTCCCGTGCCGACATGGAATTCCAGTCATTGATAAGCTAGCTCATCAATGACTGGACGGCTACGTTGGTGACGCGGTGATGGCCGTGCAAGCTGGCGGGCGCGGCGTGGAGGTGGCTGCGGGCCATCGTGCTGGCCTCGGCCCGCGATGCGATCAGGCCGATTGCATGCCCAGCGTGAGCGTGCCCGCGCTCACCATGACCGCGCCGCCGGTGTAGCCGAAGCGGCGCTGCGCGGCCACGCTGGTCAGTCGCTTGGCGAGCAGCTTGGCGGCCAGCGCATACATCGACGCGTTGGCGGCGGCTAGGCACACGAAGGTCGGCAGCAGGATCACGCTTTGCGACAGGAAGGCCTGATCGGCCGACATGAACTGCGGCACGAAGGCGACAAAGAAGACGATGCTCTTGGGGTTCAGCGCGGTTACCGTCCACGCCGACAGGAAGCGGCGGCGCGCGGATCTCTGCTGCATGGGGATGGCGGCTTCGGGCGCGTTGTCGCGCAAGCGGCGGGCGCTCACGATGGACTTGATGCCCAGATATACGAGGTACGAGCCGCCGACGAGCTTGAGCGCCGCAAACGCCGCGGCCGAGGCTGCCAGCAGGGCGCCCGCACCGGCCAACGAGACTGCCATCGCGGTCGTATCGCCAGCTGCCACGCCCGCGACCGTGCTCCAGGCCGAGCGGCCGCGGTTGGCCAGCGAATCACCAATCACAAGCAGGATGGTCGGGCCGGGGATGAGCAGGATGATGATGCTGGCGCCGATAAAGGCCAGCCATGTGTGAAGGGTCATGGTGGGCTCTCTTCTTAGACATGGGGTGATGAGAGTTAGCCATGGAATCTTGGGGGCGTCAAATGGCTGGGAATAGGCTCAGGCAGCCTCGAGCGCATGCCTGGCGCCAGCTGCCCGCCCTAAAAACGCCCACGCTGCTGCGCGAGGCCTGTCGGCAAGGGCGAATGATCGCCCGCCCCCAAATCATTGCACCTTTCTGACTTCCAAAACGTTATACCTATGTTTCTTGAGATTGAGCGCGCCGCGGCCACGGTGTGGATCCGTGCGCAGATGGCCAGGCACGGCCTGACCTTGACCGACCTGCAGGCAGCAGGGTGCATTGCCGTCGTGCCGGCCGGTGGTTCCAGAGCCAACGCGCACCTACCGCAACGCCGAAGGGCAGAAATGGGACGGGCAGGGCGAGATGCCGGCCTGGTTGCAGCGGGCCGTCAACGCGGGACAGTCGGCGGAGCATTTTCGGGTGGGGTGACGTCGCGCGACTGGCCGGACTGTGGCCAAGCTTGTTCGACCCCGATCGTTGCCGAAGCACAGCGCAACCCTGGCATTCGAACGTAGTGCGGCCAACGATCTCCCAAAAATTCAGAGTGAGAGCACCGTCGTGGACCACTCCACGCTGCCCACGCAGTGGACCATGGTGGGTGGGCGCGCCGGGACTGATGAATTGAATTCCCAACGTGACGCAAGGCTTGGTAGCGGCGGCTGGCTCTCCCATCCAGGTCGCAATTTTCGATACTCAGATTTCGTTTTCTGTGCCGCACCAGAACGGCTCCACCAAAGCAGTCTTAGGCATGTTGGGTGCTCATGGCAGAGGGACAGCCGCATGGTTGACTCGGCGAAGTGGCTGGACACTGAGGGGACTTCGCCCCGTGGCGGCGCGCTTGAGGTTTCGGCCCCTGGCGTCATAATGTGTGCTGGCGCGACGCTGCGGAAAGAGCGTGTCAGCGGTGGGCTCAGGACGTTACGTTTAGTTAGAGTCCGTCGTTTGCAGCGCGGCTATCTAGGGAAGCGGACTATGTATTGACGGTGCTCGCAACGGATCTCGAGAGCTACGGTCGCTTCATTGAAGATGTGCTTCGCCGCCAGTCAGGCGTCGCGTCCATCCAATCCAGTCTGGCGTTGCGGGAAATCAAGGCTGTGACGCGTATTCCCATATAGGCGGTAAGCCACCGATTCCGTAGAACTTCAGCACTCAAGCGATTGATTGTCCGAGCTGTTGCCCCACTTCCCACGACGCTCCACCTCCGCTCACTGTGGCGGCAAGCTGCCGCCCTAGCCGCTGCTCTACCACCGGCTTTCACGGCACCAGCGAGAGCCCCTTGCCATCTTCGAGCATCGCGTAGTGCCCGCTCGCCAGCATGATGGAGAGGCATGGCCGACCTCGCCGCAGTGCAGCGCTGGGCCGAGCGCGCCGAAGCTGAGGCGGCGCTGGCGCGCCAGTTGCTGGCAGAATTGAGGGGGCCCCACGCGAGCGGGGAGAGGGTGCTGGCGGGCGGCGGCGCAAGACCGGCGGTCCGGCGCCGACCGAGAAGCAAGCACATAGCAAAAAGCAGGGCGAAGAACAGGGTACGCCTACGGCCGCCCTGAACCCGGATGACGGCAGCGATGGCAACGACGGCAATTGACAATGAGCGGGCGGATGCGATCCGCTGGGTCCAGGCCCAGATGGCTGACTATGGGCTGACGATGGAAGAGCTGGAGGCGGCGGGGTGCTTCGATCCGCCGCCACTCCCGCCCCCTCCGCCGCCGGTCTGCTACCGAAACGCCCAGGGAATGAGCTGGGATGGGCAGGGCGAGATGCCCGATTGGCTGCGGCGGGCGGTCAATGCGGGGCAGTCGGCGGAGCATTTCCGGGTGGGGTGACGCCAAGCGAACCACCGGGCCAAGAGGGGGCTGGGTAATAAGGCTGCCCGCTCGGGTGCGCAGGCGTGGCTGGCGACACCACGCTGTGCCCGCAGATCCAGCGCCACTTCCAGGCGTACGCCAGCGAGCGGACCTGGCGGATGCGTGCGGGGGGCGGATACCAGCGCTGCTGGAGTGAGCGTGATTGAAAGATCTAGAACGCCCCCTCCGTATGGTAGCAAGAGAAAGTGCTAGATCCGTATCATCGGTGTACTGTCCACGCCGGGCATCCAGGAGCAAGTCGTCATGGGCGTTATCGAACAAGGCCAGCTGGCAAGGGAGTTCGAGGGCTACGAAGATCAAAACACGGTGTTCGAGTTCTGCAGTGGCGGCAAATGGCGCCAGGCACGCTTCCACTTTGAGTACCACTATGCCTAATGCCACAGGCCAAGGTCATCCAGGAGGACGGCAAGTACGTTCGGGGCCGGCAAGATCGAGGTCGAGCGGGCCTATTGAGGCATCGCAAAGGTCTGGCGCCGGCCCGGGCGGCTTTTTCATGCGAGCTAGGACTGAACGGATCGTAATTCGAGGGCATCATCTACTTTGGGATCAAAGTAGCGTACCAAGCTTTCAAGCTTGGTGTGCGCTCACTCCATGAATCGGGCGGCGAGCCGCCGCTTGCCGGGAGCGGTCATATGCCAGCTTCCAATTGAGTCAACAAGACATGCTCACAGACATACTGATTGCATCTGCAGACGAGGCTTCTGCAATTCTCGCAGCGTCTGGCGTAGGCCCATGGCCGCGGCTGGGGTTCAAGTCGCTGCGTGCTGTCCACTGATCTTATCGAATGCAAACCATGCGTGGGACCGTAAATCTCGTACTAGTCCTTTCTTTTATTGCAGGAGGCGCAATGGCTGCCACCCATGACTCGGTATCGCCAACGGATGTAGGTCATACGCAGACATATCAGCACGCCCCAATCCAGCATGAATGGTAGATCGAAGTTGCCAGCGTACGCGATATGCTCATTGCAGTGGGCAAGCGCGCCCGCTGCATCGTTGCCGAGCACTTCACGCACCTTATCCAGCCGGAAAATGTCGGCAATGCCGTCATCCACCAGGACCTGCAGCACATCACGGAACTGGCGGACCAGGTCTTCCAATGTGTCCGCATGCGCGAGCTGATTTTGCTGCAGCCGGGTCCTGGCGAGGGACTCGAGCTTGCGCATGACCTTGATGAAGATTTCCGCAACATCATCGAGCGCCTTCTGCAACTGCGCGTGAATGAAGAGCACTGCCAACGTGTATCGTTTGGCTGGCTTGAGCGACCTGAACTCAGCAATGTCAAGCGCCCGGGCCTCCGTCACCAGTTGCGTCCGTTTGCTCACGGAAAGCGAGGCCGGCGCCTGCGGCAGACCCTCGGCAAGGGTCCGCAGGGACTGGATGTGTTTGAGGAAGCTTGCGATTTCGCGCGCGGCAGGGCGCTTGGGCTCGCGTTTGAGCTGCTCCCACGGATTTGCCGACCTGACCGTTAAACAACGCCTCAATCCGGGCGATCAGAGCGAATCCGAAATGGCGCGATAGATGGCGTCATTGCACCGGCTGCGGGCCTGTGTCGCCATTCGGTGCAGGCTGGCAAGTGGCGGCAGTTCGCACCGTACCCGGATCAGCTCTTCGATCAGCACGTTGACGATGTCGGGCAATTCGACCTTGGTGTGCACCGCATCGGTTGCGAGCGCCTCCAGCCATTTCAGCGTGTTGGCCTCGGCCGGCCGAATGTGGAGGTACCCGCGTAGCAACTTCTGATGCCGGGAGCGTGTGCCAGAGGCATCGTAGAGCTTGACTGTTGCGCGGGACAGGGCAGGGGCTCGCAGTGCGGCGCGGACGTGATCGATCACGATAGGTGGCACATCAGCCAGCATGGGGAAGTAGCCAAGGCGCTGCAGCAGTTTGAGCTGCACGAGAATCAGGACAGACGTTGAGGCCCGACGAGACTGGCTGCGCGCGAAGCGGATCTCGGTCGGTGTTGGCGTGAACGCAGCCTCCAGTTCGCCGGCGGTAGGCTCAGCCGGCAGCGCGGGATAGGCGGTATCGTGGATCGGCTGCAAGGCGAATTGGAGGCCGAGCGCCAGGCCCACGCGGCCGCGCGGGCGCGCCAGGAGGAGGGCCGGCGCCAGATCGAGGCGCTCGAGCGGCAACTGGGGGAGCTGCGTAGCCAATTCTCGACGGAGCTGGAGCGCACCCGCGAGCAGGTGGTCGTGGCGCAGGAACGGGCGGAGGCCACTGAGCGCCGCGCGCTGCGCGAGATCGACCAGGAACGCACGCTGCGCCAGAAGGCCGAGCAGGCGTTCGCGGACCTGCGCGCTGAGTTGGCGGCGGTGCAAGCGCGGGCGCAGGACGCCGCCGTGGCCAGTGCCGAGGAACGGGCAAGGCAGCAGGCCGAGCGCGACACGCTCAGCCGGCAACTGGCGCAGGCGCAACAGGCGCTGGCGGAGGGGCAGGCGGTGCAGGGCAGGCTGGAGGCGGAACTGGAGATGGCAGTCCGGCGCGCCGAGCGGGCCGATGCGGAAGCCACCGCGGCCCGGCGCCTGGTATCGCCCAGGCGCCGGGCGCCGGTGACGAAAACCAAGTTCAAGCCCGGGCCGGCCTGAGGACGAGAGTGGGGGATTTGTCTACCGCGCCACGGGATAGGCCGCTACCTCACCGGGCGACTGCCGACCCAGCGCGTGGGGCGGCGCGCTAACCGCCGTTACAATGTGCGCACAGTGCCATGTGCACAAATCGTCGTACTCGAACTAGAGGTAACTGGAGCGTTTGTGGAGAAACCGAATCGTGCAATGAGCGTCCATCTTGGCACGGACCTTGTAAAGGCTCGCTGGACGGATTCCTGCGTGGCCCGTGGTAAGTTGCCCGACGCGCTCCTCACGGACCTGCGAGGCCTCGAGGTTGAGGTGATGCACCTGCCGTGCAAAATCGAGGTGCTTCTGAACGAGGTCGAGGCATGACCGACCTCGTATCCACCAGTCCCGCCTACAGCGGCATCCACGGCGACATCGTCGCCTTGCTGGAGAGCGCTCGTCGTGTCGCCGCGCGCAGTATCAATGCACTGATGACAGCAACCTACTGGGAAATCGGTCGCCGTATCGTCGAGTTCGAGCAAGGCGGGCAAGATCGAGCCGCCTATGGGCAAGCACTGCTCAAGCGGCTGTCTGCCGACTTGTCGACCCGATTTGGGCGAGGTTTTTCCGAGCGCAACTTGGAGCAGATGCGTTCCTTTTACCAGGAGTGGCCCCCTGAGCGGATTTCGCAGACAGCGTCTGCGAAATTGCCGCGCGCTCGAAAGTCGCAGACGCTGTCTGCGATTTCAGTGGGTACCGTGCTTTCGGACTCACTGCGGCGCAATGCGATTGATCTAGCCGCCCTTGCCAAGGCCTTTCCCTTGCCTTGGTCGGCCTATGTGCGTCTGTTGTCGGTCAAAAATGAGCAAGCGCGCCATTTCTATGAAACCGAAACCTTGCGTGGGGGCTGGTCGGTACGGCAACTTGATCGGCAAATCAGCACCCAGTTCTATGAACGTACCGCCCTGTCGCGCAACAAGGCTAGCATGCTGGAAAAAGGTGAGCTGGCCGAAGCTAGTGATGCGATCACGCCAGAGGAGGCCATCAAAGACCCGTTCGTTCTGGAGTTTCTCGACCTAAAGGACGAGTATTCCGAATCCGACCTCGAAGACGCATTGATCCGACATCTGGCTGACTTCCTGCTCGAACTGGGCGATGACTTTGCCTTCATCGGGCGCCAGCGCCGGCTGCGCATTGACGACAGTTGGTTTCGCGTCGATCTCCTTTTCTTTCACCGTAGACTCAAGTGCCTATTGGTGATCGACCTCAAGGTGGGCAAGTTCAGCTACGCAGACGCAGGGCAGATGCACCTGTATCTCAATTATGCGCGCGAACACTGGATGAAGCCTGGAGAAAACCCACCGGTGGGGTTGATCCTTTGCGCCGAAAAAGGTGCATCAGAGGCCCACTATGCATTGGAAGGTCTGCCCAATAAGGTGCTAGCTGCCGAGTACCAGACCGTGCTGCCTGATGAAAAACTGCTAGCTAAGGAGCTAGCCAAGACGCGGCGAGAACTGGAGTCGCGGCGCACCGGGAAGAATGGTAATACAGACGGATCGGAATGAAGGGTAATTAGTATGATCCGACCAAAACGGCCCGTGAGGCGGCGCTGAAGCCAGCAGGACGATGGAACGCCGGCAAGGCCGACTGATTGTGCGGCCCAAATCGTTGCACCTTTCCGACTCCCAAAATCTGATACTTATGTCTCTTGAGATTGAGCGCGCTGCGGCCACGGTGTGAATCCGTGTGCAGATGGCCAGGCACGGCCTGACCTTGGCCGACCTGCAGGCAGCCGGCTGTTTTGCCGTCGTGGCGCCACCGCCGCCGGCTTCCGAGCCGGCGCGCACCTACCGCAACGCCGAAGGGCAGCAATGGGACGGGCAGGGAGAGATGCCGGCCTGGTTGCAGCGGGCGGTCAACGCGGGGCAGTCGGCGGAGCATCCCGGTGGGTTGACGTTACGCGACCGGCCGGACTCGATTGGCCCATGTCATGCATGTGCATGCCGGCCGAGATGTAGCGACGACAGTCATCAAAGGATGCATGAAAAGATCGCGAGGGCTAGGGAACCGCGTGTCCTTGGGAGGTTGGCTGCGCAGTGCCTGTTGCACAGCCAACCTGGGAGCCGCTAGCGCTAGTCCCCGGACAACTGCATCTGGCGCGTCGACGGACCGCTGGTGCGTTGCACGGGGCGCCGGTTGACTAATGCTTGCTGCGGTGCGAATGGGCCTTGCTGTGGCGGGGACCCGAGCGCATTGCGGCACGGTCTCCGGCGCACGCACGCCCCTTGTCGCGGTCCACCGCGTCAGGGCCGTTGGTGTTACGCAGCCCCTGAGTGACCACGGCGGCGGGTGCCCCCACGGCCACACCTGGAGTGTAAACAGTGCAGCCACTCACGAGCGTGGCGGCCAGTGCGATCATTTTTTCCCTCTTATTGATTCAGAGTGCCGCCATTGCCGGCGCCCTGCGCGTCAGAATGCAAAGCTCTGGATCGCATCGGATAGCGTCATATTGACCTGCTGCGTGCTGACCTTGCCAGCTGTACTGGTCGCCCCTTGCTGGTCTCAATCGTGGCCATCTGGGGCACAACGAATGGTACCAGTCCCTTTGCCGCCAAATTTCCGGTGGACTCGGCCCTATTGGATCTCGATCCACTGAATGGCGAAGCGCATCAGTTCCTTACCGTTAGGAATATTCAACTTTTCCTTAATGTTGGCCTGATGTGCCTCGATGGTCTTGATACTCCGACTCAGTTTCTCGGCGATCTCGCGGGTGCTGAAGCCGAGTCCGATCAGGTGCAGGACCTCAAACTCCCGTTCTGAAAGGCTCGCGATTGAGCCCGCCGGAATTTTTTGGGGAACCGTCAGAGCCCGCGCCAACTTTTCATGCATTGCTGCGCTCAGGTAAATGTTACCAGCCAACACCTCGCGGATGGCGTTCATAATATGCTCAGTGGCCTCGAGTTTCATCAGATACCCGTTTGCTCCAGCCCGCAGTGCGCGTTCGGCAAACAAGGTTTCGTCATGCATGCTGAGGACGAGGATTGCCAGCTTTGGATAGTGTTGCCGGAGCGTTTTGACAAGATCCAGGCCGGAGTTCGAGTGCAGACTGAGGTCCACAATGGCCATGTCAGGCGGGCAGGCCATCGCCGCCAGAGCGTCTTCAGCACTGCCGGCCGCACTGCAGACGTGAAGATCCTCATGCAGATTCAGCAAGTGGGTTAATCCCTCCCGGATGATGGGGTGGTCATCCACGATCAGGATCTGAGTCGCGCGGCCCAGGCTAGATGGCTTCCCTGTCATGTCCTGGACTCTCCGGTATCGGATAGCTGATGGCAACCGTGGTACCACCCAAAGCATTGCGGGTGACCATGCAAGAGCCGCCCAGGAGGCTCGCCCGGTGGCGCAGGTTGTGAAGTCCCAGTCCCGAGGCACGCTCCATTTGTTCCAGGTCGACCCCCATCCCGTCGTCACTGATGGAAAGCCTCTGCATTCCGCCTTCGCGCTCCAAGTCAATCCAAATGTGACGGCCCTGGCTATATTTCAGCGCGTTATTGACGGCTTCCTGTGCTGCACGGTAAAGGTTAATCTGCATCGGCGGATCCAGTAAGTCCACATTTGACTCGATGCGGAGCGTGCAGCTTATGCCATTCAGCGCGCGGGTCGTCCGTGCCAACCCTTGCAAGGCGACCGTAAGGCCACCAGATTCCATGGCAACCGGGTCCAGGCCATGGGCTATCTTGCGAGTCATCAAGGACGCCTGCTTCACCAATTCGACGATGGTAGCCGCCTTCGCGGCGGCTGGGTGGCTATGCTTCTGTAGTTCTTGATTCAAGGTGGCGCAGTAGAAGCCCAAGCTGGTGAGGTGCTGCCCGAGGCCGTCATGCAGTTCTTGGCCGATGAGTCTCTGCCGCTGATCGCCGATTCGGACCAGTTCTGTCTCCAGCAGACGACGTCGCACCATTTCCTGTTTCAGTTCATTGTTTGCTAGCTCTAAGTCTCGGGTTCGCTCTTGCACGCGCCGTTCCAACTCGACATGGGATGCCAGCAGGAGGCTATGGATGCGCTTTTCCTGAGCATGTGCCGCCACCAGCAGCAGTCCGGTTACTGCCAAGACATTGGCGAAGGCGCACCATCTCACGAGGCTATCCACCGGAGATTCGGCGGCGAAGGGACCGGTGCCGTTCGTGGTGCCCCAGATGGCCACGATTGAAACCAGCAAGGTTGAGAGGCTGGTGCCCAAGTGATCGAAGCGGAGAGCCGCCCAGATAATGAATGGAAAGATCGCCAAGGCTGCCGGATAGTAGCTGTGCCCGGCAAGTTCGGTGGTGCCGAAGATGACGTAACTCACCCAGAAGATCGCAACGGTCAGTCCGCACGCTTCCACGGCCTGCTTTGCGGAGCGGATGAGGCTCGGAATCGTGAGCAAGCTGAGTAGCGGCGGGGCCACCACGAGCACCCCCATCATGTCGCCGAGCCACCATTTCAGAACGGCTGCCCCGTACTCGGTGACTGACACCAGGCCCCCTGCAAAGAGGGCGGTCGCACCGATCAGCGCACTCACTGCGGTGCTGACCGTCGCAGCCAAGGCGATGAAAGCTAACACGTCCTTGACGCGGTCAAGGGCGATCTGGAATCGGGCTACCCGCTTTAACAATAATGTAGCCGTCAAGGCTGCAGCCGTCGCACCCAGGCCAATCACCATGGCCACTGGTAGGGGCACGCCCACCGATATGTTGGCCAAAACGGAGCCAATGGCAATTCCGGGGGCAACTGCGAAGCCCATAACGAGCAGCGCAACGAGGGCGATGCCGCTGGAAGGCCACACCAGAGACACTGCACCGCCCACTACCGCATAACCAAGCCCCAGCTTTGCACCTGCGTAGTACGCCAATGCGACAAATCCGGTGTGAACGAAGAGGCGAAGCCTCGAGTTGCGCGGAATGATGAACATGGTTCGCTTCAAGTTCTGGGCACAGCCCCTGCTACATCCAGTCATCTTCTCGTTAGCCGCAATGACAATACGCTTGCGAAAGCCTCCGATGCACCCGTGGCAAATCACGAGTTTGCACCGAATCGGTGCTAGACGAAGCTCCGAGAATCCACGGTGCCATGGGATTACTATGAATCTACGTCAGAACTCCCCTGTGCGGTAAGCGTAGCCGATGGGTTCGATGAGCTATACGGCCCGGGTTGGACCAGATTCCGCACGAGCGCGAGCATTGTCGTGCCTGGCGTCGGGCCTTCAGCCAGAAGCCTGGCGCAGTTGGTCCTTGGCACCCGGCAGCGGTCGATGGCGCATCATCCACAGATTGCTCAGGCCAGATAGCGCATGCAGTTGCGCGTGAGCGATCGGGTCGCTTAACCTCGCCGTGCAGCAATGCACGGGCTTGCCTGACATTGTCGACCTTGGCAGCCGTGCCCAATAGGACGGAGTCCGTCCTGCCCATCCAATAGGGCAATCCCCTAGCCTCTTTTCGGAAAAAGACCTTATTCATACCCTTACCGTCAGGGCATACATTGGAGTCGTACAAAGCTGCGGCGCCGAAGCGAAGAGAGTTCGTGTCGGTGTTCTTGCAACCACCTGACAGGAGGTGAGGAAAAATGGTAAAGACAGTCTTACTGCTCGCTGCGGCGGGCGCAGCGCTTGGCGCCGGAGTAGCCTATGCCGGCAACGGGGCGCGAGATGTATACACGGACGGCGCTAGCGTGGTGGGGCCGCGAGACCCATATTCAGACGGGGGGAAGAGCGCAAAGTTTGACGTCTATTCAGATGGGGCGAGAGTCACAGATAGACGAGACGTATTCACCGATGGCGCGAGAATCACCAACCGCGATGGACTGGTTCAGCACAGCATGTAAGGAACGACAGAAGGGTCCGCCAAAGAACACATGGTCTGCGCTCAGCACCCACAGCCACAAACCAAGCATCTCCCCCGAGTAATAGCCTCGGGGGATTCCTTTTACAGCGGCCTCCCGGCCAGAGACAGGTCAAACCAACGCGCCCCCGCCACTCGAGGGAGGCAGCAGTGTTTGCGGCGTGCCTATTTCGTCAGTTCCCGAGCCAGGTTGTTGCAGGACTGAAACAGATTGTGCAGTGAGCCAAGCCACTTGCGCTAAGGCGGCCTTTCACGCTCGCTTCCCATCATGCTCGTATTCGGTCTGGACGATGTGATTCGTGGAGATGCCCATGACTCTGGTCCCAACCCCGAGGATCAGGCGCCGCTCTTTGCATGCATCGACTTTGCATGAAGCAGAACTGCTGCGGAAGGCGCTAGAAAGGTGACGAGAAGGACAACAGACCAGATGTTGCCTCCTTTGAAGGTGTACGCTTCGAGCTATTCGGCCCACGGCTTGTGCTGAACGTAGCGCCCAAAGCTGAACTCGAAAACTAACGTGAGGCACCCCTAAAGAGCGCCGATAAGAAGCCCCTACAGGACTGTGATGCCGTGCTTGAGACGAGCAAGGACGTAGGCCACCACCACGCGCTACGTGACTACCGAGGCGGCGCGTCGGATGGAAGCGATGCAGGCGGTGTGGAACGCCGGCAAGGCCGACTGATTGTGCGTCCCAAATCATTGCACCTTTCCTACTCCCAAGACGTTATACCTATGTCCCTTGAGATTGAGCGCGCCGCAGCCACGGTGTGGGTCCGTGTGCAGATGGCCAGGTACGGCCTGACCTTGGCCGACCTGCAGGCAGCCGGCTGCTTTGCCGTCGTGGTGCCACCGCCGCCGGCTCGGGAGCCGGCATCTACCGCAACGCCGAAGGGCAGAAATGGGACGGGCAGCGTGAGATGCCGGCCTGGTTGCAGCGGGCTGTCAATGCGGGGCAGTCGGCGGAGCATTCCCGGGTGGGTTGACGTTACGCGGCCGATCAGGCGGAGCGAGTGCCATGGACCATGGCTGTCCGCGCGTGCGCCGAAGCGAGGCCGGCTACGCCCCACGGCACTGGCTGATCAAGCGCACTTCCATGACTGTGCGAGCGAACTGACTCCGATGGACGCGCGCTGAGCCACGCGCTAGACGGAGGTCGACCTGTGGCCAACAGCCAAAAGTGCTTTCATCAAATCGTTTCCGAAACGCGTTCGGGCGTGCCGTCAGGGGCGTAAGTCTTTGCATGCTGCAGGTGGCTAGGCCGGTCGCATGGCTTAAGATTCATAGAGCAAACATTCCCTGGGGGGGCGATTGTCTAAGAGGGCAGTGGTTCTCGTCGACTTTGTCCATCTCCGAATCCTCAAACGATGTTGAGGACTTCGGACAATGGCTTGCGCGGCTTCTGCGGCCAGTTGCCAGCCGCCGGATAGCCGACCGTCACGATGACGACGGGAAGTTCGGTGGCATCGAGATTGAATTCCCGGCTTACTTCTGCTGCATCGAAGCCCACCATCGCGCATGAGCCTAACGCCATACCTTGCGCAGCCAACATCAATGTCATCGCCGCCAGCGAAGCCGAGCGGATGGCTTCATCGCGCTGCAAAACGGGATCGCGCTCATGTGAAGCACTGGCTTGGACCACCCATCCATCGACCATGTGTTGTGCCATGATGCCTGCATCCACGCTGGGCTGGAGCGCGGCAGCCAGTTGTGTATGTGCGGCCAGCGATCCACAAACGATGAATGCGACGGAAGCATCCACCACCTTCTGCTGCCCGTAGGCCGCCGATGTCAAGCGGATCTTGGCGTCCTCCGATCGCACTGCGATGAATCGCCAGTTCTGCATGTTGTAGGCAGAAGGTGCCTGAGTTGCCTGGGCGACCAATGACGCGATGACCTCATCGCTCAGGGGGCGGCCGAGTTGATAGTGATTGACGGACGTGCGAGATTCGATGGCACGTTGAATGGGATTGGTCATGAAAATACCTTTTGAAATAGAATGACGTCGAATGAAATAGCGCTGTCACTGTCGGGTCCGCGCAATCGTTTACTGCACGGCGAAGACACTCGCCAGCTGCCTGAAAGAAGTGCGCCTAGTACCAGCAGGCGCAGCCAGTCTTGAAGGGCTGGCACCTAGCGCGTGCGCAGCAAGCTGGCGGAGCACGGATGAGCGCTGTCGTGAAGGGCTGATCCGGAGGCAACCCTTCCGAAGGCACCAGATTGCTTGATCCTCAGATCGCCGGCGAGAGAGCGATCAGCGCCACATCGCGCCACGTGTTCATTGCGGTCGTCGCCATGGAATGCACTCGATCAAGATGCTGCGACGCGACCGCCTGGCCGGAAGCCGTGCACACTGGCCGACCAGACCACCGACAGGCCCAGCAGCGCCAGTACCGCCATCGTCCACGGGAATGACGCCGGTCCCAGGCGTTCGAGCAGCACACCGCCCACGACACCACCACCGGCCACTGCGAGGTTGAAGATCGTTACCAGCATGGATTGCGCCACGTCGGCGCCATCGCCCGCTGTATCGGCCAGTGCGGTTTGCAGCAGCGTCGGTGCGCCGCCAAACGTCAGCCCCCACGTCGCAATGCCCAGCAGCACAGCCAGCGCCGAACCGCCGGAGAAAACGAGCACCAGCGCTGCCACGGTAAACACGCCCAAGCTGAACAGAGTCAGCATGCGCAGCCAGCGATCCACCAGCAGGCCGGTGATCCATATCCCCACGATGGACGTCACACCGAACAGCAGCAGTACGGCATCCACGCGATGCCCTAGCCCCACGGACGCCAAGAAGGGCGCGATGTAGGTGTAGAGAATGTTGTGCGCCAATATCCAGGCGAACAGCGCTAGCAGTACCGGGCGGATACCGGGCATCAGGAAGATGCGCCGGATCGGCAGGCGCTGTCTCGCGGATTGGCCCGCGAAATCCGGCACCACCAGCCGCACCCAGACGAACAGCAGCAGCGAAAGCGCCGACATGATCCAGAACACGCCGCGCCAGTCGAACATAGTGCCCAGCCATGTTCCCAACGGCACGCCGATGGACAAGGCGATGGGCTGGCCGACACCGGCCACCGCCAGCGCGCGCCCCTGCAGATGCGGGGGCACCATGCGCCGCGCATAGCCGGCCAGCAGTCCCCACACCACGCCGGCAGCCATGCCCGCGACGAAGCGCGCGGCCAAGGTCAGCCCGTAGTGGGCGGACAAGGCCGTGATGGTGTTGAACACCATCAGGCCGCCGATGGCCAGCAGGAACAATGGCCTGCGGTTCCAGCTGCGCGTGGCGGCGATGACCGGGATCGCCGCCAGCACCGACCCAAGCGCATAGAGCGTTACCAACTGGCCTGCCAGGGCTTCGGTAACGCCCAGGCCCTGGCCGATCTGCGGCAGTAGGCCCGCCGGCATGGTCTCAGTCATGATGGCGAGGAAGCCTGCCATCGTGAACGCCAGCAGGTTCCAGACGGGTAGCCCCTCAGCGGTTGCAGCAGGTGTTGCTGTGAACGTTTCATGATTTTGGATGCGCATGCTGTTGTCGTTCCCGTGCAGGTCAGGCGAGATAGGACGCCGCCATGTCCTTGTCACCGTGCCCGGCTTCCAGCGCACGCTCGAAGCGCTGTAGACCGGCCTGCGCCGCATCCACCTGCACGCCGGCCTGGGCGGCGGCATCGACCACCAGTCGGGCGTCCTTCACCGCATTGACGATGGAGAAACTGGCGGTGTAGTTCTCGGCCAGGATGGCGGCGGCCTTGGCCTGGAAATAGCCGCTGTCCATCGGCCCGCCCGTGACCACATCCACCACCAGCGCCGGATCGACGCCCAGCCCCTTGGCAAGCGCCAGGCTCTCAGCAAGGCCGTGGGTCAGCGCAAAGGCCCAGTTGTTGAGCGCGAGCTTCAGGCGGCTGCTGGCACCCGTTTGCTCCGATACCCACAGCGTGCGCTTGCCGATGGCGTCGAAGACGGACTGCGCGGCTGCACGCTGCTCGACCGGGCCGGACGCCAGAATGATGAGTTGCGCCAGTTCGGCCGGCTGGCGGGTGCCTTGCACGGGGGCGTCATAGAACACCAGCCCATGCTGTTCGGCCAATGCCGACAGGGTTTCGATGCTCTCGATGCCAACCGTGCTCAGTTGCAGCCAGATGACTCCCTTGTTCAAGGCCGGTGCGGCGGCTTGCAGGGCTTCCTGGATGCTGGGGCCGTCCTTGAGCACGGTCACGATGATGTCGGCACCGCGTAGCGCATCGGCCGGGCTGTCGAATGCCAGGATGCCATCGGCCACCAAAGCCTTTGCCTTGGCGGCAGTGCGATTCCAGGCATGCACTCTGAACCCCTGCTTGTGCAGGTTGCGCGCAACGGGGGCGCCGATCAGGCCGGTGCCGAGGACAGCGATGGTGATGCTTTGGTTGGTGCTCATGTGAACTCCTTTTGATGGTGGATGAAGAACTTCTAATGGGAACGATCATTCCAATTTTGGCCAAACAAAAACCCGGCATCCCGGCGCGCACCGATGTGCCGGGATGCCAGGTGGGGGCTACAGCGTGTCGAGCGCCACGTCGATCACATCCAGTAGGCAATGGCGACGTTGCTGCGCGGGACTGCCTTTGCTCAATACCCGCAGCCCCTGCATGGTGTTGACGAAGAAACGGGCCAGCGCACGCGGGTTCTTCTCGGCGGCGACCTCGCCTGATTGCTGCCCCCGGACGATCAGCTTTTCCAGTGCCTTCTGCAGACGCTGGAAATTGTGTGCCACCAGTTCGGCGACTGCCTCATCATGGCCTGCCAGTTCTAGTGTCGCATTGGCAACGAGGCAGCCCCGCCGCTGCGGATCGCCCAACTCATCCTCCAAGATGCGCATCAGCAACTGCCGGACCAAATCCCTGACGGAGCCAGGACCAGCCAACAACTCCACGTTGGCCGTGGTCACGGCCTGGTAGCGGCGCAGTGCCTGCTGATAGAGCCCTTGTTTGTTCTCGAAGGTGCTGTAAATGCTGCTGCGAGACAGACCGGTGCCTTCGACAAGATCCTGCATCGAGGTTGCGGCATAACCACGCTCCCAGAACACGCGCATGGCGGCATCGGCGATTTCATCAGGTTCGAATTCTTTGGTACGCATGGCAAACCGTCATACTGGAATGATCATTCCAGATAATGTACGATGTCGGCTCTGGAGCGTCAAGAACAATTGGATCGCTCATCATCGAGTTGTGGAAGGCGTCACAGAGACAGAGATGACGATGCTGGCATCAATTTTTTCCCAAATCCCGCTTGAAGCACTGGCAGTAAGAATGATCGCCACGGCGGTCGTGGTGATTGCCGTCTCTTGGGCGGTGGGCGTATTCGGGCCGCTTGTCGGGGGCGCCTTGGCCGGGCTGCCTGTCATTCTCGGGCCGGGCTTCTACTTCCTGGCTGCGCAAGCATCCGAGGCATTCGTCGCGCAGGCAGCGTCGTATGCGTTGCTCTCGCTGTGTGCCACGCAGTTCTTTCTGCTGGCCTACATCGTTGTAGCAGGCAGAGCGTCGCCCTGGATCGCCCTCGGCTGTGCCATGGCCACGTGGTTGTTGGCCGCATTCTCGTTTCAGCTCTTTCCGGCGCGGCCATTGATTGGCGTCATTCTGTTCATTGCTGCTACCGGCGTCTGCTTTCGCCTCGGAGCGAAGTTCGCTACGCATCAGGCACCGCTGAAGAGGAAGGCAGGAATTGCGCTGCTCGCAATGCGAGGTATGTTCGCCGGCGTGCTCGTCGCGCTCATAACCACTGCAGCCGGCTGGCTTGGGGCAGTAGGAGCTGGCCTTCTGCTTGCATTCCCCATTGGTTACGCCTTGGTGGCGTTGACTGTGCATCAGAAGTATGGCGCGGCCAGTGTCACTGCACTGTTGCACTCAGCAATACTCGGCACAGTGAGTCTCGCTGGATTCTGCTCGGCATTGGCGCTTACGGCCTCCTGCTTGCCATCAAGCGTTGCCCTTGGAATAGCGATGACCACTTCAGTTCTTGTCACCTTCGGGCTAGTCTCGGGTGTCCAATTTCGGCGCCCCTGACATTTCTCCTTCGCTATGCCTGCCCTTTGATCATCACAGACGATTGAACTTCGATCTCGATGCATCGAGAAAAGGCTGCGTTGTGAAGTGCGGAGTGAAACCCTAGGCTACTCGACCCAAGTCTGCATACCCTCCTGCTGGAATCGCCGCCGATAGGCTGTAGGTGTCGAACCCACGATCTGTCGAAAACGACGTGCGAAATGCGCTGGTTCACCGAACCCTGTGCTTTCCCCGATTTCAGCAGCCGAGTCAGAAGTGAAAACCAAAAGAGTCTTTGCTTGCTCTATCCTCCGTTCAGTCACGAGTTCCAGGAAGGTCTTGCCAGTCTCGTTCTTCAGCAGGTGAGCCAAGTGCGTGGCCGACACATGGCTGGCCTGCGCCGCATCACCTAGGATCAACTCCTGCGAGAGGTTCTGGGTGATGTAGCGGATGCAGCGCAGCACGGCCGGCTTATACGACTGCAGGACCTTTCCCTGCGACTCGCAGAGGCGGAACTCGTCGCCGTAGCGGCGCCACACCATGCCGATGAGATTCAGTAGATGGCTGCGGATCAGAAGGTGGCTGGCAGTGTCTTCTCCCGACGGCTGCTGGGCCTCCTGCGCCATGCGCTCGCACAGTTCGTGCAGGTATTGGGTCTCGGTCTCGTCAAAGCGGAAGTCCAGGCAATGCTGGAAGCGGAAGGGCGCGAGTTCCGGCGCGCGCGCGAGCGGCACTTCCGACAATTCGAAGACGTCGAGATCCAGCGACGGCAGCAGGTAGTCCTTGCTGATGTTGATCACGTGGAACACGCCGTCGGCGGTATTCGGGATGTAGTGGACCTGGAAGGGCAGAACGAAACTCAGCGTGCCGGGGCCGATAGGGCGCTGGGCGCCGCCGATGTAATGCATGGTTTCGCCCCGGGTGTTGACGTAGATCTGGAAGTACTCGTGGCGGTGCGGCACAGGGTTCGGCAGGCAGTTGCTCTGGTTGTGGATGCCGAAGTAGGCGCGCTGCGCCCGGGCCGCCATCGTGTAGTTGATGATGGCAGCACGCGTCGCACCAGCGCGGCGCGTGAGCGGCACTGTTAGCGGATCGTCGAAAGGGGGCGCTGGTTGCATGGCGGGGTGGACACGGGGGCGTCTGGGTATCTGTGTGCAAGGCTAATAGGCTTGCCGGGCAGTCAGCCCGGCATATCGTTATATCCTATCTCAGCGATGGGGTTGTGTGAAGCGATCCTCGTAGAGGATCTCGAACTGGTTCATGGCGGCTTTCCGGTCGTGCGTGGCGCTGCCCCACTTGCAGGTGATGTTGCGCAAGACTAGCCATAGGAGCTTAGTGGCCCCTTCATTGCTCGAGGGGTGTCTGCGGGTCTTGATGATCTTGCGCAGTTGCGCGTTGATGCTCTCGATGGCATTCGTGATGTAGATGATCTTGCGGATGGCCGGTGGGAACGCAAAGAATGGAATCACGCGGTCCCAGTCGCGATGCCAGGAGGTTGTAATCGGGAGGTAGCGTTTGCTCCAGTCGTTTTGCTCGAAGGCCAACAGCGCCGCCTGGGCGGCCTCAACCGTTGCAACCGCGTAGACAGGCAAGATCGCAAGGATTGCACATCTTTGCGCAAGCCTGTGCGTTGAGGCCGGGCGGGCCCGTTTGTAGACTCTAACCACTCCTTTTCAAACCTTTCGGAGAGACAAATCCCATGCCACGCAACAGTACGGCCAGCACGGCCTTGGCGGCAGAAGCCCTGCAGGTCACCCCTGTCTTCATCGACATCGTCGGCAGCGGCCGACAGTTTCCGGTGCGGCGCATCTATTGTGTGGGGCGTAACTACCTCGCCCACATCCGCGAGATGAAGGAGGGCGATGAGCGCGATCCGCCGTTCTTCTTCCAGAAGCCGACCGACGCCGTGATGACCGACAGCCGCGTGCCCTATCCGACGCTGACGGACGACTTCCAGTTCGAGTTCGAACTCGTCGTGGCCATCGGCAGCGAGGCGTCGGCCGTGTCACCGGACACGGCACTGGACCATGTCTTCGGCTACGCCGCCGGGCTCGACATGACGCGCCGCGACCGCCAGCGCGAGTGCAACAAGCGTGGCCTGCCGTGGGAGCAGGGCAAGTCCTTCGATCACTCGGCACCCTGCGGCCCGATCCATCCCGTGGCGAAGGTCGGGCACATCCGGTCGGGGGCGCTCAATCTCTCAGTGAACGGCGCTGTGCGGCAGGACTCGGTACTCGAAAAGATGATCTGGAATGTCCACGAGATCGTCAGCGAGTTGTCGAAGCAGTACCGTCTGCTGCCCGGTGACCTGATTTTCACCGGCACGCCCGAAGGGGTCGGCCCGGTGCAACGCGGCGACAGGCTCGTCGGGCGCATCGAAGGACTCGCCCCCCTGCAGGTCGAGATCGTCTGAGCCCCGCAAAGCACACAGGAGACACCATGAAACCACTCGAACGCATCTCGTACTCGGCCATCGCGGACCGTCCCGCACTCAAGCTGCCTGCCGGCAAACGCCTGGGCGTCTGGGTCATCGTCAATGTCGAGGAATGGGACATCAACGAGACTATGCCCCGCACCGTGCTCACGCCACCGGCGGGAGGTTCGCCGATGCCAGACATCCCGAACTGGGCCTGGCACGAGTACGGCAACCGGGTCGGCTTCTGGCGCATGCTGGAGGTGATCGACGCGCTCGGCATCGGCGCGACGCTTGCCATCAACGGCTCGGCCATCGCGGCCTACGAGCCTATCGCCAAGGCGGCGAAGGCGCGCCAGTGGGAGTTTATCGGCCACGGCTTTGGCCAACGCAACATGCAGAAGGTTTCAGACGAGGCCGAGGACATCGCCAAGACCACCGAGGCGATCCGCGCCTACACCGGCAAGCGACCGCGCGGCTGGCTGGGCCCGGGCCTCACCGAGACTTGGCACACACCCGACATCCTGGCGGAGCAGGGCTACGAGTACGTCTGCGACTGGGTGCTCGACGACCAGCCGGTTCGGCTGAAGACGCGCGACGGCGGGTCGATCGTGAACGTGCCCTACACCCAGGAATGCAACGACGTGGCGATGATGCTGATCCAGCACCACAAGGCCAGCGAGTATCGCGACCGCGCCATCGACCAGTTCGAACAGCTCTATGCCGACGCGAAGGATTCGGCCAGAGTCATGGCGCTGGTGGTGCACCCGTACATCATGGGCGCGCCGCACCGCCTGCGTTACTTCCGCGAGGCGCTGGCGCACATCCACGCACGCGACGACGTCGCCTTCTTCACTGGCGAGCAGATTCTCGACTGGTACGGCGCGGCAGGTACTGCCGCATGACGTCCCCCGGGCGCAACGCCGGGGAAAGAACTTCAGAACAATTTCTCGCTCGACGAGAAGGAGACACATCGTGCATTCCTCAACCTCGGCTATTCCCCTGGCCGGCGATGCGCGCTGCGAGGCGCCCATTACCGCGCTGGAGATTGGGATGTTCCTGGTGCTGCTCGGATCCTATGCGCTCAACGCGATGGACCGGCAGATCTTTCCGCTGATCGCCGCGGACGTGCGCAAGGAGTTTGGCTTCGGCCTGGCCGAAACCGGCTTGCTGTCGACCATATTCACGCTTGGCATGGCGGTGGCTGGTGTGCCCACCGGCTACCTGCTGGCGCGGCTGTCACGCAAGACGGTGCTGCAGATCGGCATCGCGATCTTCTCGCTGGGAACCTTGCTCACGGCCTACTCGCACAGCTTCGCCGACATGATCGCCTACCGCGCCGCCACGGGCATCGGCGAGGCGATGCAGCTCACGGTGGTGATCGCGGTCGCGGCGAGCTACTTCGCACGCTACCGCTCGACCGCGGTGGGGGCCATCAACTTCTCCTTCGGTATCGGCTCGATCGTGGGGCCGCTGCTCGGTGGGCACCTGATCGGCGCGCAGCGCGACTGGCGCATGCCCCTGGTGGTGTTCGGGGTGGCTGGCTTCGCGGCCATGGCGCTGATCGCCATCACCTTGAGCAAGCGAATGACCGAGAATGCGTCGGCTGCGGATGCGCGCAACGACCAGCGCGGCGCGACCACCATGTGGAACCGCAATACCGTGCTGCTGACCGCGATGAGCGTGATCGGCGGGCTTTGCATCTATGGCTACCTCGGCATGTACCCAACCTTCCTGCGCGAGCACTTGCACTACACGCCCTCGGACGCGGGCCGCGTCATGAGCATCTTCGGCTTCGGCGTGTTCGCCTCCATCTTCGGCGGCTGGCTGGGCGACCGCTTCCATCCCAAGCTGGTGCTTTCGCTGAGCTTCGCGGGTACCGGGCTGCTGGGCTTCCTGCTGTTCTCGGGGCCCACCGGAATTCTGGTGCAGTCCGCCCTGTCCTTCGCGTGGGGCCTGGTGGTGAGTGGCGTGTTGTACGTGAACCTGGCCGGCTATCACATCAAGGCGGTGCGCGCCTCGCTCACGAACCGCGCCACAGGCGTGTTCGTCACCACGCTGTACGGCGCGGGCGCCTTCGCGGGCTACATCATCGGTGGCATCGCCGCGCGCTTCGGCTGGAACATCGCCGGATTGGCGCAGATCACGCTGCTTGCGACCATCGGCGTGGTGCTCACGATGCTGCTGCGCATCGAACGCATGTCGCTTCCGGCGCGCAAGCCGTGACGCTGCTCGACTGGGCGTTGCTCGGCGGCGCCGCGGCATTGGCTGGCGCGCTCAATTCCGTGGCGGGCGGCGGCAGCTTCTTGACCCTGCCGGCGCTGGCGCTGATGGGCGTGCCGCTGGTATCGGCCAACGCCACTGGGACCGCTGCGCTGCTGCCGGGTTACCTGGCCGGCGCCTGGGCACTGCGCCGAGAACTGTCGGAGCCGATGTCGCCGTCGCTCGTCCGGCTGGGCGTGCTCTCGGTGCTAGGCGGTGCGGCCGGCGCAGCGTTGCTGCTATCGACCTCCAACCAGGTCTTCGGCCGCATCGTGCCGTGGCTGCTGCTGGCCGCGACGCAACTCTTCGTGATCGGACCGAAGCTGGTACGCCGCCGGGCCGACACGGCGAAACAGCGGCGCCTGTGGATCGCGGACCTGGGCATCGTCGCGGTGGCGATCTACGGCGGCTACTTCAACGGCGGCCTTGGCATCCTGCTGCTGGCGGTCCTCGGCACGCTGGGGCAAACGGACATGGGCCGCATGAACGGCATCAAGAACTTCGTCTCCGCGATCCTGACGCTGATCGCCGTCGCCATTTACGCGGCCAGCGGCGCGATCGTCTGGACGCATGCGCTGTGGATGGCGGCCGGCGCCACGCTCGGCGGCTATGTCGGCGGCACCGCAGCGCGGCGGTTGAAGCCGGGCATGGTGCGCGGCTTCGTCGTGCTGACGGGGCTCGCGATGACCGGCGCCTTCTTTCTCAACGCGCGCTGACCGGGCATTCCTTCGTTCCTTTCCTTCCTTCAACCTCCTGCACATGGGCCAAGACATGAAAACAACCAAGAGAGACTTCATCCGGTTCCTCGGAGCCACGATGGTCGCCGCCACCGGTGCGCCGGCGCTCGTCGGCTCGGCTTCCGTGTCGGCCGGCTCGGCACATCCGGTCGGATCGCCCGGTGCACGCCGGCGCACCTACCTGATCCGCAACGGCGCTGTCATCACGGTCGACCGCGCCACGGGCGTGCTACCGCGCGCGGACGTCCTGGTGCGCAACGGCGTGATCGAGAAGATCGGCCGTGGGTTGAGCACCTCCGGCGCCGAGATCATCGATGCCACGGATCGCATCGTCATGCCAGGCTTCGTTAATTCCCACTATCACATGTGGAGCGCGCTCGGCCGCAGCTTCACCGCCCTTGATGGCGGCTTCTCCTACTACCCCGCCAAGATCGCGACCTCGGGCCTGTACACGCCCGAGGACTTCTACAACAGCGTGCTGCTGGGCTGCGCCGAACTGGCGAACGGCGGGACTACCACCGTGCACAACTGGTCGCACAACACGCGCTCGCCTGCACACGCCGACGCCGAACTGCGCGCGCACCAGCATTCGCTGCTGCGGGCGCGCTACTCTTACGGCCACGTCGACAAGCTGTCTGTCGACGAGGTCAACCGCTACGAAGACCTGGCGCGCGTGCGGCGCGAATGGTTCGGCGAGCGCTCGCCCTTCGACGGGCTGGTGCACTTGGGGCTGAACCTGCGGGGTCCGCAGCAGAGCACCGACGTGGTCTTCCACGAGGAGATGAAGTTCGCCAAGGCAATCGGGCTGCCTGTTGCGATCCATGCGCCGCAGGAGGCGCCAAACAACGTCGATGCCGTCGACTACGAGCGGCGCGGCTATCTGGGACCGGATTTCATGATCGCCCACTACGTGCCCGCCAGCGCGGCCGACCTGGGAGCGATGGCACGCACGAAGACGCCACTGTCCTTTGCCACGCACTCCGAGCTACGCCTCAGCAGCACCGGCGATGCGCGTGCCGCCCTCTTCGCGATGCGCAGTGCAGGCCTGACCATCTCGCTGTCGAGCGATGCGACCTCCATCGCACCGCCGGACATGTTCGAAGCGATGCGCTTCACCTGGAATCTCGGCGTGCCCTGGGCCGGAACGCCGAGCGAGCGATCGAAGGCAGTCAGCGTGCCGGAGGTGATCGAGATGGCAACGATCAACGGCGCCGTCGCCATGGGGCTCGGCGACGTCACCGGCTCGATCACCGAAGGCAAGCGCGCCGACATCATCCTGGTGCGCACCCAGGACCTGAACATGGGACCGATCGGCAACATCGAGACGGCGATCGTGCAGAGCGGCAGTGCCGCCAACGTCGACACCGTGATGGTCGACGGGCGCATCGTGAAGCGCAACGGGAGGCTGGAGGCCTACGACACGCGCGACATCATGCGCCGCGCCCGGCAATCGGCTGACCGGATCCGCATCGCGGCAGGTGAGACCTTGAAGTTCTGAGTCTCCCAATCCCATGGATGCGCCCGGCGTTCGCGAAGGAACGGTTCTGCACTATAAAGGGAACGGCAGCGCCGCGATGACCGGCCCGTCATCGGTGTGAGCCCGTTTCTGAGCCTGGTCCGGGAATCATCGGTGACCGTGGTGGGCAGCGTGAGCCGCATCCTGTTTGAGATATCGAGTCGAATTCGACGCTTCCCATGGCGCTGCCGTTCACTAACGATGGTGGAGCAAGCTATGGCCATGCGCAAGCGAGACGACGGGGTATTCCCACACGCGGCGGGGATCGCATGGCACGAGCGCCGATTTCTGTTCGCTGGGTTGGTCACAGTCACAGCTTTGGCGGCGGGAGCCACGGCCGGCCGGGCGGCCTTGGCGCAGGGCCCAGTGAGCTGTGTCGGCGCTTGAGGCGAGTGAGCGTCCAGTGCTCATGGACCGCGTCTCCCAGGGCCTCGGTCAATAGGTCAGCGCCACCACCACGGTGGGCGGCAGCTGGCTGCTACCTCAGGTTCTGGCGCTCCGGAGTGATGGCCTGGTGGTGGCGATGACCGGCGATGAAGTAAACGCTGCCCAAGCCTTGAAGGGCGCCGATGTCTGTTCATGAGGCCCACCAACGGCGGTGAAGCGTTGGTGGTGATCGCTGCCATCCGTTTCGCGTTGACGTTCCCGCTCAAAGGCCTTCGAGCCGGCTGAGCGCTGCATCATGAACCGCCGTCCCCGGTTGCAAGACGCGGCCTTACTGTCGGATATGTTTGTCCGGCACGTGATGAGCGTGTCGGTTCTCATGATGACGGGCGCACTGGGCTTCCCCTGTCATCGAGTGCGGGGCCTTCGAATCCACACTGACCCAACGCGTCGGGAATCACGACGTAGTTTCCGGAAACCCGCGCGCTTTACCGCGAGGTCTGTATTTTGATGTTCCTTCGCTTCCGCAAACTTGTTCACCTAATCCATGGCGATTGAACGCACGCGATCTATCACTTGGACCGCATCCTGAGCCTGCCCGCGCGGCCTTACCCAGGTCCATCTGCAGGTCGCTGTAGCCACCATCACCTCAGCTAACCTCTGGTGGCTCAAAGGCGCGCATCGGCGGTGGCGTTTCATTCAAGCGCTCCACCTGGATAGCAGTGAGCTGGCCGGTACAGCCTTGCGCCAGGGACGACGTGCCTTTGTCGCGTGTCAGCACATTAGGGTTGCCATGCGTGCATATTTGGCGTCCGCTCGCATCGATTGCCGGATCATACCAGGCGCCAGTCGGTAACTGGACCACGCCCGGCATCACGGAATCGGAGAGCGCGGCGCTTGCCAGACATGCGCCGCGACCGTTATATAGCCGCACGAAATCGCCGTCGGCGATGCCGCGCGCGGCGGCATCGGCTGAGTTTATGGTGCAAACCTCACGTCCGTCGCGTTTCTGGCTTGCGCTGTGTGTGCCGAAGTCCAGTTGGCTGTGCAGCCGCGTGGCGGGCTGATTGGAGATCAATGTGAGGGGATGCGACGTGGTGGGACCATCCTCTGGGGGCAGCCATGCCGGATGGCCGGGGCAGTCGGCATAGCCGAAGCCGGCGATAGTGGGGGAGGATATCTGCACCTTGCCACTCGGAGTAGGTAGGGGATGGCGAGAAGGATCCTCGCGGAAGGCGCGCAGGATGCCGCCATCGTCCGCCTGCTGCGGCAGCAACATCTCGCCGCGCTCCCAGAACGTATCGAAATCCGGCGCTTCCAGTTCCTGTGCGGCCAGCGCGGTACGGGTGCGCTCGTAAAGGTGGCGTAGCCACTGCCCACTGGTGCGGCCTTCGGTGAACGCCTCGCGTGTGCCCAGGCGTTCGGCAAGATCGGCGAAGATGTCGTAGTCATCGCGCGCGAGTCCATGCGGCTCGGCGATGCGGTGCATGGCAACCATTAGCGGATCGGTCGGCGCCGCACCGATATCCTCTCGCTCCAGTGTCAGCGTACAGGGCAGCACGATATCGGCATGCCGCGCTGTCGCGGTCCAGGCGATCTCATGGACGACGAAGGTATCGAGCCGGCGGAAAGCTTCGCGCAGCCGGTTCAGGTCCTGGTGATGGTGGAAAGGATTGCCGCCGGCCCAATAGGCCATCCGGATGTGCGGGTAGATGCGGCGCTGCCCGTTGTAGTCGAACGCCTCGCCAGGGTGCAGCAGCATGTCTGCGATGCGCGCGACCGGGATAAAGTCCTTCACGCCGTTGGTGCCTTGCGGCAGTGCGGCTACTGGCACGGCATTGGTCCGCTTGCCGTAGTGCGCCAGCGTACCCAGCGCGTAGTTGTAGCCACCGCCAGGCAGGCCAAGCTGGCCGAGTGCCGCGGCCAGTACGGCGGCCATCCATACCGGTTGCTCGCCGTGCTCGGCGCGTTGCAGCGAGTGCGCCACCACCACCAGCACGCGCTTGCCGGGCAAAGCCGCCGCCAGTTCGGCGATGGCGCGCCCGGGCAGGCCGCAAATGCTGGCGGCCCAGGCGGCGGTTTTCGGCGTGCCGTCGGCGCGGCCCATCAGGTAGTCCTCGAATTCCGGCCAGCCTTCGCAATAGCGGGCGAGGAAGTCGCGGTCGTGCAGGCCGCTGCTCACCAATTCGTGCAGCAGGCCCAGCATCAGGGCCGTATCGGTGCCGGGCTTGGCCGCGAGCCAATCGGCCTTGGCTTCGGGCGGAAAATCGGTGCGCAGCGGGCTGACCGAGACGAAGCGGCAGCCGCGCGCCGCGGCCGCGCGCATCGAGTCCCGCTCGATATGCCGGCTGATGCCGCCGCTCGCCACGCGCGAATTCTTCAGCGCCATGCCGCCGAAGGCCAGCACCACGTCGGTATGCTCGACGATCTGTTCCCAGGTCACGTTGCGCCGGGCCACGTCGTCCATGCTACCGAGGATATGCGGCAGAATCACCGCGGAGGCGCCAGCACTGTAGCTGTTCACCGAGCGCACGTAGCCGCCCAGCGAGGTATTGAGGAAGCGGTGCACCTGGCTCTGCGCATGATGAAAGCGGCCGGCGCTGGACCAGCCGTAGGAGCCGCCGAACACCGCCTGGGCGCCATGGCGCTGCTTGACGCGCTGCAGTTCGGCGGCGAGCCGGTCCAGCACTTCGTCCCACTGCATCGGCACGAAGGTGTCCAGGCCGCGCAGGGGATCGGGCCCGGGGCCGCGCTCCAGCCAGCCTCGCCTTACCATCGGCATGGTCACCCGCGCCGGATGGCGCAACGCATTGGTGAAGTTGCCGATCAGCGGATTGGGATCGGGGTCGTCCGGATGCGGCCGTACCACCAGGGCGCCATCCTGCCAGCTCGCGGAGAAGACGCCCCAATGCGCGCTGTGCGGGCGCATGGCGGGGCGGGCTTCGGATCCGGACGCGATGCTGGAAGCGGAAAGAGATGCGGACATAGGTTTTAGGCTCATGCGGTGGCGGAATAGCAGCGGAATGGCAGCGGAATAACAGCGGAATAACAGCGGATGACAGGGGATAAGAAGATTCAGCGTACGGCTTACTCAGGCAACCAGCGAAGCCACATACTCGCCGATCGCGAGCGACGAGGTCAGCCCCGGCGACTCGATGCCGAACAAGTTGACGAGGCCGCGTACGCCGTGGACGGCCTCGCCCTGGAAGACGAAGTCCGCAGCCGCGGTGGTCAGCGGCGCATCGGGGCCGGCGATGCGCGGTCGGATGCCGGTATAGCCGGGCACCAGCGCGCCATCGGGGAGCGACGGCCAATAGCGTCGGATACCGCGATAGAAGGCCTTCGCACGGCGTTCGTCGAATCGATAGTCCTTGCTGTCGATCCACGCATGGTCGGGGCCGAAGCGGCAGGCGCCGGCGAGATCCAGCGTGGCATGCACTCGTGCCGACGCGTCGCGCGAGACCGGATAGACCAGATGGCGGAAAGGCGAGGCACCGCTAAGCGTGAAGTAGTGGCCGATCGCGTAGTGCAGCGGCGGCACCAGGGCCCCCGGCATGCCTTCGAGCCGGTGCGCGAATTGCTGCGCGCCGAGTCCCGCGGCATTGACCACGGTGCCGCACAGCAACTCGGCAGGGTTGTCGCCGCCGACGCGCAGCACGATGCCATCCCCGGTGGCGATGCCGCCCTCGACCGGCGAGCGCAGCGCCAGCACGGCACCGTGGGCCTCGGCATCGCCCAGGTACGACAGCATCAGCCCATGGCTGTCGACGATCCCCGTGGAGGGTGACCACAGCCCGGCAATGGCGCGCACCGCAGGCTCGCGCTGCCTGACCTCATCCGCGCTGAGCCGCTGCAGGTCGGCCACACCGGCTGCCGCGCCGAGCTTCTCGTACTTCTCCAGCCCCGGCAGTTCGTCCTCGTCCGCAGCGACGATCAGCTTGCCGATGCGGCGATGGCCGATGCCGCGCGCTTCGGCATAGCGGTACAGCAGCGCGCGCCCGCGCACGCAGAGCCGGGCCTTGTGCGAACCGGCCGGATAGCCCAGGCCGGCGTGGATGACTTCGGAGTTACGCGAGCTGGTCTCGGTGCCGAACGCGCCCTCGCTTTCCACGATCACCACTTCGCGGCCTGCGATCGCCAGCGCCCGCGCCACCGCCAGGCCCACCACCCCCGCGCCGACGACTGCGCAATCGACCCGGTCCATGGGCGTCCTACTCCGCCGTCAGGTGGCCACGTTCGACCGCGCGGCGGTACCTGGCGATGTCGCCCACGACGAACTTGCGGAACGCGTCGCCGCTGAGCGTGGACTCCTGTGCGCCGTCGGCGCGGTAGACGCGCAGCAGGTCCGGCTGCTGGAGCGCGGTCTTGACATGGCGCGCCAGCGTGTCGACCACCTCCTTGGGCGTGCCCGCGGGCGCGGCCAGGCCGTACCACTGCGTCATCGTCACGTCGATGCCGGACTCCTTGAGCGTCGGCACATCCGGCATCGCGGGAATGCGCTTGGCCGCGCTGATCGCCAGCAGGCGCAGCTTGCCAGCGGAGACCTGGCCCATCAGCGGGGTATAGGGTGCGAACAGGCTGTCGACCTGACCACCGATCAGGTCGGTCACAGCCGGCCCCGAGCCTTTGTACGGGATATGCAGGATGTCGAGATTGGCCTGCTGCTTGACCATTTCCATGGTGATCTGCGCCGCGCCGCCGGTACCGGTGGAGGCATAGGTGGTCTTGCCCTTGCGCGCCTGCGCCACATAGTCCTGGATCGTCTTGAACCTGGAATTGGCGCTCACCAGCAGGCCGAACGGCGTTTCCACCAGTTGGCTGATCAGCACGAAATCCTCTGGCACACGGTAAGGCAGGTTGGCGCGGATGGCCGGCGCGCTGCCCAGGTTGCCGCTCATCGCCAGCAGCAGCGTGTAGCCGTCGGGCTTGGCACGCGCCACGCTTTCGGCGGCGATATTGCCGCCGGCGCCGGGCTTGTTGTCCACCACTACCGTCTGGCCGATCTGGCGGGACAGTTCGTTGGCCAGCGTGCGGCCGTACAGGTCGCCACCGCCGCCGGGCGGAAAGCCGATCACCAGGCGGATCGGCTGGTCGGGATACGCGGCCAGTGCGCTGCCGGCGCCAAGGGTGCCCAGCACGGCGGCCACGGCGCAGCACGCTGCCAAGCTCGCGGCATGACGGCTGACGCGGCGAAACAGGGAATCAGGGCAATGCATCTCGGGTTGTCTCCTCACGATGTCTGTCTTGTCTGGCGACATCCGGCCGGTGCGATCTATCGTCGGTAAGCGGGTCCGGATGCGGAATTCAGCGGCGCGCGGCCGGCTCGGCTATCGGCAGAGTCATGCCTGCCGCGCACAGGGCCGTTCGCCTCAGGTGGCCGCGCCTGTGGCGATACGCGCGCCGGGCTGGGCGCACCATTCACTCCACGAGCCGGGGTACAGCACGGCGCCGGGCAAGCCTGCGATCTCCAGCGCCAGCAGGTTGTGGCAAGCGGTCACGCCCGAACCGCACTGGCTGACGAGTTCGGCGGGCTGGCGTCCGTCCACCAGCGCCAGGAGTTCCTCGCGCAGCCGGGCGGCGGGCTTGAAGTTGCCGCTGGCGTCGAGGTTGTCGCGGAACAGGCGGTTGCGCGCGCCGGGAATATGGCCGCCGACGGGATCCATGGTCTCGTTCTCGCCGCGGAAGCGGTCTGGCGCGCGCGCGTCGAGCACCAGCCGTTCGCCGCTGTCCAGGTTGGCGCACAGCGTCCCGTAGGAGACCGTGCCGGCCAGTGGCGCACGCAGGCTCAGGGTGCCGGCCACTGGCGGCGGCGGCGCTTCGCCGGCGAGGGGCAGGCCCGCCGCATTCCAGGCGGCCAGGCCGCCATCCAGGACGGCCACGGTGCCGTGGCCGATCCAGCGCAACATCCACCACAGGCGCGCAGCGTACATGCCGCCGGCGTTGTCGTAGGCCACCACCTGGGTATGGTCGCCGGCGCCGAGGGCTGCCAGCGCGCGCACGAAGGCTTCTGGCGCGGGAAGCGGATGGCGGCCGTTGCGGCCGTTCTTTGGCGCACTCAGCGTGTCTTCCAGGTGCACGTAGCGGGCCCCTGGAATATGACCGGCGTCGTAGGCGCGCCGGCCAGCCTGCGCATCGGTCAACTCGAAGCTGCAGTCGAGCACCAGCAGGGAGCCCGGCTGCGCGCCGTCGAGCTCGCGCGCCAGTGCATTGGCGGAAATCAGGGTCTGGTAGGTCATGGGCATGTGCTCTGCTTATTCCTTGAAAGTATCCAGCGCGTCCATCGCGCGCAGGGAGTAGACGTAGGCGGCGCCCGCGTTCAGCGCGATGGCGGTGCCCAGCGCCTCGGCCAATTCCGCCTCCGTGACGCCGGCCTTGCGCGCCGCCGCCGCGTGAGCGGCTATGCAGCCGTCGCAGCGGGTGGTGACGGCGACCGCCAGCGCGATCAGTTCGCGGGTCTTGGCGTCCAGCGTGCCGGTGGCGCCCTGCGCTTCGTTCAGTGCGCGGAAGGCGGTCAGCATCTGCGGGTTGTGCGCCGCCAGCTGGCCGGCGGCCTTGCGGTTGTTGGAGAGCGTTTCAGTCCAGTTCTGCAGCATGGTGGCATCCTTTATCGACATCCATTTTCGAGACAGGCAGGGGATCCGCAATCCGTTATTGCGCGATCTGCGTGAGCAGTTCAGGCGTGGCGGCGCTCTTGTAGCGCGCGATGTCTTCGACGATGTAGCGGCGGAAAGCATCCAGCGGCAGCTTGCGTTCCATGGCCGCGTCCTTGCGGATGGCCTGCTGCACGTCCGGCTGCTCCAGCGCGCGGGAAAGATGCTCGGACAGCGTCTTCACCACGGCCTGCGGCGTGCCCGCCGGCGCGGCCAGGCCGTACCACTGCGTCACCACCACGTCGACGCCGAGCTCCTTGAAGGTGGGCACCTCGGGCAGCGCGGGGCTGCGCTGCGCGCCGGTCAGAGCGAGCACGCGCAACTGGCCCTGCCTGACCTGTCCCATCAGCGGCGACGCCGTGGCGAAGAACATGTCTACCTGGCCGCCGATCAGGTCCGTGATGGCGGGGCCAGAGCCCTTGTAGGGCACGTGCAGCATGTCGACGCCGGCGCGCTGCTTGACCATCTCCATGCCGATATGCGCGGCGGCGCCGGTGCCGGTGGAGGCAAAGCTGAGCGTGCGCTTCCTCGCGGTGGCCAGCACCGTCCTGGCATCGGGGAACTTCGAATTGCCGGCCACGAACAGGCCGTGCGGCGCCTCGAGGATCAGCCCGATCGGCGTGAAGTCGTCGGGCACCTTGTACGGCAGCGTGGACGGCTTCAGCGCGGGGGATACGGCCAGGTTGCCGCTCATCGCCAGCAGGATGGTGTAGCCGTCCGGCCTGGACTTGGCGACCACGTCGGCGGCGATGTTGCCGCCCGCGCCGGCCCGGTTCTCCACCACCACGGTCTGCCCCAGCGACTTGCTCATGGCGTTGGCGATCAGGCGGCCGTAGAGATCGCCGCCACCGCCCGGCGGAAAGCCGACCACCAGCTTGATGGGCTGGTCGGGATACGCGGCCTGCGCGGTTTGCGCGAAGCCCGCTGCGCCGAGCAGCAGGGCCAGCGCCGCGCGGCACAGCCCGCGCGCGCCGGGAAAAGAACTTGCCATGGTGTCTGTCGCCTCCGCCTGTTATGGGATGCGTGCCGTGCCGGCTCAGTGGCCGAGCCAGCCGCTTTGCTGCTGCGCGATCACGCGGTCAACCGCGGCAGCGCACTGCCCCAGGTAGCCGGCGGGGTCGGTCAGGCGTACGATTTCCGCTTCGCCGAGCACTTCGGCCAGGTGCTTGTGGCCGCGCATGGCCTCGGCAAAGTCGAGCTTGTGGCTGATGCCATGCATCGACGCTTCGTAGATCCACTCGTGCGCGGTCTGCTTGCCCACGCGGGCGCCAAGCTCGATCATGACGTGCTCGGACAGCAGGTAGCCGCGCATGCGGTCGAGGTTGGTGGCCATGCTGGCGGCATCCACGCGCAGGCCGGCCAGCAGGTTCCTGGCCTGGAACAGCATGGCGCCGGCGATCATGCAGCACTCCGGCAGCGCCTTCCATTCCATCTTCCAGGCAATGCCGTCGCGCTCGCCTTCCTGCACCATGCCTTCGAGCATCATGGCGGCGCTGTAGCGCAGTGGCCGCGACAGGCCCGCCAGGTTCTCGGCCGAGGTGGGGTTGCGCTTGTGCGGCATGGTGGAGGAACCCAGCTTGCCATCGGAGAAGGCCTCTTCCACTTCGGAGAATTCGTTGCGCTGCATATTGAACAGCTCGTTGCCGATCTTCGACAGCGTGGAGCCGATCATGGCCAGCAGCAGCGCGTATTCGGTGAAACGGTCGCGCGCCGGGGCCCAGCTGATCGCCGGCGTGCCGAGGCCGAGCTTGGCTAGCGTGCGGCGTTCGACTTCTGCCGCCTGCTCGCCGAGCGACGCCTGGCTGCCAACCGCGCCAGCCACCATGCCGACCAGCACGCGCGCTTCGCATTCCTTCAGGCGCTGGTGGTGGCGCCCGAGTTCGTCGAGCCAGATCGCGCACTTGTGGCCAAAGGTGATCGGCAGCGCTTGCACGCCATGGGTGCGGCCTGCCATGGGCGTGTCGCGGTGGGCGCCGGCCAGACGCGACAGTTCGGTGCCGACTGCCTTCATGTCGCGCATCACCACCGCATGGAACTCCTTGAGCTGCAGCGCCACGCCCGTGTCGACCACGTCCTGCGTGGTGGCGCCGAAGTGCACCCACTCGCCATTCTCGCGCGAGCAGCGCGCCTGCAGCTGCTTGAGCGCAGGCACCAGCGAATGCTTGATGCGGCGGATCTCGGCGGACATCTGCGCCAGGTCGATATTCTCGATCTTTGCCTGCGCGGCGATATCCCTGGCCGCAGTCTCCGGGATGATGCCAAGCTCCGCCTGCGCGGCGGCCAGCGCGGCCTCGAAGTCCAGCCACTTCTGCACGCGGTTGTCCTCGGAGAAGATGGCGCGCAGTTCCTCGGTGCCCCACAGATGCTGGAGCGATTGCATATCGAATACGGAAACGGGCATGGGGAGTCCTAGCGGTGAGAGGAAGACGTGGCCGGGGACACGCGCTCGCGCGGCAGCACGCGCCCGGGGTTGAAGGTGTTCAGGGGATCCAGCGCGGTCTTGACGCGCGCCATCAGGTCGAGCGCCACCGGCGACTTGTACCGCAGCAGCGCGGCTTGCTTGAGGCGGCCGATGCCGTGCTCGGCGGAAATCGAGCCATGCAAGCGCGCAACCACGGCGTGGACCAACTCGTGCACCTCGTCCTCGCGCGCACGGAAGGCATCGTCGGCCATGCCGGCGGGCTTGCTCTGGTTGTAGTGCAGGTTGCCGTCGCCCACATGGCCGAAGCACACCGGGCGGATGCCGGGCATCGCCTGCTCCAGCGCGGCGCCGGCTTCGGCAATAAAGACGGGAATCAGCGAGGTTGCCACGCAGATGTCGTGCTTGATCGACGGACCGCACAGGCGTTGGGCTTCGGGCACGTGATCGCGCAGCGCCCACAGTTCGTGGGCCTGCCGCTCGGACGCGGCGATCACGGCGTCGGCAACCAGGCCGTCTTCCATGGCCTCGCCCAGTACGTCTTCCACCGCCGGACGCGGATCGAGCCGCGGCGAGGTCTCGGACACATCGAACAGCACCGCCCAGGCACAGTTGTCCGGCAGCGGGTCGCGCATGCCCGCCAGCGGGTGCGCGAGCACCTGCGACAGCGCCTCGCGGCCGATCAGCTCGAAGGCGGTGACCCGCTCGCCCACGGCGCCGGTCAGGCGGCTCAGCATCTCCACTGCGGCTTGCGGATCGCGCACCGCCATCCAGGCGGTGATGACAGTACGGGGCGGCGGGAACAGCTTGAAGGTGACGGCCGTCACCACGCCCAGCGTGCCCTCGCTGCCGATGAAGAGCTGCTTGAGGTCGTAGCCGGTATTGTCCTTGCGCAGGCCCGCCAAGCTGTCGAGCACCTGGCCGTCTGCCAGCACCACTTCAACGCCAAGGGTCAGTTCGCGCGTATTGCCATAGCGCAGCACCTGCTCGCCGCCGGCATTGGTCGACAAAACGCCGCCCACGGTGGCGCTGCCTTCCGAGGCCAGCGACAACGGGAACAGCCGGCCCTGCGCGGCGGCGGCTTCCTGCGCCGCCAGCACGGTGCAGCCCGCTTCCAGCGTCATGGTGTTGTTGAGCGGATCGACGCCGCGCACTGCGGTCATGCGGCCAAGGCTCAAGACCACTTCCGTGCGCGAAGCATCTGGCGTGGAACCGCCGACCAGCCCGGTATTGCCGCCCTGCGGCACCAGCGGCACGCCGTGCAAGCCGCACGCCGCCACCACACGGACGACCTCGCTGGTGCTAGCTGGCCGTACCACGGCGCGCGCGGCACCCGGATAGTTGCGGCGCCAGTCTGAGACATAGCGCGCCATATCTACATCCCGCGTGAGGACGTTGGCTGTGCCGACGATGCCGGACAGCAAAGCGAGAAAGGAATCACTCCCGGATTGCATGGACTGGAAGCCTCAGGTAAATGTCGCTGCGCCTGCCAGGGGAGCGGCTTGCGATCAGCGACAATAGTCTGCAGCGGAGGTAAGGCTCCTTGCTGTCCGACATGCCTGAAACGCTCGGGCCAACGCCTTGCCTGGTCGCCGCTTGTTGTTTCATTGAATGAAATATGTTTTAATGAACAAAACTATAGAGAGTCAGGAAACCCGTGTCAAGCGCGGATTTCGTGGCCAACATGCGCCGAAAACATGAAGACTTCACACACCAAAACGTCCGCGGGCGCCAAGGCCAAGGCATTGGCTGCCACTGAGTCAGTCGACGTTACCGAAAGCGAACAAGACGGCGGCGTTGCAGACACGCCCAAGCCGCCGGCCGGCGTGCTGGAGCGCGGCATCGCCATCCTCGAATGCTTCAGCGAGGAGCGCTTGCGCCTGTCGCTGCGGGAGCTCGCCGAATGCACAGGGCTGGACAAGGCCACGCTGCTGCGCCTGCTCGGCGTGCTGACGCGCGCGCGCATGGTGCACCGTTTCGACAGCGGCAGCTATGCGCCAGGACCGGCCCTGCTGCATATGGGCATGCTCTACCGCAGCACCTTCGATCTCGGCACGCGCATGCAGCCGGTGTTGCACAACACCATGCGGGAAACCGGCGAAACGGTGGCCTTCTATGTGCGCAGCGGCAACGAGCGCGTCTGCCTATTCCGTGAAAACACGTCGAAGGAAGTGCGACATCATGTGGAGGTCGGCACGCGTATCCGCTTGGCCGACGGCGGGTCCTCGGCGCACGTGCTTAATGCTTTCACCGGCGGCGACACACCGCAGGCGAAAGCCATCCACGAGAAGGGCTATGCGATGACGCGTTCCGAGCGCGTGGCCGAGATGGCCTCGGTGGCGCTGCCGGTATTTGAGAGCGACGGCACTTTCCTGGGCGCGCTGGTGGTGATCGGGCTCGCCTCGCGCCATAGCGAGGAAGCCCAGTTGAAGGCCGTAGACATAGTGCGCCGCGAACTGGCGCTGCAGGGTTTCAACACCAGGCCTTCCGCCGGCCACTGAGCGACTCAGCGCTGCACGGCCGCTCCAAATAGCGCTGGCGCCACCGTGCAGGATGCTTGGTCCCTACCCGCATCGGCAAAACCGGCGCACCAGCCGGCGATGCGGGAAGCCGTGGCATCGTCCATGGCGGGCGCGAAGGCGCGCATGCGGGTCTGCAGCGCGGCCCAGTCGAAGGGGTCTTCCGGATCGCCGCGCCGCAACTCGCGCAGCGCGCTAACGCGCCGGCCATCGCGCAGCACGATGGTGACGCGGGCGGGACGCTTGTGCGGGAACGCAAGCTGGAAATCGTCGTTGGTCGTGACCTGGATCCTGTTCGCCAGCGCGAGCAGCGTCGGCGATCCCAACTCCGGGGTTTCCATCTCCTCGATGCCCACGTTGCCCTTGAGCAATAGCGTGGCAAGCAAGTAGCGCAGGCTAAAGCAGGTCTCGGCGGGCTTGGTGGGCCAGATCACTCCGGCGATCTTGAGTGCGTGGGGAAAGATCGCCACCTCGACCGAGGTGATATCCTCCGGCATGAACGCGTGCGCGTCCATCAGCGCCCGGGTGGCATCCAGCGGCGTAAAGAGCTGCGCGCAGCATGGCCATGCCTTAATGGTCGCCGTGTTGATGCGCTCGGGCGCGTCCAGGTCCCCGTCCAGCGCCTCCAGCGGCCCATCGCCGGCCAGTAGCGCGTAGAGCCCACGCTTGCCTGTCATGAAGGCCCGCGCACCGGGCAGCCCGGCGCACGCAGCAAACGCGGCATGGATACCGTTGCGCACCGCGAAGGCCGGGTGGAGCGACTTTGACTCGTGGGCGTCGTCATCGACCAATTGCCAGAGGCCGGCCGCCTGCGTGGCGCCGATGCCCATGGCGTGGTGCAACTGTTTCGTCGTCAAACCTAGCGCCACGCCGGCCGCTGCCGCGGCACCCACCGCGCCGGCGGTGGCGGTGGCGTGGAAGCTGGCCGCATGCCGGGGGCCAAGCGCTTCGCCTACACGCAGCGATACCTCATAGCCGGCCACGATGGCGTCGGCCACGCGGCGTTGGCTCAGGCCACGCCCGGCAGCCAGCGCCAGCACCGGCGAAATGGCGATAACACCCGGATGCAACATGGCCGCCCGATGGGCATCGTCGATTTCGCGAAGATGCGCGATTGCGGCGTTGGCGAACGCCGCGCCGGGCGCCGCCATGCCGCACCCGCCGAACACCGCGGCATGCCCCTCGCCAGGCGTGCAATCCTGGGCCAGCGTGCGCATGGTCGCCGCCAGTGGCATCGGGCTCGCCGACCAGCCGGCCGTGAACCAGTCGAGCAAGGCTTGAGCGAGGCGGTCCCGGGTGGTCTGCGCAAGGGGGGCGAGTTGCAGGGCGGTAACATGCGCCGCCAGTTTCGTCTCCGCAAGATTCTCCATACAATGATTTCGCTCAATGAAATAGATTTCATTATACAAAACCAAAAGCGGTTGCCATGACTATTTTTGTGCGGCCATTTTCGTTCGGGGACTGTTCCGGTCTCCCGGGCAAACCAGGCCGCGATTTTTGCCAGTATCATTTTTCTCCACCTCGAGCTGTTTGACGTTGCGGCGCACCCGCGTCTGTTCCTCGCGCTCGACCGTGGTGATGCCATTGTGACGCTTGCCGCATCGCGATTGCTTGCGCGACTCAGTTGTAAATGGTCTGCGCGGCGGGTTCAAGTTTCTTGGCCAGGTCTTCCGGCGTATGGTCGGCCTGGACGAGGTCAATCATCTGTTGCCGGAACGCCGCGGCATACGGCATTCGATGCATGTGCATGGCGGGCACCTCCTTCGGTTCAAGATAGGGGGTGTCCAAGAAAACGGGTCAACTCCATGGAGTCGGTTTGGGCGCCCAGTCGAGGGGCGCTCAATTCGCGCGCCCAATCGTACGCTGGCGGCGTGTTGGCGGACCTGTACCGCTGCCTCACCGATAAGTAGTGCTATTCGGTACTCCCTGGCAGGGCATCCACGAGCTGAAGAGCGCCCCGGCACCATGGCGCGGATCGAGGGCTGGTGGCCGGAAGTGGTGGCCAAGGGCAACAAGCTGCGCCGGGTGCCGGGGCCGCCGGCGGTGATCGCGCGGCTGGGGGCGTACTTGGCCGCTTGCGGCCACCCGGCCGATCCGGGCGCCAACCGGGTCTCGGGCGGCGTGGCGCTGCTCGTGCATGCCACTGACCTGGGCGAGCGTGCGCCGTGGGCCGGCGCACGCTCGCTAGCCTCGTCGAGGTTGCTGCCGGCATCGGTACCGTCACGCTCGCCAAGCAGGTCAAGGGATTCTTCGCTGCGTGCGCCGGCATGCTGCGCTTCGCCGACCCGCGCGGTGCGGCGCGGCTGGCGGCGGCCAGCACGCACTGGCCACGCTCACGCCCGCACGCCGGTGGTCGCCAACCAGGTACCGCTGCCCGCCGCACAGGCGCTGCTCGGCCATGCCTCGGTGCAGACCACAGCGGCATACGCGAAAACTGATCTGGGCCAATTGCGCTACTTCGTCGAGCAGACCTTCACCGATCCTACGCCACCGCCCGATCAATAACTCGGAACTTGCGTTGCTGCGGCCTCTGTCCAGCTATTTGGGAACGGCCTTGCATCAGCAAGCGAGCCACGCATAAGATAAGAAAAATTGGGGCCTCGGTTTGCGCCGTGGCCTCGATAAGGGGGAAGATGGATGACGACCACGCGCGCCTAGATTGCGGGATCTCCAGCATGGCTGCGCCCATCAAGTTTGCAACACTATTACGATAATCTTCCTCAGAGTTTCATCTTACGCGACCGAGCCCGCACCTGACAATGCTGTCAGACATTGACGGCCGTAGTCGTCCTATGTTGCCAGCGCCCTGATCCTCTCGACGACCTCTGGATTGGCAAGCGTGGACACGTCGCCAGGCTCCTGCCGGTTGGAGATCGCCGCCAGCACGCGGCGCATGATCTTGCCCGAGCGTGTCTTGGGCATGTCGGGAACAATCACGACCCGATGCGGACGCGCAATCGCGCCAATCTGGGATACCACGGCGGCCGAGACCTTGTTCGCGATCTTCGTGGATGGCAACAGTCCCGGCTTGAGTGACACATAGAGATCAGGCACCTTGCCCTTGACCTCGTCGGCCACCGGCACCACCGCTGCCTCGGCGACCTCGGACACCAGCAGTGCTGCCGATTCGATCTCCTTGGTGCCGAGGCGATGGCCGGAAACGTTGATCACGTCGTCGATGCGGCCAAGGATGCGAAAGTAGCCGTCCGCCGCCTGCATTGCGCCATCGCCCGCCATATACGGCCAGTCGCGCCAGTCCTTGCTGTCGGGATTCTTGCAATAGCGCGCATAGTACTGGCGCACGTAGCGGTCCGGATCCTTCCAGACGGTCTGGAATATGCCCGGCCAGGGATTGCGGATGCAGATATTGCCCGCTTTGCCCGAGCCGGCCGGGATCTCCTTGCCTTCCTCGTCAAAGATCACCGGATGAATGCCCGGAATTCCCGGGCCCGTGCTGCCGGGCTTCATCGGATGGATGCCCGGCAGCGTGCTGCAGAGGAAGCCGCCATTCTCGGTTTGCCACCAGGTGTCCACGATGACCGCCTCGCCCTTGCCTACTTCACGGTGGTACCACTTCCAGACTTCGGGCTCGATCGGCTCGCCGACCGTGGTCATGTGCTTGAAATGGTAGTTGTACTTCGCCGGCTCGTCGGGCCCGTTGCGTCGCAGCGCGCGGATTGCGGTGGGCGAAGTGTGGAAGATATTGACGCCAAGGCTTTCTGCAATACGCCAGGGCCGGCCTGCGTCGGGCCAGGTCGGCACGCCCTCGTAGACGACAGACGAGGCGGCGAGCGCGAGCGGGCCATAGACGATGTAGGAATGCCCGGTGATCCAGCCAATATCGGCCATGCACCAGTAGACGTCCTCGGGGTGGATATCCTGGATGTACTTCGAGGTCCATGCCACGTAGGAAAGATAGCCGCCGGTGGAATGCTGGCAGCCCTTGGGCCGGCCCGTGGTGCCGCTCGTGTACATCAGGAACAGCGGTGCCTCCGCCGGCATCGGCTCGGGCTCGACACGCCTGCCGCGGAACCCGGCGAGCACGTCATTGAGAATGACGTCGCGGCCCTTTACCAGTCTGGCGGCACTGGAATACTTGCCCGGGTAGCGTTGCCAGATCAGGACCTTCTCTACCTGCTGGCCGGCGCTGGCGGCCTCTGCCACGGCAATGTCGGCCTTTTCCTTGTGATCGAGCAATTCACCGCTGCGGTGATAGGCGTCCATGGTGATCAGCAGCCGGCTCTCGGAGTCCGCGATGCGCTCGGCGCAGGCCGTTCCACTGAAGCCGCTGAATACCTGCGAATGAATCACGCCAATGCGCGCGCATGCGAGCATGGTGATGGGCAGTTCGGCCACCATGGGCATATGCAGCGTGACGCGGTCGCCGGCCTTCAGGTCGCAGAACTCGCGCAGCAGGGCGGCCAGCTCATTGACGCGAACAAAGAGCTCCTGGTAGGTGAGGTGATGCACCGCCTCATGCTCCGGCTCCGGCACAAAATGAATCGCGGTCTTGTTCCTGTACGCGGCGAGGTGGCGATCCACGCAGTTGTGGCAGGCGTTGATCCTGCCGCCGACGAACCAGCGCCAGAACGGCGGGGCGCTGGTATCCACGGTCGTTTCCCAGTATTTGTACCAGTCCAGCAGGTCTGCGAACTCCTTGAAGCACTCGGGGAAACGATCGAGGGAGAAGCGTTCGAAAACGCCCGGGTCGGTCAGATAGGCCTGCGCAATGAACTGGCCGGCCGGCAGGACGTAGTCCTCCTCGGGCCAATGGACCGCAATTTCGGCCTCGGACACATCGGCCGATTCCTGCTCTGCAGCATGGCGTGGCGATTTGCCTTCAGACATGACGATTCCCCTTCACTTTCCATGGCATCCGTCCGGGTAGTGTCGGTACCACTATCCTGCGATAACTGCCTGAAACGACTACTCCATATTAAGTTCGGGCACGGGGAGTTGCCAGGAAATCGGCCTGCCGCTGTCCACCGAGCCCAGAGCTTGCCTGTCGGCCGCCATGCGCTAGATTCGTAGTGGTGACCTTTGGAGAATGAGCAATGACCAACGATCTTCTCGTGGAACGCGTGGACGTGTGGGCGGCAACCATACCGGACCGGCCCGGCGGCCTTGCGGAGGTACTGGAGACCTTGCGCGATGCCGGCGCGGACCTGCAGTTCGCGATTGCGCGCCGCACGCCGGAGGACCCCGGCAAGGGTGTCGTGTTCGTGACACCGCTGCAGAACGACAGGGAAATCCGTGCAGCTGCCCAGGCTGGGTTTAATGTCACGCACAGCCTGCATTCGGTGCGTATCATGGGCGGGGACCGGCCCGGCATTGTGGCCGAGCTGACCCGCAAGCTTGCGAAAGGCGAAATCAATCTACGCGGATTCTCTGCCTCCGTCATTGGGGCGCAGTTTGTCGCGTACGTGTCGGTGGACTCGCTCGACGATGCGAACAAGGCAATGACGATCCTGAGCAAGGGCTGAAGCTTGCCGCGGGGCAACGGCGGAGCAGCCGCGGGAGCGAGCCAGGTCCACAAACATCTGCAATTCGTGCAGCTGTTCGCCGAGAGTTGCCTGGCGCTGCCGATCGGCCTCTTGCTGGAGTCGGCGCGGATCGCCGGGCGCCGTCCCCGACTTGGCATTTGCGCTTGCGTTGGCGCCACTGGTTCTGTTTGCGGCGCTCGTGCACGAGATGGCGTGCACGCCGCGCAAGCGCTACCGCGCACTGCTCGATGCGGTTGGCGTGCGGGCGGTCGATGTCGACCGCGGACTACGCCAGTCTGCGCCGTACAACCTGCTGGTCATGTCCGCAGGGCTGCTTGATCCAGGGAATGCGTTGAAGGTATTTCGGTCAATGCCCTGGGGTTCGCTGGCTCGTTGTTTGTCCGGGATGAGGCGCAGATACGGGCCATTGAGAGCCTTGGTCCGATGAATCTCCTCCGGCGAGGTGCGGCAGCCGCAGGGCAGAGCGGGACTGCCCGCCGCAGCCCGTGGCCGGCAGCATCCGTTATCCGTGTGAGCATGTGTATGCGCTCGCGACTGGCTGTCTGCCCATGGGGCACCGCTGGTGACGTGAGATTCAGGCATGCCGCGCCAACCAGAGCTTCTACCTGTCTTTGCTTCACAGCGCTGTTATGCCGACACTCGGCTGAACAGGCCGCATTCGAGATCGCTCTCGAATTCCACGATCAAGGGCGAAGACTCGCTATCTTCATAGACACTGTGAGAGCCAGTCGCCACGCGTCTCACCGTGACTTGCTGCGCACCCGATGACCACCATTTGATCGTTGTAGACAGAAGTGGAGGGAGATTGGAATGTCGGACCAGTCCTTGGCGACGCTGCAAGCAGCAATTGAAGCATACCGCGACGGCCGTGTGTGCCAATTACCAGTAACCCGGCGCCTTCCTCTAGAGCAGCTTGTTCAACAAGTGTCGATATGTCGCCCGTGGCAACCGGTTCGTCAAGCGGGTGAGGCTCGCATGGGATCTGCTGCGCCTGCATTTGAGCGCTTGCGGCTCGAAGAGCTCCGGCCTTTTTCAGTGCACGATTTCGGGGCCGGATCTGGAGCGGGTACTAGGGGCCGCGCACAAAGCCGGCGCAGTCTACACGAACTACATCGGTGCGATTGTCCTGGGAAGTGCGCCCGCTTGAAGTGTAGTTGCAGGCGCATTCCTGGATAGGTCGAGCGCGTAACGAACCGTGATGCGCGGCGGTAAGGACTACGATGCCAGCTTTCCCGGGCGCCCGCAGAGAGGTCCGCGGGCTACGGACGATACGCAAGGCTCCTTGTTTTGAGCAGGAGGCGTGGTCAACTGGTCGCCGATCATTCTGCTTGCCAGATCCAGTGCGGCTTTTGCGTTCACAGGAGGAAGTCCCGAGGACAGCGCCAGCCTGACTGCGATGGCCGCCAGGCGTCCTTCTTCATAGGTAGGCATGTCGATCTGTGCTCCTTTGCGTCCCCGGGGTCATGGCCGGGCCGCGCTTGCAGCCGCCGCGGGTCGGCGGCCCACTCACAGTATGGGCGATTTGCGCGTGGGCGGCCCCCCTGATTGCAGCTGACTCGTGTGAGCGCAAGTGACACCGGGCTGGGAATTTGACGAAAAGGCCGGTGTCGCGTCGGCGGTGGTCCGAAGCGTGCCTTGACGAAGGCCCGGTTCTTTGCCGGTACTGATTCACTTCGCCATGATTACCCTGAACAGCGCTCAGTTGCGTATCGAAGCGCCAAATCGCGTATGACGCCTGCACAAGGCCACGTCAATCAGCTTCGGCCTGTTCCACCACCTGGTCCGTCGTGCGCAGGTCGAGCGTGATGTCCGACGTCAGCGGCAATGTCGTCTTGGCGACATCCCCGATCGCCTTCGGGCTTGTGACCGATTATGTCCCGCCCCCTCAGTTGACGTGAGGCTTTCGGCACCTATACTCCAATTAGATGATGGGTATTTGATAGCCATCAAGAATGCCTTGGCGCCTGTTAGGCGCCTTGTGCACAGGGCGGCGAATGGGCACCAAGCGTGAGCGTACAGAGCAAGGAGGGCAAAATGTTCAAGCATCTTCTGCTGACGGTTGATGGATCTGCGTTGGCCGAAGCGGCTTTCCACAAGGCACTCGTATTGGCGCGCGACATGAATGCCCGCGCCACCGCAGTACGAGTCTGTCCGGATTACCACGTGCTGACCTATCAGGTGGAAATGCTGACCGACACCCGCGAGGAATATGTCAATGCGGCGTGGGAAGAAGCGACGCGATACCTGAAGGGCATTGCACGGGAGGCCGGCGCCGCCGGTGTACCTTGCGAGACGACCTATGTAGTCAACGATCACCCATACGAGGCCATCATCAAAGCGGCCGAAGACAAAGGCTGCGACCTGATCGTGATGGCGTCGCATGGACGGCGCGGCGTACAAGGCTTGCTGATCGGCAGCGAGACGCTGAAGGTGCTGACCCATAGCAAGATCCCCGTGCTGGTCTACCACTAAAGCCATGGCATCAAGGCACGTCCGCCGTTTGCCGTAAGAAGACGTTTCTGGTTGAGCACTCATCCAATGGACGGTGCGCCACGGCAGGATACTAAGCCGATATGGGGAGCGGCCTCTTGCACCGAACAAGTTGAGCAAGGAGAAACGGCGATGGAACTGCTCGTGGATCAAGCGGAAGTCTGAGTCGCGAGCATTCCGGACAAGCCGGGCGGCCTGGCCGGGGCCCCAAAGCCTTCTGGGCTTCAATGTTGTCGGGGAGATCGCTAGGGTCGATTGGCACGCGGGCGCAGTGGATTCGCAGTCAGGCGCGGAGGAAGCGGTTCCCGGCGACACCACTGTGTACAAGGCCGGCTGGCACAAATGGCTGGGCGCCGCCTCCTATTGACCAATGGACGCGATCAGAACATCGACGTATCGCCGCGCCCAGAGAATTGCATGATCCTGTGCCCCCTGACTTGTTACATAGCTACCGAGGTCCGCGGACTCCGCTTTTCGCTTGGCCAGCAGAGACGGGACATCGCGTTGCGAAACGATGAGTTGTCAAAGGCTGACCAGAGCGCGCATGGTCGACTCTGATGGGAGAAGCAACGATGATGATGCGCACACTCTCGTACACCCTTTGCCGGGACCGCCACGACGAACCACTGGCGGTTTTGGAGTCCCCATTGGGCAACGGACAAGAGCTACATCCGGAAGCGCTACGCAGGTTGGCAGCGTAGCTCCCACGCATTGCGGACGAGGCCACTGCATTAGGCCCGGGGCGGCGGTTCCCGCTTCCGCGCAAGTCCTCAGTTGAGTATTGAACGGAAAGGCTCTGCCTTTGAGTGCCTCGCCGATGGTACGGGGATCCTGCCCGCATTTCAATCACGGTGGTGTGGCTGGGGAACCGGCGTGAGATCTACCGATGAGGGGGGCGTCGTCGTGCCGGTTTAGAACAGGGGCGCAAGCAGGTCGCCTTGCCCGGAAGCGTTGGCCGCGGGCTTGCGTTTGCGCTTGGGTTCAGGAAAGCCTGCCCGGTTCAGGGCACGGGAGACTTCGTTCAGGTTGTGCCATATCGCGGCCGCCTCGTCTGGAGAGAGACGCTCGGCGGCAGCATCGATGGACTGGACGAGCTCGGCCAAACGGCGATGCGCGGAGTCGAGCACGAGATGGTGCTGCGCTTGTTCTTGCCGATCGTGCTGGGCGGAGAGCCAACGCGCCAAGGCAGACTGCTCGTCCTCGTCGAGCAGGGCAAGCAGCGCCTTGGTGGGGCCGTCACTGTGCCGGAACGTCCCGACGACGGTCTGCTGTGCCCGGCGCGAGCTGAGGTCACGTCCGGTGCGTATCAGCTTGACGAGATTGCCTTGTTCGCGGATCAGCATCTGGCGGTCCCTGAGTCATGGGTGAGAGCAAGCATACCGCATCAAGCAGGCCGCCCTCGGCCTGAGTGATCGGCGCTGGGCGAGTGGCCCGACCAGTTCTTCCTTGCCGCCGCAGTGGCGGCATCACGCATGATTGCAACCGAAGCGCTCCCAGTCGGCTAGGCTGGGTGCACTCATGGGCGCGTAGGTGCGCGCCTTGCCTTTTTAACGAAGCCCAGTTGATCGAGGAGCAAACCGAGGCCGAGCGCGCGGTGGCGCCGGCGGTGATCGCGCGGCTGGGGGCGTACCTGGCCGCTTGCGGCCACCCGGCCGCTCCGGGCGCCAACCGGGTCTCGGGCGGCGTGGCGCTGCTCGGGCATGCCACTGACCTGGGCGAGCGTGCGCCGTGGGCCGGCGCACGCTCGCTAGCCTCGTCGAGGTTGTCGCCCGCATCGGTATCGTCACGCTCGCCAAGCAGATCAAGGGACTCTTCGCAGACTGCGCCGGCACTCTGCGCCTCGCCGATCCGTGCGGTGCGGCCCGGCTGGAGGCGGCCAGCACGCACTGGCTGCGTCATACCCAATTTATCCATGCGCTGGCGGCCGGCGCGCCGCTCGAGGTGGTGCAGCAGAACGCCGGCCACGCGTCGCTCACCACCCGTTACGTGACCATCGAGGCCGCGCGGCGGATGGAGGCGATGCAGGCGGTGTGGACGGCCGGCAAGGTCGACTGATCGTGCGGCCCAAGTCGTTGCACCCTTCCGACTCCCAAAACGTTATACCTATGTCTCTTGAGATTGAGCGCGCCGCGGCCACGGTGTGGATCCGTATGCAGATGGCACAGCCTGAGCTTGACCGACCTGCAGGCGGCGGGCTGCTTCGCCGAGAAGGCGCCGCCGCCGCCCGAGCTGGCGCGCACCTACCGCAATGCCGAAGGGCAGAAGTGGGACGGGCAGGGCGAGATGCCAGCCTGGCTGCAGCGGGCCGTTAACGCGGGGCGGTCGGCAGAGCATTTCCGGGTGGGGTGAAGCTACGCGAGCCGCGGGGCGCAAACTGGCGCAGCGGAAGAAGGTCGGCCACGACCCACTGTAGTGGCAGACCAAGCCCTTCTTTCAGGCCTGCAACCAACAGCGGGATTAGCATAGGGCAGGCGGCGCTAGCCAGTGATAACGATTGCAAAGGTTGTTTCCGTGACTTTCCACGGATTGCCTCGTGCACCATGCTTGCTGACTCTTGTTCTCCCAGGAATACTCGGTCTCGATTGTCTTGCCATCGACTGGTCTTGGAGTTGTCGTAGGCAAGAAAACGAACATCATCCCCACTCCGTGGATATGAGATGTTGGTCATTAGTAGATCCCAAGCAACTCACTTACGGGTAATTGAAAGCCGGTGAACTCTTCACCGGACCGTTACCTTCAATGATCGGCTCGCCCATCCCCTCTGTCCTGTTGTCGCAAAGGACGAGGTTAACAGGTTCGCCTCGCGGTTAACAGTACCAGCGGCCCTTTATGTCATATTGACTTGCCGTCATCGAGCAAACACTCAATCGCGCGAAAGAAGCGTCGTTTAGCTGGATCCGTTGAGTTCGCTGACTCCCGTATCACGGCCATGGTTGCGTCGATAAAACACTTGGCCGCTGCGCCCAATGGCACTGCACGCCTATACGTTATGCTGATCCCGGCATCTGGCAACGCGTCTCTGATCGGCAACACGCAAAGCCCATCTTTTGCCACCAATAATTCCGCCAAGGGCCAAGGCATGAGACTGAGAAAGTCCGTCCTTGCGATAAGGTTCGTGGCTATCACGCTTGAGTGCGAGATATGGATCCGGGGAGAGTAACGGCTGCAGTAGTCGCTGAATGCGCTCTGGACCACTCCATCGGATTCTCCCGTGAAATCACGATTCAGAATCCAGGTGGCCTCTTTAAGCTCCTGTAGCGTCCGGCACTCGACCATTGGATGGCCAGCTCGCGCCACCACGGCGTATCCGGTCGAGAAGAGTGGCAGCTGGACGAACTCCTCCGACTGGGACAAGTACATTCGCCCTATTGAGAGATCAAGCGTGCCATCGCGAAGCTTTGGCACCGTTACCGTAAGCAGGCTCTCGAAGAACTCGAGCCGGGTGTCCGGCATCTGAAGCTGGAAGCGGCCGGTGATTTCGCCAAGCAAGGTCATGCCCAGCCAGGCCGGGATACCCACCGCCAGGGTCCCCTTCCGTTTGCCGGCAAAGACGTCCATTTCCTGCCGGGCGCGCGCCAGCACACCTACCATGAGGCGCGCGTGTTCCAGAAGAACCTGCCCGGCGGGGGTCAAAGTGATGCCCGTCGTTTCGCGAATGATCAAGGTCACCCCGACTTCGTCTTCCAGTTCACGGACCGCTTTGGTGATAGCGGCCGGTGAGTGGGAGGTGGCCCTGGCCGCATTCCGGATGCTTCCGCTGTCGGCGATCGCAACTAGTGCGCGGAGTTGATGAAGCTTCATATCGAGCAAAAAATTGGGGTGAGAGCCAAGGGCAACCAACGGTGAACGGCGACACAAATAGCTGCCTACCGCCCCTCCGCCTAACCAAATAAGCTTTGCCCGGTGATATGGCATCGCCCAAGAAAGCAGCATCCCCTTCGAGCCGTGGCATGCGCCCCGTAGATCACCTGGAATGTATATGAAGCATATAGCAAGTGTCGTGGACCTTGTCGAAGAGAAGCAAGACCGATACATCTCCCTGGCCAACGAAATTTGGTCGCTAGCCGAAATGCGCTATGCGGAGTTTCGCTCAGCCGAGTTGCACGCCTCGCTAATCGAGGAGGCGGGCTTCAGGGTCAATCGTGGCGTGGCTAACATGCCAACGGCTTTCGTCGCCGAAGCCGGCTCGGGAGGACCCGTGATCGGATTTCTCGGGGAGTACGATGCACTTGCCGGATTGAGTCAGGAAAGCGGCGCGCTGACCTGCATGCCCGCCGCGGGGGCGGCCACGAGTAACGGCCATGGCTGCGGCCACCATCTCCTCGGGTCTGCGGCGCATCTGGCTGCGGTGGTCGCAAGAGACTATTTTGCAGCAAACAACATTGACGCCACGGTCCGCTTCTACGGGTGCCCGGCCGAGGAGGCAGCCGCCGGCAAGACCTTCATGGCCCGCGACGGCCTGTTCGATGACCTGGACGTGGCCCTGAGCTGGCATCCGTCCGTCGCCAACTCCGTGTTCATGAATGCCACCCTGGCCAATGTGCAGGCCTATTTCCGATTCCACGGAAAATCGTCCCATGCGGCATTGGCTCCGCACCTCGGGCGAAGTGCGCTGGACGCGGCGGAACTGATGAACATCGGGGTCAATTATCTCCGCGAGCACATGCCTGATGAGGCGCGAGTGCATTTTGCCTACATCAATTCGGGCGGAGTGTCCACCAATGTCATCCCCGTCCTCGCCGAGGTTCTATACACCATCCGTGCGCCACGCAGTGAAGAAGCGATCGATCTCTTCAAACGCGTCAAGGATATTGCCGCAGGTGCCGCATTGATGACGGGCACGCGCGTGGAAATCGTCTTCGATAAGGCCTGCTCGAACATCCTTCACAATGACACGCTCGATGCGATCCTGGATCGCAACATGCGGGCGATTGGCGGACTGGAAGTCAATGCAAGCGAAACCGACTTTGCTGCCAAAATGCAGAACACGGTGAATGCGGACGACCTGGCCAACAGCTCGCGCCATTTTGCCGCCGCCTTGCGCGATCCAAGACCCATCATTGCCGAAGTCCTTCCCTATCATCCCGACGTCAAGCGCCCCGTCACCGGTTCGACGGATGTCGGCGATGTCAGCTGGGTCGTCCCGACAACACAATGCCTGACCGCCTGCTATGCGTGGGGAACCGGCTTTCATTCATGGCAAATGGTGGCCCAGGGGAAGCTATCCCTTGCCCACAAGGGCATGCTGCTGGCAGCGAAAACGTTGGCCGCCACGGCGATCGATCTTGCCGGAACGCCCGACACCTTGCGCGAAGCCAGGCAGGAACTAGAACGCAAGAGAGGCCAGCGTCCCTATGTGTGCCCGATCCCGCCCGAGGTCATGCCTCCCCCCGCACGCGGCTAGTCCAGCCAGTGAACGCAAGCCGAGACTTTCTGATCATTTCACGAGAAGCCGATGAAGCTCAAGACGATTCTTAACACCATCGCAATGCTGGGAATTTGTTCACTTTTTGGCATGGCGCAAGGACAAAGTGTGTACCCGGCAAAGCCCATCTCGCTCGTCGTGGGGTACCCCCCGGGGGGCTCTTCCGATGCTGCCGCCAGAGCGCTGGCGCAAGCGCTTTCCACAGCGCTTGGGGCAACTGTTGTTGTCGAGAATCTTGGTGGCGCAACGGGAGCGATTGCCGCGCAAAAGGTGGCACGCGCCGCGCCGGACGGCTACACGCTGCTGCTTGGTTCCACGAACGAGTTGGTCGCGACCAAGTTGTTCAATCCGCAGCAAGCGTATGACGGGTCAAAGGATTTCACCTACATCGGCGTAGTGGAGCATCAGGGTGCGATGATCCTGGCCTCCCCGAAAAGTGGTATCCGAACGACCGATGATCTTATCAAGCGCATGAGGAGCGCGCCTGGAGCACTGAGTTATGGCACGTCAGGTATCGGCTCGATGCTGCACTATGCAATGGAGTCCCTGATGCAAAGAACCAATACCCGTATGACCCACGTTCCTTATCGTGGCGTCTCGCCGTTGGGTACTGATCTCGCTGGGAACAACATCGAGGTTGGCGTGATGGGGATCGCTTCGGCGAAGGCCCTGATTGATGCGGGTAAGGTCGTACCCATCGCGGTGACGACAAAAGAGAGGTCCGCCAAATTCCCGAACGTCCCTGCGGTGGCCGAGCACCCCTTGCTGAAGGGCTACGATGTGACGGGGTGGTTTGTTCTCGCCGGCCCGAAGAACCTCCCCGATCCCGTGGTTGAGAAGCTGAAGTCGACGCTGAAAATCGCGCTACACAGCCCGCAGTTCCGTCGGCACCTTGACGATGCGATTGGCGTTCCCGCCCGTGACGACGAAGACGCCATCGAGCTCATCAAGATCGAGACCCAGAGGTACAAGACTATTGTTGGCAACTGAGGGTACCGGTCGTCGGTCTCGCATAACGATGCGATCTGGGTTACCCGAATAGCGGAAGCCAGGCACCCAAGGAGTATTTCCGCTGTTACGGACTCAAATGCATTCCCGGGTTTCCGGGGCGAATGCGACTCTGTTCCTGCTTGTGATCCGCAGCGGAGCATTGCAGCAGATATCGTCGAAGCGAGTTCGCGACTTCACAAATTCCCGACTCTCCGAGGCATTCCGCCGCCACCGGCCGCGTGGGACTCAGAGCTCAGGCATTCGTAGATAAATCAGCAGCACGCCGGGCGCGAAGGGGTCGCGTCCTGCTCAAGATTCGATAATAAAAACCGGAGGAAGAAGTGTCCTTGATCAAGCAGATACCCAGATATTTGGCTGCATTTCCAGTTTGCTTTGCAACTACCGTGTCCGCGGCAGAATCTTTCCAAATCCTGAAACCCGATCCGATGCCGGGATCGGGCGGACTCAGTCTCTATGGTGTCGCCGATGCAGGCATCCAGTATTCGCGTGCGGGGACTAATCGCTTGCTGCAGTCAGAGAGCGGTGCAGGCGCAACTTCGCGCTTCGGGCTGCTTGGTGTTGAACACCTGGGTAACGGACTGTCCGTGGCTTTCAACCTGGAGAGCGCGCTCAAGTTGAAGAATGGGAGCGCAGGGGCTACAACTGCACAGGGCGAATCCAGTCTCTTCAATCGGGAAGCCAACATCTCGCTGATCTCCCGGCAGTGGGGCAGAGTCAAGTTGGGACGCCAGTATCCAACCCAGCTGTCGATCGCGATCGATCCGTTCCTTGGCGTTGGGGCCTTCTCGCCCCTTGCATCGCTGGTCAGCTTGAGTTCCGATCTGGGAAAGGGTGCCACCATCGGCGATTCCCGCATTAGCGACGCCATCTCCTACACCACTCCGATCCTCGGCGGCTTCCAGTTCGAATATCTGCATGCGCCGCGCGGCGTGACCACGCCAGGATATCCCAAATCCAGCTTCCACGGGGCTCAACTTGAGTACGCGAGTGGACCTCTCTACCTCGGGGTGTTTTATAACATTATCAATACGGATCCTACCGCGACCGTGTCCTCGGTGAGGAACAGGTGGTTGGGTGCCGGCGGGATGTATTCCTTCCCTGGCGGTACCAATGCCACTTACGAGTTCAACATGACGAACCCTGACCGCGCCGGATACTTCATCGCGACCAGTCATATGGTCGGTCTCAGCGTTCCAAAGGGGCCCGGTGTCATCAAGTTCTCTGCGGTCTATCGCAACGTCGCAGGCAAAGCCAGTGGCGATTCGCTCGCGATTGGATTGGGCTACGACTACAACATGTCGAAGACCACAGCCCTGTATGCCCGCCTTGGCTATGTGCTGAACCAAAAAAACGCGATCGGTTCGCTCGCCGGTGTTGCCTTGATTCAACCTGGCGACAATGCAAGCATCGTTGCCACGGGTATCCGTATGCGCTTTTGATGCTGCATCAGGTTTCCAATCGAAGTTATTAAAATTGATAGAGCGCGCAGGTGAGAATGCAGATTAAATCTACGGATGTTTCACTCGATTCCATACCTGATGTCGCGACAGAGTACACGTTGCCAGCCCTGCTGACTGCACGAGCGGCGCGTATCGGCGATGCGCCCCTCTTCTCGGATCGCACTACGCAGTGGACGGGAAACGACGCATGCACGATTGCAGCCCGGCGGGCGGGCAGTCTTGCCAGTCTGGGGATCACGCGCGGCGACCGCGTAGCTTTGCTATGTTCCAACCGCGTCGAATTCATGGAGGTCGTGCTCGGCTGCGCCTGGCTGGGTGCGGTTGTGGTACCTATCAACACCGCCTCACGGGGTCTGCAGCTCGAACACATTCTGCGGAATTCCGGTGCGCGTCTGCTGGTAGCGGAATCCCATCTGGTTGGGGCTGTCACTGCGCTGGATGCCCCTGGTCTGGCGCTCGAACGGATCTGGTTGATCGGCGACGTGTCGGCCGAAGCTCCGCTGCCATCGCAGTGGGAATCCATGCCAATGCCGCCGCTCGGCACCGCAGTCCCTTCTGCTGCGCTGACGGATGGTGACCCACTGGCCATCCTGTACACCTCGGGCACTTCAGGGCCGTCGAAGGGCGTGATTTGCCCGCACGCCCAGTTCTATTGGTGGGCCCACTATACGGGGCGTCATCTCGGTGTGGTGGCTGGGGATGTCCTTTACACGTGCCTGCCGCTGTTCCATACGAATGCGCTGAACAGCTTCTATCAAGCATTGATCCACGACGCCACGCTGGTGGCGGACCGTCGGTTTTCCGCCAGCCGTTTCTTCGATAACCTCGTAGAGACGCGCGCCACGGTGACTTTCGTGCTCGGCGCCATGGTTCCGATTCTGCTGGGGCGCCCGATTGCGACTGCCGAGCGCGCCCATACCGTACGCATTGCGCTGGCGCCCGGCGTACCCGGGAAATTCCAGGAGGACTTCACGGCGCGCTCCGGCATTCACCTATTGGATGGCTATGGGTCCACCGAGACCAATTTCGCGATTGGCGGCGACATTCAGCAGCAACGCCCAAGCTATATGGGTCAGGTGGTCGCCGGGTTCGAGGCGCGCGTGGTGAATGACAGTGATCAGCAGGTAGCGGACGGCGAGCCGGGCGAACTGATTCTGCGCGCCGAGCAACCGTTCGCGTTCGCCGCCGGATACTTCGGCATGCCGGAAAAGACAGTAGAGGCGTGGCGCAACCTCTGGTTTCACACGGGCGACCGCGTGGTGCGCGAAGCGGATGGTTATTTCCGCTTCGTGGACCGGCAAAAAGATGCCATTCGCCGCCGCGGCGAGAACATTTCGTCATACGAGGTGGAGCAGGTCATTCTCAGCCATCCCGCGGTCGAGACTGCCGCCGTATTTGCGGTGCACTCCGCGCTGGCGGAAGATGAGGTCATGGCTATGGTCGTACTGCGCCGCGATGCGCTGCTCGATCCGATGGAGTTGATCCAGTTCTGTGAACCGCGGTTACCCTATTTTGCCGTGCCGAGGTATCTGGAATTTGCGCCTGACCTGCCAAAAACCGAAAACGGAAAGATTCAAAAGTACAAATTGCGTGAGCGCGGCATAACCGAACAGACCTGGGATCTGGATGCTTCGGGTTACCGGCTCAAGCGCTCATGAACTCGATTGGTGGTAGTGCGCTCGCATCGCATGAGCGCTATGGACGATCGACCAGGCAGCGACACAACAAACTCATCGAATGACGATCAGTGAATATGACGACGTGGTGTTGGCCGCAGGCGTGGAAGTGCCATATCGCCGCCAGGCACCGCAGGGGAGCACCGCAGATCTGCTGGCGCAGGCGTTCAATGCCGCGCTCGTCCAATCAGGGCTCACCGCGAGCGAGGTGGACGGCCTCGGCGTGGCGTCATTCACGCTGGCTCCCGATCATGCGATCGATATGGCCTGGCGGCTTGGCCTCAGTCCCCGATGGTCCATGGACGACTGTCATGGTGGCGCCAGCGCCATCAATCTGTTGCAGCATGCCGTGCGAGCGATACAGTGCGGCGACGCAACGGTGATCGTTCTGCTCAGCGGCGATCGTTTTACACCGGCCGATTTCAAGCAACTGATCGAGAACTACAACGTGACGACCAGGACGTATCTGAGGCCTCTCGAACACGGAGGGCCGAATAGCCTGTTCGCCATGCTGACCCAACGGCATGCGCGTCGTCACGGATTGACCCGGCACGACTACGGAGCCTTGTGCGTAGCGCAGCGCGCCTGGGCGGCGCTCAATCCAGGCGCGGTATACCGCGCGCCGCTGACGCTCGACGAATACCTTTCGGCACCGATGGTCGCGGATCCGTTGGGCCGCTTCGATTGCGTGCCCGTGGTCTGCGGCGCAAATGCGGTAATTGTGGCCCGAGCCGATCTGGCCCGCCGCGCCGGGGTTGCCGTACGCGTGCGGGCGCTGCAATGCCGCTATAACCTCGATCAACAGGCCGGTGACGGATTGCAGACCGGGCTGGTCGCGCTGGCGGATGATCTGTGGCGGCAGGCCGGCGCCGGCCCGCAGGACATGGATCTGGTATCGGTGTATGACGATTACCCGGTCATGGCGCTGGTGCAACTGGCCGATCTCGGCTTTGCGCCGGATGGGGATCTACGTGGCCTGATTGCACGCATCGCCTCGCATGATTTACCGATGAATACGTCTGGTGGCCAGTTGTCCGCCGGCCAGGCGGGCGCCGCCGGGGGCATGCATGGGTTGGTCGAAGCGGTTATCCAATTGCGCGGGCAAGCCGGTGCACGACAGGTGGCCGGCGCACGCCTAGCAGCCGTGAGCGGCTATGGCATGGTCGAGTATCGCTACGGCATGTGCGCGAACGCTGTGGTGCTCGATCGGGTGGACAAGGAAGCAAGATGAACCTTATCGTTGTTCATTGCCGGCAATGTGGCACGGTGCTGTTCCCCGTGCGCTATAGCTGTCCGCACTGCGGGGCGTCGGACTGGGAAGAGCAGGTCGCGGAAGGCGGCACGGTCGAGGAAGTAACGGTTGTGCGCCATCGCGTCGGCGCGCAGCACGGTGAAGACGTGCACTTGGCCACGGTTAGGTCGACGGCCGGGCCGGTGGTGATTGCCCGTCTCGATAGCGCCATGCAAGTTGGTGACGCGGTCTCGCTGGAGCTGGATGACGCTATGCGCGTTCTCGCCCATGCCGGGCACATCCGGAGCACGGGAGCGTCGACGTAGTGCCAGTGCGAGTGCGGACCAGATGAGTCGGGCATGTCGCGAGCTTTGAACTCACATGAAGGCCGTCGAGGGAACCAAAACGCTGTTCGTTGTCAACCGAGGGAGGATGTAGCGAGATGCTAGTAGAGTTTGCAGAAGCACTGCAGAGCGGTGCGATTCGCGTGATCGACCTGAGCCAGACGTTGCATGCACGTACCCCTATCATTCCGCTGCCGCCTGAGTTCGGGCAGAGCGCGCCCTTCCGCCTGGAAGAGATCTCGCACTTCGACGAACGCGGGCCGGCTTGGTACTGGAACAACATTTCGTGTGGCGAGCATACCGGCACGCATTTCGACGCGCCGATACACTGGATCACCGGGAAGTACTTTCCGAACAACGCGACGGATACCATCGACGTGCAGAAGTTCATTGCGCCTGCGTGCGTAATCGATGTTTCCGCAGAAGTCCGCGAGAATCCCGATTACCTGCTGACCATCGAACGCGTTGAGCAATGGGAAGCGCAGCATGGCCGCATCCAGGCAGGTTCTTGGGTGCTGATGCGCACTGATTGGTCACTGCGCGCGGATCCGGCCGAGTTCCTGAATATCCGGGAGGACGGCGGGCACACGCCTGGCGGGCATCCTGATTTGCCCGCCTTTCTCGCCAGGGAACGCGATGTAATCGGCTGGGGAACGGAAGCCATCGGTACCGATGCGGGACAGGCTTATGCGTTCAAGGAACCGTTCCCATGTCATTCCAGTATGCACGGCAACAACAAGTTCGGTCTGGCAAGCCTCGTCAATCTGGATAAATTGCCGCCGATCGGCGCGGTCCTGGTCACCCCGCCGCTCAAGATCCAGCGCGGTTCGGGTAGCCCGTGCCGGGTACTTGCTTTGATCGAGGCGTGATACTGGAACTCGCCCTTACCTGATCGGTGCTCTCGCCATCGGCATGCCGATGTTCCGTAACTCCGTTGCCGTCAGCTATCTTCTGGTCGCGTTGGCAGGCGTGGGCAGCGTCTCGGTATCCCTGATCTTCACCGGATACGTGGCCGGTTACTACCCTGCATACGCATGGCCGTGGCAACAGGACAGGCTCTGAGCTTCACGCGATTCGGCCCCGTGAGCGACCCGCTCGTCGGCGATTACGTGCCCGGCTCAAGCCTGATCTTCAGTTGGAACTGCATTACGTTCCCATTGCTGGCTTTGCCAGCTGCGCTGGCTGTGGCGCTGCTGCCATCTGCACGGGAACCAATCGTCGTTGCCCGCGCTGGCCAACAGAGCAACGTATAAATCGCCTGAGGGGGAAACGGAAGCCGTCCCCGTGATCTCGAGTTCCGCGCATGCATATGACTATGGAGTTGTTTATGCCAAAACTATATTCGTCTCGCCTCAACGTGAACGTCAGGAAGATGAGCCATGGCTGAGCGTTCCTTTGCCGAAGAAGTCAAGAAGTTGCGCCAGGGTTCCGGCGAGGTATTCAGCGGCGAGGGCATCCTCGCGGTCACCAAGGCGCTGCTGGAATCTGGCGTCGCCTACGTGGCTGGCTACCAGGGCTCGCCGATCTCGCACCTGATGGACGTGCTGGCCGATGCGCAGGACATCCTTGCCGAGCATGGCATCCGCTTCGAGAACAGCGCGAGCGAAGCCACCGCGGCTGCGTCGCTGGCCGCCTCGGTCAACTACCCGCTGCGCGGCGCGGTAACGTTCAAGGCCACCGTGGGCACCAACGTGGCATCAGACGCGCTGGCCAACCTGGCTTCGGGCGGCGTCACCGGCGGCGCGCTGATTATCGTCGGCGAAGACTACGGCGAAGGTTCCTCGATCATGCAGGAGCGCAGCCACGCGTTCGCGATGAAGTCGCAGATGTGGCTGCTCGATCCGCGCCCCAACCTGCCATGCATCGTGCAGGCGGTGAAGGACGGTTTCGACTTGTCGGAAGCGTCCAATACGCCGGTGATGCTCCAGCTGCGGGTGCGCTCGTGCCACGTACATGGCCAGTTCGCCGCCTCCGACAACCGCCGCAGCCGTTTCTCGATCCAGGACGCGCTGGACCATCCCACGCGCGACCTCAGCCGCATCGTGCTGCCCCCGGCGAGTTTCATGCACGAGCACGAGAAGATCAAGCAGCGCTGGCCGGCCGCCGTGAAGTTCATCGAGGACCGCCAGCTCAATGAGTTCTTCCAAGGCGAGATGGATGACGTCGGCATCGCCGTGCAAGGCGGCAGCTATAACACGCTGATTCGCGCGCTGGAGCAGCTCGGCCTGGCCGATGTGTTCGGCCAGTCGAAGATCCCGCTGTACGTGATGAACGTAGCCTACCCGCTGATCGATTCGGAGTGGGAACGCTTCTGCGCGGGCAAGCGCGCGGTGCTGGTACTGGAGGAAGGCCAGCCCAACTTTATCGAGCAGAACGCCGCCAACATCCTACGCATGACCCGTGCCACGGCGACGCTACATGGCAAGGACCTGCTGCCGCTGGCTGGCGAGTACAATACCGCGACCGTGCTCAAGGGCCTGCGCGCCTTCCTGGAGCAGTACGGCAAGATTGAACCGCTGCCTGAGCCGGAGCCGAAGCCTGTCACCCGCAAAGTGATCCCGCTGGTGCAGGCTCCGGCCACCACCGTCGATACCGTGGCCGCAGAAGTGCTGGAACCGCAAAAGCTGGTCGACGAGAGCGTGCATGCGCGCCCGCCAGGCTTCTGCACTGGCTGCCCGGAGCGCCCGATCTTCACCGCGATGAAGCTGGTCGAGCGCGAGATCGGCGAGCATCACGTGAGCGCCGACATCGGCTGCCACCTGTTCTCGATCCTGCCGCCGTTCAACCTGGGCAACACCACCATGGGCTACGGCCTGGGCAGCGCCAGCGCCGCGGCGCTCAACGCGCCCGCCGGCAAGCGCGCCATTTCCGTGATGGGCGACGGCGGCTTCTGGCACAACGGCCTGACCAGCGGCATCGCCAACGCGGTCTTCAACAAGAGCGACAACCTGACCATCGTGGTCGACAACAGCTACACGTCGGCCACTGGCGGGCAGGACATCCTGTCCTCGACCGCGTTGAACGATACCCGCAGTACCGGCCACGCCATCGAGGACGCGGTCAAGGGCGTAGGTGTCAAGTGGGTGCGCACCATCCGCCGCACCTATGACCTGAAGGCGATGAAGGCCACCCTCAAGGAAGCGCTGACCACCGGCGTCAAGGGCCCCAAGGTGCTGATCGCGCAGAGCGAATGCATGTTGAACAAGCAGCGCCGCGAGAAGCCGAAGACGCGCAAGGCAATCGCCGACGGACAGCGCGTGGTACGCGAGCGCTTTGGCGTGGATTCGGACACCTGCACCGGTGATCACTCGTGCATCCGCCTGTCCGGCTGCCCTTCGCTGACGATCAAGCCCAACCCGGACCCCCTGCGCACCGATCCGGTCGCCTCCGTGCTGGACAGCTGCGTGGGCTGTGGCCTGTGCGGCGAGGTCTCGCACGCAGCGGTGCTGTGCCCGTCGTTCTACCGCGCGCAGATCGTTACCAACCCGACCCGCATCGACAAGCTGCGCCAGCGCCTGCGCAACGGCGTGATCGGCTTCCTTCAGCGCCGCGATGCCGCCCGTCGCACCCGCCTTGCATTCTGAACACCAAGTTTCGAGAGGTTCCATCGTGAACGCACCCAACAACCTCAGCGCCAAGCCGATCAAGGTCGCCATCCTCGCCATGGGCGGCGAAGGCGGCGGCGTGCTGGCCGACTGGATCGTGGATCTGGGCGAGCACAACGGCTATATCGCGCAGACTACGTCGGTACCCGGCGTGGCGCAGCGCACCGGCGCCACCATCTATTACGTCGAGCTGTTCCCGCGCGACCTGGCCGAGCAGGCTAGCCGCCAGCCGGTGCTGGCGCTGATGCCCACCCCTGGCGATGTCGATGTGGTACTCGCCTCCGAACTGATGGAAGCCGGCCGCGCCGTGCAGCGCGGACTAGTGACGCCGGATCGCACCACGCTGGTGTCTTCCACCCACCGCGTCTACTCCATTGCCGAGAAGTCCGCGATGGGCGATGGCCGCGTCGACAGCAATGAGCTGATTGCCCATGCCGGCAAGGCCGCCAAACGCTTTGTACGCTTTGACATGGCGCAGGCCGCCGAAGCCAGCGGCAGCGTCATCAGCGCCGTGCTGTTCGGCGCGCTGGCAGGCACCGGCGTGCTGCCGTTCAGCCGCGCCCAGTTCGAAGCCACCATCGAGCGCGGCGGCGTTGGGGTGAAGCCCAGCCTGCGCGCTTTTGGCGCGGCGTTCTCCAAGGCCGAGGCCGCAGAGACGCCCGCCGCAGAGGCTGCAATGCCGCTGGGCGAACTCAAGCCGCAGGATCCCAGGGTTGCGCAGTTGCTGCAACGCGCCCGCGCAGAGCAGCCGACCGAAGTCCGGCAAGTCGTGGTGGAAGGCGTGCGCCGCATGATCGACTACCAGGACGTGGCCTACGCCGGCCTGTACCTGGATCGACTGGCTGCCGTGCGCCAGGCAGTCGGCAACGACAACAGCGCCCTGCTGCGCGAAACCGCGCGCCACCTGGCGCTGTGGATGTCGTACGAAGACACCATTCGCGTGGCAGACCTCAAGACCCGCGACTCGCGCTTCGCGCGTGTGCGGGGCGAAGTGCACGCCGGCGACAAGCAATTGCTGGCGATCAACGAGTTCATGCACCCGCGCCTGGAAGAAATCTGCGAGACATTGCCAGCCGGACTCGGCCGCTGGCTGATGCAGCCGCATTTCGTGCACCGCCTGGTGCGCCGCTTCACCACCTCCGGCCGCGTGGTCACCACCAGTTCGCTGCGCGGCTACCTGATGCTGTGGGCGGTGTCGCGGCTGCGCGGCATCCGCCGCAGCACGCTACGCTATGCACTGGAAACCGAGCGTATCGAAGGTTGGCTGGCCCAGGTGCTGGCCGCCGCCCGCCTCAATCCCGCGCTGGCGCTGGAAGTGGTGCAGTGCCAGCAGCTGGTGAAAGGCTACAGCGACACCCATGTGCGCGGCCTGACCAACTACCAGACCCTGATGAACGCCGTGATGCGGGCGGGTACCCGCCTGGCCCCGGCCACGCTGCGCGAGTTGCGCGAGGCGGCGCTGGCCGACGAGCACGGCAAGAAGCTGAAGGAAGCCCTCGCTCGCCACGCGCTGGCGTGACCTTCACGGGCCAACCCATACCAGGAACCGCGGACCATGACCACTACGCATACCTTCCGGCGCCAGCACAAGATCCATTTCTCGGAATGCGACCCGGCCGGCATCGTCTTCTACCCGCAGTACTTCGTGCTTTTCAACGACCTCATCGAACGCTGGGTCGACACCCTGTTGCCGGACGGCTACCACGGCGTGATCGGCGCGCGCCGGCTGGGCATGCCGACCGTGCACCTGGAGGTGGACTTCAAGGCAATCAGCCGCTTTGGCGACCAGGTCTGGCTGGAGCTGGTCGTGGTGCGCCTTGGGGGCAAGTCGATCACGCTGGCCTGGCGCTGCGCCGGCGAAGATGGGGAACTGCGCATGGTGGCCACGCAGACCATCGTGATGACCTCGCTGGACACGCATCTGGCGATTCCGGTGCCCGATGACCTGCGGGCCGCCATCGAATACGGCCCTGTCCCCGCAGACCGGCCCACCGTCTGAATGCCGGCGTACCCGCAGCGCGGGTGCCGAAGGCTCCGGTAGTAACCCTCCCAGCCACGCAATATGAACGTTCCCGTCTTCACGACTAAACCAAGCAAAATCGCCCGCAGGCGCTGCGCTACGAGGAAAAGAAAGACAGCGGCGTGTCGGCACCGATCGCCGAAATCCAGCCCCTGGCACCGGGTGGCACGTCCGACGTGGTTGGGGATCTCTGGCGCACCTTCAGCAAGCCGCAGGAGAACATGGTTCGCGGCGACCTGCGTGGGCGCAATGCAGCGGGCAAGCGTATGTCGACGCGACCCGTGCAGGGCATCGACCAGAGCATCAAGGTCAACTGTGCGGTCCTGGCCGAAGAAATGCGCAAGCTCAAAGGCTGACCGGCTACTAGTAGTCAATGCCCGGCCCAGCCCGGCACAGTGCTTTGCTGGTATCGGGGCTAGTGGCAGATGCTGCAGATGCACCAACCAATACGACCATGATTCCATTCCGATGGTTACTCGGCCTTCGGAGGGGGCATACGGATTCGGAAAATAGAGATCCTCTTGGGCTTTGCGCCTGGCTTGCGCGCGCCCGCTCGACTGGCTGCAGACCTTCTCGCACACGCAACGCGCCTGCCGCAAGGAGGCCGAGCGCTTCCTGCTATGGGCGATCCTGGTGCGCCGCAAGCGGCTGTAGTCGATGGCCAACGAGGATTGCGTGGCCTACCGCGAGTTACTCGCGGCGCCGCCAGCGGACTGGTGCGCCCCGTGCTCGCGCGAGCGCTGGAGTCCGGTGTGGCGCTCCTTCGAGGGACCGCTGTCGCCGCGCGCCCAGGGCTACGCGCTCGGCGTGCTCAACAATCTCTACCGCTTCCTGGTCGACCAGAACTACCTGATGGGCAATCCCTGGCACGGCATCCACGTGCCGCGCGAGGCGCGGCCGGCGCTGGATGTGGGGCGCAGCCTGACCGAGGACCAATGGGCGTTCGTGCTGGCCCAGCTCGACGCGCTGCCGCCCACCTCCCCCGGAAAGGGTGATTGTGCGGCCCAAATCGCTGCACCTTTCCGGCTCCCAAAATGTTATGCCTATGTCCCTTGAGATCGGGCACGCCGTAGCCACGGTGTGGATCCGTGTGCAGATGGCAAGGCACGGCCTGACCTTGGCCGACCTGCACGCCGCGGGCTGCTTCGCCGAGAAGGCGCCGCCGGCACCCGAGCCGACGCACATCTACCGCAATGCCGAAGGGCAGAAGTGGGACGGGCAGGGCGAGTGCCGGGCCGTCAACGCGGGGCAGTCGGCGGAGCATTTCCGGGCGGGTTGAGTGCGAGCCAGACCGGGCCGAGCGGTCGCCGTGAACCAAGGCCAACCGCGCAGGCGCCCGGGCGCGGCAGGCGATCAGCACGCTGTACCGGCTGCTCAGGCGCATTCTTAAGGGTGCGGTGCGTCGCAGCATATGCGTTGGCGTAGGGATGGGGCCGACGTAGGCCCATGCATGGCGCTCCGCACAACTAGACGTTGATCCTGGCGATATCAGCTGGCAAAAAAAATATCACGCCTTGATCATTTGTATAGTGCAGTATTGAATGAATTCTCCAGGCGCGGGGTTGGTGGCGCGGACGGTCTCGGTGAGCGAGGCACAGGCGTGCCAATGACACGGTGCACCTTCCGGAGTGCACAAGGTATGGGTTTCGTGGTGTACGCTGCTGCCACGGGCAGCCAACATCATCGGCGAAGAGCCCAAGGATGCCGCCTCAGCAAAACGAGGCGGCAAGAGACTGCGATGGCCCAGGGGCCGGCCCGGTGTTTTGGTGTTGCGGGCATAGGGCGTGAGGTAAGGGTGGTTGGCGCGGGGCTTGCGATCGTGCTCCTTTGAAGACAATGGCAGCGAGCAGCTACGGGTGCGCTGGTCGGCTCGTCATTCACGGCCGGCACGGCGAGTGCCTGGCGACAGATCGACTGGCGTCGGCGCTGTCCAGCCGTAGCGCAGTGCGAGCATACGGATCGCGAATCCGACAATGATGGTTGCAATGGCAGCAAGCGAGTCGGAGACCCCTCCACTGGTCACCAAGGCTGCATAGCACGCGCTCGCGAGACCTGCGGCGATGGCGTAGATGGGGCCTGGAAGTACCAGCTGGGGTTGTTCGCCTGCCAGCAGATCACGCAATACCCATCCGCCCACCGCGTTAATGCTGCCGATGAGGACGGCGCCGGGCGGGTCGAGCCCGATGCCGATCGCTTTGCCAGCGCCAACGGCCGCGAAGAAGCCTATCGAAAGTGCATCCAGGGCCAGCAGCAGCCGGTGCAGCCGCCTGACGGCGGAGGCAAAGAAGAAAACGGCCACGGCACAGATGACCACGGTCAGCAGGATACGGACATCCGTGAGCACAACTGATGGGCCAGCGCCTTGCAGCAATACGTCGCGCATGATGCTTCCGCTGCAGCCCGCGGCAAACGCCAGGGCGAGAACGCCGCTCAAGCCGAAGCGGCGTTCGGCCGCGAACAGCGCGCCGCTCAGCGCACCGACCGCCGTGGCCAGCAGACTGATGGCTGTCGTAGTGTCAAGGCTCATCGTCGAGTTACAGTGCTTGCGGCAAGCGGCCGCGCGGTTTCCGGTTGCTCACGCAGGGCCTCGGACATGCCGATGAACACGCCGCTCACCAGCGTGGCGTAGTGCTCCATCCACAGCTCGACGCTGCGCTGCCGGAGCGCCTGGCCGTCACGGAGGGTGCCCTGGGCCTTGTCGGTGAGCTGCTCGATGGCGGCGGTGGCGCTGGCACCCGTTGCGGTGCCTTTCAATTGCACCGCTTCCAGCACGGAGGACCATGGCCCCTGGATCGATTGCGCCCCGCCGCGGACGGTTCTGCTGATGGTGTCGAACAGCACGTCCTCCATCTGCTTGATCTCGTCCATGGCCTGTCTGACGCTGGGCTCGCCTAATGCCACGCCCCGGTCTACGAGCTGTTGCAGTGCGCGTCGATTGGCCTCCACGGCCTGTACCAGAGCGGCGTCCATCCCCTCAATCGCCTTGGTCAGCAGGGATTCGGTGTCGGAGCCAACCGTGCCGCCCATGGCCAAGCTACTGGATGTCGCTTGCGTCATGGTCTTCAGCACATCCCTGATACTCTTCACGGTCAATTCCCGGCTTTGCAAAACCTGCATCGTGAGCTGCTGAACCGTCTGCCGCAGCAATGCACCTTGCTGAGCGGAGGCCTGCGCGAGCTTCTCGATCAGGACTGCCTGGTCGATGTCGGATTTCGTCATAGCTGTTTCCTTATGCTGTCATGCATCACTGCATGTGCTGACCACCGTTGATCGCGATGTTGGCGCCGGTGACGAACGCCGCCTCTTCCGAGGCCAGGTAGATCACGAGGCCGGCAACTTCCTCGGGCTTGCCAAGGCGCCCGACCGGAATCTGCGGAAGGATCTTGGAGTCGAGAACCTCCTTCGGGATCGCCGTGACCATTTTCGTGCCGATGTAGCCCGGCGAGATGGTATTCACGGTCACGCCCTTTCTTGCCACTTCGAGCGCCAGCGCCTTGGTGAAGCCGTGGACGCCGGCCTTGGCGGCCGAGTAATTGGTCTGGCCGAAGGCACCCTTCGAGCCGTTGACCGATGAGATGTTGATGATGCGTCCCCAGCCGCGCTCGACCATGTCATCGGCGACCTGCTTGGTCATGTTGAACAGGCTGTCGAGGTTGGTGCGCAACACGGCATCCCAGTTGAGCTTATCCATCTTCTTGAAGGTCATGTCGCGCGTGATGCCGGCGTTGTTGACCAGCACTTCCACGGGACCGAGTGCGCGTTGCACCTCGGCCACGGCCTTGGCGCACGAATCGAGGTCGCCCACGTCGCAGGGCACCGCCAGCATGCGGTAGCCACGGGCTTCCATGGTGCCAATCCATTCCGCATGTTTGGTGTTGCCGGGGGAGTAGGTCACCGCCACCTTGTAGCCGGCGTCCGCCATCTTGGTCGAAATCGTTTCGCCAAGACCGCCCATGCCGCCAGTGACCAGAACTACGCGTTGCTTGCTCATATCTATCTCCTTTGTTTGTGTTTGTGGATGAACTAGATATCAGCGCTCAACGGCCAGCGCCACGCCCATGCCACCGCCAATGCACAGCGAAGCCAGGCCGCGCTTGGCGTCACGACGGGTCATTTCGTGAATGAGGGTCACCAGGATGCGGCAGCCTGAGGCGCCGATGGGGTGGCCGATGGCGATGGCGCCACCGTTGACGTTGATCTTTTGGGTGTCCCAGCCCATTGCCTGGTTGACGGCGCAGGCTTGTGCGGCAAAGGCTTCGTTGATCTCCATCAGGTCCAGGTCGGAGGCTTTCCAACCGGCCTTCTGCAGGCACCGCTGCGAGGCCGGCACCGGCCCCATGCCCATGATGCTGGGGTCGAGGCCAGCCGAAGCATACGCGGCAATGCGAGCCAGGGGCTTCAGCCCCAACTCGCGCGCTTTGGCCACCGACATCATTAGTACCGCGGCCGAGCCGTCGTTCAGGCCCGAAGCGTTGCCGGCGGTCACCGTGCCGGCTTTGTCGAAGGCCGGCTTCAGGCTGCCTAGGGATTCAACGGTGGTGCCGTGCTTGATGAACTCGTCGCTGTCGAAGATCAAGGTTCCCTTCTTCGAGACGATGGAGACCGGGACGATCTCGTCGCGGAACCGGCCAGCCTTCTGCGCGGCCTCTGCCTTCTGCTGCGAAGCGGCGGCGAACTCGTCTTGCTGGGTGCGCGAGATGTCGTACTTCCTTGCCACGTTCTCGGCCGTGATGCCCATGTGATACTGGTTGTATACGTCCCACAGGCCGTCGGTGATCATGGTGTCGATCACCTTCCAGTCGCCCATGCGCCGTCCGTCGCGCGAACCCAGCAGCACGTGGGATGAAGCACTCATGTTTTCCTGGCCACCGGCTATGACGATGTCGGCATCGCCGCATTTGATGGCCTGGGCTGCCAAGTGCACGGCTTTCAGACCCGAGCCGCAAACCTTTCCTATGGTCATGGCGGGCACGCCAACGGGAAGTCCGGCCTTGATGCCCGCCTGGCGGGCTGGATTCTGCCCGCTGCCCGCGGTCAGCACCTGACCGAGCAGCACCTCATCGATGAGCTCCGGCTGCAGGCCGCTGCGTTCGAGCAGCGCCTTGATGACTGTGGCGCCGAGTTCCGGGGCCGGGACGTTAGCCAAAGCGCCTCCGAACTTGCCTACTGCGCTCCGGGCCGCTGCGACGATAACGACATCTTCCATGTAATTTTCCTGAGGGAGTGAAGGGTCTGTGGAAAAGAGGGGGGCGAGGTGCCAGCTGGTTTCGGTGCCGACGACGTGTCGGCCAGCACATGTGCGCTCAACTCCCGGTCCGTTCGGCACCGGCCTCGGCCACAGCCACGGCCGTCATGTTGACGATGCGGCGCACGGTCGAAGAGGGCGTGAGAATATGAACCGGTCGGTCGGCGCCGAGCAGGATGCCGCCGACGGTGATGCCATTGGCGGCCGCGATGCGCAGCAGGTTGTAGGCGATGTTGGCCGCATCGACGCTGGGCATCACCAGCACGTTGGCCTCCGTGGTGAGGCCGGTGTCGGGGAACTCTCGGTCGAGGATGGTCTTGGACAGCGCGGCGTCACCGCGCATCTCGCCGTCGACGGCCAGCTTCGGGGCGCGCGCCTTCACGAGCGCCAGCGCCTCGCGCATCTTCACAGCCGCCGGAATCCCGGAACTGCCGAAGCTCGAATGGGACAAGAGCGCCACGCTGGGCGTGACGCCGAAGCGGCGCACCGTCTCGGCTGCCATGAGCGCGATCTCCGCGATCTGGTGCGCGGTCGGGTCTGGATTTACGTGCGTGTCGCAAAGGAAGAGCTGGCGACCCGGCAGGATCAGCATCTGCATGGCTGCAAAAACATCGCTGCCGGGTGTCAGGCCGATTATCTCGCGCACATGGGCAAGGTGATCGTCGAAAGGCTCGGCCGTACCGCACAGCATCGCATCGGCACGGCCCTGACGCACCAACATCGCGCTCACCAAGGTGCCGCGACATGCGAGATTGTGGGCTGCCCTGGTCAGGTCGACGCACTCGCAGTCCTGCCCCGGCCTCAGGCGCAAGCCGAACTGCTCGATGCGCTCGCCGATCACCTCGGGTCGGCCCACCAGCAGCGGCTGCGCGATGCCTTCGTCGACCACGATCTGCGCCGCGCGCAGTACGCGCTCGTCCTCGCCTTCGGCGTAGGCCACGCGCTTCGGTGCGCGCTTGGCGGCGGCAAACACCGGCTGCATCGCGCTGCCCGACCGATAGACGAACTGGCTCAAGCGCTGGCGATAGGCTCGCAGATCGTCGATCGGCCGTGTCGCTACGCCGCTGTCCATCGCCGCCTGGGCCACGGCCGGTGCCACGACCTCTATCAGCCGCGGATCGAAGGGCTTGGGGATCAGGTACTGCGCGCCAAAGCGCAGGCCCGCAGCGCCGTAGGCCTGCGCCACCGTCTCAGGGATCTCGGCATGCGCGAGCTCGGCGATGGCGCGCACGGTGGCCAGTTTCATCTCCTCGTTGATGGTAGTCGCACCCACGTCGAGCGCACCGCGAAAAATGAAGGGGAAGCACAGGACATTGTTGACCTGGTTCGGATAGTCCGAGCGGCCAGTGCCGAGGATGGCGTCGGGCCGCACCGCGAGCGCCTCCTCAGGCATGATTTCGGGCGTCGGATTGGCCATCGCAAGAATGACGGGGTCACGCGCCATGGTCTTGACCATCTCGGGCTTCAGGACGCCCGGCGCCGACAGACCCAGGAAGATGTCGGCACCGGGGAGTGCATCGGCCAGCGTCCGGGCACCGGTGTCGCGTGCATAGCGGGCCTTGCTGGCATCGACGTTCGCGCGGCCCGAGTAGATCACGCCCTTGCCATCGCTCACCGTGATGTTCTCGCGGGTGAGCCCCAGGCTCACCATCAGGTCCAGGCAAGCCAGCGCCGCGGCGCCGGCGCCCGAGGCCACTAGCTTGACCTTGCCGATCTCCTTGCCCACGTGCTTGAGCGCATTGAGCAGCGCTGCGGCTGCCACGATGGCGGTGCCGTGCTGGTCATCGTGGAAGACCGGGATCTTCATGCGCTCTCGCAGTTTCTGCTCAATGTAGAAGCACTCGGGCGCCTTGATGTCTTCGAGGTTGATGCCGCCGAAGGTCGGTTCCATGCGGGCGATGGTGTCGATTAGCGCGTCAGGGTCGTTCTCGGCCAGTTCGATATCGAACACGTCGATGCCGGCGAATTTCTTGAACAGGCAGCCCTTGCCCTCCATTACTGGCTTGCCGGCCAGCGGGCCGATGTTGCCGAGGCCCAGCACCGCGGTGCCGTTGGTCACCACGGCGACCAGGTTGCTGCGTGCCGTGAGGCGGTCGGCTTCGCGCGGGTCCTCGACGATGGCCAGGCAGGCCTCTGCTACGCCCGGCGAGTAGGCGAGCGCCAGGTCGCGCTGCGTTGCCATGGCCTTGGTAGGCATGACGGAAATCTTGCCGGGCGTGGGGTGGCGGTGGTAGTCAAGCGCGGCTTCGCGCAGGTCGTCTGCCATGGTTGTCTCCTGGAACAGTCGTTGGCTAGGTCTTCTTCATCGGCGGGAGGTCAGTGCAAGAGCCGTGCGCCACCTCGGCCGCCATGCCGATGCTCTCGCCCAAGGTCGGATGCGGATGGATCGTCTTGCCGATATCCACCTCGTCGGCGCCCATTTCGATCGCGAGCGCCACTTCGCTGATCAAGTCGCCGGCATGGGTGCCGACGATGCCGCCTCCGACCACACGGTGCGTGGCCTCGTCGAAGATCAGCTTGGTGAAGCCCTCATCGCGGCCGTTCGCGATGGCGCGGCCTGAGGCGTTCCAAGGGAAGTGCCCCTTCTTGATCTTGATGCCACGTGCCTTGGCCTCGTCTTCCGTCAGGCCGACCCAGGCGATCTCGGGGTCGGTGTAGGCCACGCTCGGGATCACGCGGGCATCAAACCGTGCCTTCGTGTCGCCCGATGCCACCTCGGCCGCCACGTGCGCCTCGTGCACCGCCTTGTGCGCCAGCATCGGTTGGCCGACGATGTCGCCGATCGCGAAGATGTGCGGCACGTTGGTACGCATCTGTACGTCCACCGGAATGAAGCCGCGCTCACCGACGATGACACCGGCTTTATCGGCACCGATCTTGTTGCCGTTGGGGCTGCGTCCCACCGCCTGCAGCACCAGATCGTAGAGTTGCGGCTCCTTGGGAGCCTGCTCGCCCTGGAAGTTGACGAGGATGCCGTCGCTGGTGGCCTCGGCGTTCACTGTTTTGGTATTCAACATGATGTTGTCGAAGCGCGGTGCGTTGAGCTTTTGCCATACCTTCACCAGATCGCCGTCGGCGCCGGGCATGAGGTTGTCGAGCATTTCGACGACGTCGAGCCGGGCGCCGAGCGTCGAGTAGACCGTCCCCATCTCCAAGCCGATGATGCCCCCCCCGACGATGAGCATGCGCCGGGGCCTGTCACGCAGTTCGAGCGCACCGGTCGAATCGACGATGCGGGGGTCCTTGGGCAGGAACGGCAGGTGGACCGCCTGGGAACCCGCGGCGATGATGCACTGCTTGAAGCGAATCGTCTGCGTCTGGCCAGTTGTCTGCTGGCCGCTGCCGGTGGTTTCATCGACTCGCAGATGGTGCGGGTCGAGGAAGGTGCCCACGCCGCGCGCGATGGTGACCTTGCGCATCTTCGCCATCGCGGCCAGGCCGCCGGTCAGCTTGCCGGTGACCTTGTTCTTGTGCGCGAGCAACTTGTCGAGATGGATTGTCGGGGCGGCGAACTCGACGCCCAGGTCTGCGAAGTGAGCGGCCTCGTCCATCACGGCGGCGACATGCAGAAGCGCCTTGCTCGGAATGCAGCCTACGTTGAGGCACACGCCGCCCAGCGTCGGGTAGCGCTCCACGAGCACGGTATTCATGCCGAGGTCGGCGCTGCGGAACGCCGCCGAATAGCCCCCCGGTCCGGCGCCGAGGACAAGCATGTCGCATTCCAGGTCCACGCCACCGGCGTAGCCCGACGGGCTTGGGACGAGCGCAACCGCTGGCGCGGCGGCGGCAGGCGGCGGCGCCGGTACCGTCACGGCGGCCGTGGCGGCGTCGGCTTCCAGCGCAAGGATCACTGAGCCTTCGCTGACCGTATCGCCGACCTGGATTCGCAGTGCCTGGACAATGCCTGCGTGCGTCGATGGAATCTCCATCGACGCCTTGTCGCTCTCGACCGTGATCAGCGATTGCTCGATGCTGACAGCGTCTCCCGGCTTGACAAGTACTTCGATGACGGTGACCTCCTTGAAATCGCCGATATCGGGAACCTTGACTTCGATCACTGGCATGCTTGGCCTCCTTACAGCAGGATTCGGCGGAAGTCCGCCATGAGTTGAGCGAAGTAGGCGTTGAAGCGTGCCGCCGCGGCGCCGTCGATCACACGATGGTCCCAGCTCAGCGACAGCGGCAACATCAGGCGCGGCTGGAAGGTCTTGCCGTCCCACACCGGTTCCGTCGTGCTCTTGCAGACACCGAGGATCGCGACTTCGGGGGCATTGATGATCGGCGTGAAATAGCGCCCGCCAATGCCACCCAGCGACGAGATCGTGAAGCTGGCACCTGACATCTCCGCCGGGCCCAGCTTGCCGTCGCGCGCCTTCTTGGCGAGTTCTCCCATCTCCTGCGAGATCTGCATGACGCCCTTCTTGTCGCAGTCCCGAACGACTGGCACCACGAGGCCATTGGGCGTATCGGCGGCGAAGCCGATGTGGAAATACTGCTTGAGCACCAGTTGGTCGCCATCGAGCGAACTGTTGAACTCAGGGAACTTCTTCAGCGCCGCAACCGATGCCTTGATCAGGAAGGCCAGCATCGTTACCTTGACGCCTGACTTCTCGTTCTCCTTGTTGGTCTGAACGCGGAAGGCTTCGAGCTCGGTGATGTCGGCCTCATCATGGTTGGTGACGTGCGGGATCATTACCCAGTTTCGGTGCAGGTTGGCGGCGCTGATCTTCTTGATGCGCGAGCGCTCTTTGCGCTCGACAGCGCCGAACTTGCTGAAGTCGACCTTGGGCCATGGCAGCAGGCCGAGTGCTTCGCCGCCGGCCGCAGGCGGCTTGGCCGCCGAGGCCTTGGTAGTGGCCGTGCCGCTCATCACGGCCTTGGTGAAGTTGCGAACGTCTTCTTGCGTGATGCGGCCCTTGGGACCGCTGCCCCTGAGTTCTTCCAGGGGCACGCCGAGGTCCCGCGCAAATCTTCGTACCGAGGGCGAGGCATGGGGAAGGGCACCGGTCAATCCGGTGGGAGCGTGAGCCGGCACCGCGAGCTGCGCCGGCACGGAAGCGCTGCTCGCGGCCGCTGGTGGAGCTGGTGCTGCAACCGTCGCCACTTCGGGCGCCATTGCCGGAACGGCCGGCAGCGCTGAGGTCGCGGCGCCTTCCAGCACGGCGATCAAGTCGCCGACGTTGACCGTGTCGCCCACCTTGACCTTGAGTATCTTGAGCACGCCCGCACCGGACGACGGTATTTCCATCGAGGCCTTGTCGGACTCGACTGTGATCAGCGACTGCTCGGCCGTAATGGCGTCACCTGGTGCCGCCAGCAGTTCGATCACCGTCACATCCTTGAAATCGCCGATGTCCGGCACCCGGACCTCGACCGGACCAGCCGGGGCACCCGCGCTTGCGGCGGCCTGTACCGGTGCAGCGAGCGCGGCAGCTTTGGCTTCGGACGCCTGCGGCGTCGTCGGCGTGGCCGATGCCACCGCCACGCCATTGGCCTCAAGCACCAGGATGACGGCGCCCTGCTTGACCTTGCTACCGACGTCGACCTTCAGTTCCTTGACCACGCCCGCGCCGCTCGACGGGATTTCCATTGACGCCTTGTCCGACTCCACCGTGATCACCGATTGATCGGCCAGGATCGCGTTGCCCACCTGCACCATCACCTCGATGACCGAGACCTCGTCGAAATCGCCGATGTCGGGCACCTTCACTTCAAGCAATGCCATGGTTTGTCTCCGTATTATTGCGATCAGGCATACAGCGGATTGATCTTGTCGACATCGATGCCGTACCTGGCGATAGCCTCGGCGACCTTGCTGGCGTCGATCTCGCCGTCGTCGGCCAGCGCCTTGAGCGCGGCGACCGTCACCCAATGGCGGTTCACCTCGAAATGGTTGCGCAACTTCTCGCGCGTGTCCGAACGGCCGAAGCCGTCGGTACCCAACGTGACATAGCGTCGGGGCACGAATGCCCGGATCTGTTCGGCGAACAGCTTGACGTAATCAGTGGCTGCAATCACCGGGCCCTTGCTGTCCTGTAGGCATCGCTCGACGTGCGACTGCCTGGCCTTTTCCGTCGGGTGCAGCAGGTTCCAGCGCGCCGCGTCCTGGCCGTCGCGCGACAGCTCGTTGAAGGAGGGGCAGCCCCACAGGTCCGATGCGACGCCCCAGTCCTGCTTGAGCAGGGCTGCGGCGGCAATGACCTCATTGAGGATCGTCCCGCTGCCGAGCAGCTGCACGCGGGGGCCGCTGCTCGCGGCGCTCTTGCGCAAGGCGTACATGCCCTTGAGGATGTCGGCCTCGGAGCCCTCCGGCATCGCCGGATGCTCGTAGTTCTCGTTCATCACCGTGATGTAGTACCAGACGTCTTCTTGCTCTGCGTACATGCGGCGCAGGCCGTCCTGGATGATCACCGCCAGCTCGTAGCCGAAGGTCGGGTCGTAGGAGATGCAGTTCGGTATCACCGAGGAGTGAATGTGGCTATTTCCGTCCTCGTGCTGCAGGCCCTCGCCGTTCAAAGTGGTACGCCCTGCCGTGCCACCGAGCTGGAAGCCGCGCGAGCGCATGTCGCCAGCGGCCCAGCACAGGTCGCCGGTGCGCTGCAGCCCGAACATCGAGTAGTAGATGTAGAAGGGGATCATCTGCACGCCGTGCGTCGAGTACGCGGTAGCGGCGGCAATCCAGTCGCACATCGCACCCGCTTCGTTGATGCCCTCCTGCAGGATCTGGCCGTCCTTGGTTTCCTTGTAGAACATCAGTTGGTCGTGGTCTTGCGGCACGTACCGCTGGCCTTCCTGGTTCCAGATGCCGACCTGGCGGAACATGCCTTCCATGCCGAAGGTCCGCGATTCGTCGGGCACGATGGGCACCACATGCCGGCCGATGTTCTTGTCGCGCAGCAGCGTGTTCAGGATGCGCACAAAGGCCATCGTGGTGGAATACTCGCGGCCCTCGCCCGAGGCCTTGAGCTGGGCATCGAAGGCGGACAATTCCGGCACCTTCAGCGGCTCGGCCTTGGTGCGCCGTGCCGGCAGATAGCCGCCGAGCTCGGTTCGACGCGCGCGCATGTACTCCAGTTCCTTCGAGCCTTCGGCGAAATTGAGGTAGTCGACGTCTTCGATCTGCTGATCGCTCAGGGGAAGCTTGAATCGCTCGCGCATGCCCTTGAGCGCTTGCACGGTCATCTTCTTGGCCTGGTGGGAGATGTTCATTGCCTCGCCGGACTCGCCCATGCCGTAGCCCTTGATTGTTTTGGCCAGGATCAGGGTCGGCTGTCCCTTGTGGTTGACCGCCGCGTGGTACGCGGCATAGACCTTGTGCGGATCGTGGCCGCCGCGGTTCAGCTTCCAGATGTCATCGTCGGAGTAGTCGGCGACCAGGGCCTTGAGTTCGGGCGTGTTGAAGAAGTGCTCGCGCACATAGGCGCCGTCCTTGGCCTTGTAGGTCTGGTACTCGCCATCGCAGCATTGCATCATCCGTTGCATCAGGATGCCGTCCTTGTCGCGCGCGAGCAGCGCATCCCAGTGCGTGCCCCAGATCACCTTGATCACGTTCCAGCCCGCTCCGCGGAATTCGCCTTCAAGTTCCTGGATGATCTTGCCGTTGCCGCGCACGGGGCCATCCAGCCGCTGCAGGTTACAGTTGATGACGAAGATCAGGTTGTCCAGCTTCTCGCGCCCGGCCATGCCGATCGCGCCCAGGCTTTCCGGCTCGTCGGTCTCGCCATCGCCAAGGAAGGCCCAGACCTTGCGGTTGCCGGCGTCGATGAAGCCGCGCGAATGCATGTACTTCATGAAGCGCGCCTGGTAGATCGCCATCAGCGGGCCAAGGCCCATCGAGACGGTTGGAAACTGCCAGAAATCTGGCATCAACCACGGGTGCGGGTATGAGGAGATGCCCTTGCCGTCCGCCTCCTGGCGGAAGTTGTCCATCTGGTCCTTGCTCAATCGGCCGAGCATGAAGGCGCGGGCATAAATGCCCGGGGCCGAGTGGCCCTGCACGAAGACCAGGTCGCCGCCATGCGTCCCGGATGGTGCATGCCAGAAGTGGTTGTAGCCCACATCGTAGAGCGTCGCAGCCGACGCGAAGCTGGAGATATGGCCGCCGACATTGGTTTCCTTGCCCGCACGCAGCACCACCGCCGCCGCATTCCAGCGCGTGTAGGAGCGGATGGTATGCTCAATACCTTGGTCGCCCGGGATCCTGGCTTGCTGGGCGACAGGGATCGTATTGACGTATTGCGTGGTGGCGGAGAACGGCAGATTGGAGCCCGCTAGCCGCGCCTGGTCGATCAACTGTTCAATCAGAAAATCTGCTCGCTCCTGCCCGCCGCTGGCGAGCACGCTGGTGAGCGCGTCAAGCCATTCCCGGGTCTCCTGAGGGTCCTTGTCGGGCATCGTGTTCATGACTTCTCTCCTTGTGATGTGCGGTCTAAGTTCTAGGGGAGCGGCTCTTGCCGGCTACACTGGGCCTGCGCTTTTGGCTGTCTGTTGTCGACAGCTCTGAAACTGTTGAGGCGCCGCCGCGGTTCTGTGCGAGCCACCAGTCCGGCTGGAACCGCTCCCGCAAGAAGGCGATCAGCGCAGCGACTTTTGGGGGGACCAGCTTGGGTGAGGCGTAGACCGCGTGGATCTCCTGGTCGGGCAGGGAGTGGTCCGGCATCAAATCCCGCAACTGGTCCATCGCAATGGACTCTGCCGCGACGTAGTACGGCAAGATGGTGATACCCATGTCCGCACGCGCGGCCTCCAGCAGAGTGGCGAGGCTATTCGAGTGTAAGCGACCGTTCAACAACACCGAGACCCGCTCACCCGAAGGTGTGCGCATGTGCCAGGAGTCGTCGCCCTGAACGCTGGTGTAGATCAGGCAATCGTGGCTAGGCAGATCGGTGTGCCTGGTTGGGATACCTCGCTGCGCGAGATACGCTGGTGATGCCACCATGACCCACGGGTTCACACCCAGGTAGCGCCCACCCAGCGACGAATCAGCGAGGTTGCCTAGACGTATGGCGACGTCGATGCCCTGTGCGATCAGGTCGACATACCGGTCGTCGTGGCTCACGTCGACCCGCAGTTTGGGGTGGAGGCGCATGAATTCGATCAATAGAGGTGAGACGATCTGGCGACCAAAGGTCAGCGAAGTGCCGATACGTAGCGAACCCTGGATCGCCTCCTCCCGCAGGCTCAGGAAGGCTTCGGCTTCTTCGAAGTGACGCAGCACGACTTTGCATTTGTCGTAATACAACTCTCCCGGTTCAGTGACGCTGATCGCGCGTGCATTTCGATTGAGCAGCCTCACCTGGAAGCGCCGCTCGATCGCAGCGACATGCTTGGTAGCGGTAGGCTGGGTCACATTGAGCTCGCGCGCTGCTTTGGAGAAGCTTCCTGTCTCGACGATACGGACGAAGAGCAGAAGTCCGGCTAGGCGGTCCATCTTGTGTCTCCTTTTTTTTAGAGTGTCCCGCAGTTGGCTTGCGAGTAGGCATTCCCCCCGCGAATAGTTTCTATGCCGCCGCAGCCGTTGTGCCCGCCGATGGCGCTCACTACGATTGCATACAAGCTTCGGTGAATGGCTGGGTGGCTATTGAGGCACATGCAGCTGGAACGCAGATTCAATCAATCTGCCGCACCGGCGCCCTATTGTGAAGTGACAAGGACGCGCCGAACGCGAGAGATAGTTCGCTAGGCTAGCCCGTCCTGAGGCACAGCTGTCCAGGGGCGGCATAGAAAACAACGTCGGAGACATTCAAAATGAGGTTCTTCAAATCCCTGTTTGGTCAGGTGATACTTGCCGTCATTGTCGGGGTGACACTGGGCATGATGGCGCCCGAGTTTGCTGCGAAGCTGAAGCCGCTTGGCGATGGTTTCATCAAGCTGATCAAGATGTTGATCGCGCCGATCGTCTTCTGCGTCGTTGTTCACGGCATCGCCGGCGCGGGTGACCTGAAGAAAGTGGGGCGGGTTGGCGTCAAGGCGGTGATCTACTTTGAGATCTTGACCACGCTGGCGCTGGCTCTCGGCATCGCGCTCGCTTACATCTTCGAGCCGGGGGTGGGCATGCACATCGACCCCAAGGCGCTCGATGCCTCCGCGTTGAGCAGCTATGTGGATACCGCCCACAAGGTCCAGAGCTCGGGCACGGTCGAATTCTTGCTCAAGCTGATTCCGACCACCTTCGTGGGAGCGTTTGCCAACGGCGACGTGTTGCAGGTGTTGGTGATCGCGGTCATGGCAGGCTGTGCGCTGTCTCTGCTCGGTGCGCCCGCAAGACCGCTGCTCGGTTTCATAGAGCAGGCTTCGCACATGCTGTTCAAGATGATGTCTCTCATCGTCAAACTGGCGCCGCTCGGTGTGCTCGGCGCCATCGCATTTACGGTGGGCAAATACGGTGTCGGCTCGCTGAAGCAACTTGGCTACCTGGTGGCCTTGTTCTACGGGACAGTTGCCTTCTTCGTCGTCGTGATTCTGGGGACTGTACTGCGCCTTGCGGGCTTCAACATTTTCAAGTTCCTTGGCTACCTCAAGGACGAACTGATGATCGTGCTCGGAACGGCTTCATCTGACAGCGTGTTGCCACAGGTCATGCGCAAGCTCGAACGAATGGGGATCAAGGATTCAACGGTCGGCCTGGTGATTCCAACCGGCTACTCGTTCAACCTTGATGCGTTCTCGATCTACCTGACGTTGGCCGCGGTGTTCATTGCTCAGGCCACAAACACGCCCTTATCGCTTGGTGACCTGCTGGTGATTCTCGGCGTCTCGCTGGTCACCTCCAAGGGTGCCCACGGCGTGCCAGGCTCTGCGATCGTGATTCTGGCGGCAACGCTTTCGGCCGTACCCGCGGTGCCGGTGATCGGTTTGGTGCTGGTGCTGTCGGTCGACTGGTTCATGGGTATGGCTCGTGCCGTCGGCAACCTGATCGGCAATTGCGTCGCGACCGTAGTCGTCGCCGCCTGGGAAGGGGATATCGACAAGGAGCGGGCGCGTCGCGTGCTGAACGGCGAGGTTGAGGTCACGCTCGACGAGACGGCCAAGGACTTCGACGCCGACAGCAGCGCTGCGCGCGCATAGGCCGGACGGCGTTGACGCTGTCATCGCTTCCACAATCTATTTAGCGACACCAGGAGAATCAGCAATGGCAAAAATGAGAGCAATCGAGGCAGCCGTACATGTAATGGCGAAGGAAGGCGTGGAGATCGCCTTCGGCGTGCCGGGGGCGGCCATCAATCCGCTCTACGCAGCAATGAAGGACGTCGGTAGCATCGAGCATGTCCTGGGGCGGCACGTCGAGGGCGCTTCCCACATGGCCGAGGGCTATACGCGGGCCAAGGCCGGTAACATCGGGGTCTGCATCGGCACTTCGGGCCCGGCTGGCACCGACATGATTACCGGGCTCTACTCGGCCTCGGCCGACTCGATTCCGATTCTGTGCATCACCGGCCAGGCGCCGCGTGCCCGTCTGCATAAGGAAGACTTCCAGGCGGTCGACATCGCCGCCATTGCGAAGCCTCTGACCAAGATGGCCATCACGGTGATGGAACCGGCTCAGGTCCCGCGCGCATTCCAGCAGGCGTTCCATCTGATGCGTTCTGGGCGTCCTGGCCCAGTGCTGATTGACCTGCCGTTTGACGTGCAGATGGCCGAGATCGATTTCGACCCGGAGACCTACTCGTCCTTGCCGGTCTACAAGCCGGCTGCGACCGCCGCCCAGATCCAGAAGGCGCTAGCGATGCTCAATGAAGCGGAACGGCCGCTGATTGTCGCGGGCGGCGGGATCATCAACGCCGACGCCGCGGACCTGCTGGTCGAGTTCGCAGAGCTGACTGGCATCCCCGTGATCCCGACCTTGATGGGTTGGGGCACCATCCCGGACGATCACCCGCTGATGGCTGGCATGGTTGGATTGCAGACCAGTCATCGCTACGGCAACGCGACTATGCTGGCAAGCGATTTCGTGCTCGGCATCGGAAACCGCTGGGCCAATCGCCACACCGGCTCGCCGGAAGTCTATTGCAAGGGGCGTAAGTTCGTGCACGTGGACATCGAGCCGACCCAGATTGGCCGAGTATTTTCGCCCGACTATGGCATCGTCTCCGACGCGAAGGCCGCACTCGAACTATTCGTGCACGCGGCGAAAGAGGCCAAGGCTGCGGGCAAGCTGCGCGATCGCTGCGACTGGGCCGAGGCGTGCCGCGAGCGCAAGCGTGCCCTGCTGCGCAAGACCAATTTTGACGAAGTGCCGATGAAGCCGCAGCGCGTCTACCAATGCATGAACAACGCGTTCGGCCGCGACACCACCTACGTGTCCACGATCGGACTGTCGCAGATCGCCGGGGCGCAGTTTCTGCACGTCTACGAGCCGCGTCAATGGATCAACTGCGGCCAAGCTGGCCCGCTGGGCTGGACGATTCCCGCCGCGCTGGGCGTCTGCGCTGCCGATCCGCAGCGCAAGGTCGTTGCCTTGTCGGGTGACTACGATTTCCAGTTCATGATCGAGGAGCTGGCCGTCGGTGCCCAGTTCAAGCTGCCGTACATCCACATTGTCGTGAACAATTCCTACCTCGGCCTGATCCGGCAGAGCCAGCGGGGCTTCGAGATGGACTACTGCGTGCAACTCGCCTTCGAGAACATCAACGCCCCCGAGATTCGGGGCTATGGCGTCGATCACGTCAAAGTCGTCGAGGGCCTGGGCTGCAAGGCGATTCGTGTCCACAAGCCGGAGGAAATTGCCCCAGCGATCAAGCAGGCTGAGGCGTGGATGGCCGAGTACCGGGTCCCGGTGGTGGTCGAGGTGATTCTGGAGCGGGTGACCAATATCGCAATGGGCACTGAAATCGATAACGTTGTCGAGTTCGAAGCCCTGGCGCAGGGCATGCAGGACGCACCGACGGCGATCGGTCTGCTGGACTGACCCGCTTTCCAATCCCTAGGAGTTCATACGATGCCAAGATTTGCCGCCAACCTGACGATGCTCTACAACGAAGTCGACTTCCTGCAGCGCTTCGGCGCCGCGGCACGAGACGGTTTCACGGGGGTCGAGTACCTGTTTCCGTACCCGGTTCAAAAGGAGTTGCTGGTCGAACAACTGCAGACTCACAAGCTGGTGCAGGTGTTGCATAACTTACCGGCCGGAGACTGGGCTAGTGGCGAGCGCGGCATCGCGGTGCTGCCGAATCGCGTCGGCGAATTCCAGGACGGGGTCGGCAGCGCCATTGCGTATGCCAGCGCGCTTGGGTGCAAGCAGGTCAACTGTCTGGCCGGCATTGCCCCCGCGGGCGTCGCACCCGAAAAGCTACGGGAAACGTTTGTGAGCAATCTCAGGTTCGCCGCTGCAGAGCTGAAGCGCGCCGGAATCAGGCTTCTGATTGAGCCGGTCAATACCTTTGACATCCCTGGCTTTTATTTGAACCGCACGCAGCAGGCGCTTGAGTTGATCGACGAGGTTGGCTCGGACAACCTGTTCCTGCAGTACGACATCTATCACATGCAGCGCATGGAGGGGGAGCTTGCCAGCACGGTGAAGACAAACTTAACCAGCATCGCGCATCTGCAGCTTGCCGACAACCCCGGACGCAACGAGCCCGGAACCGGGGAGATCAACTATCCCTTCCTGTTCGGCTACCTCGACGAGATCGGTTACGACGGCTGGATTGGCTGCGAGTACAAGCCGGCCTCGACGACCAGTGAAGGCTTGGGTTGGTTCGCGCCGTTCAAACAGTAGGCCTGCACCCATATATAAGGAGAGAGACATGAAAGTAGGATTCATTGGCTTGGGCATCATGGGCAGCCCGATGGCAGGACACCTGATCAAAGGCGGCCACGAGGTATATCTGTACAGCCTGCCGAGCGTGCCACAGGCACTGATCGATGCAGGCGGCAAGGCGTGCGCCAGCGGCAAGGAGGTCGCACTGAACGCGGACATCGTCATCACGATGGTGCCCGATACGCCTGACGTGGAGCGCGCCCTGTTCGGCGAGGACGGGGTCGCGCTGGGCCTTTCCAAGGGCAAGACGGTGGTCGACATGAGCTCGATTTCACCGGTCCAGACAAAGGAGTTTGCCAAGCGCATCAATCAGCTCGGCTGCGAATACCTGGACGCGCCGGTCTCTGGAGGCGATGTCGGTGCCAAGAATGCTGCGCTGTCGATCATGGTCGGTGGCACGCAGGAGATCTTCGACAAGGTCAAGCCGATCTTCGAACTGATGGGCAAGAACATCATCCTGGTCGGCGGTAACGGGGACGGACAGACATGCAAGGTCGCCAACCAGATCGTGGTGGCGCTGACCATCGGCGCGGTGTCCGAGGGCCTGCTGTTCGCCTCCAGGGCCGGCGCCGACCCAGCGAAGGTGCGCCAGGCGCTGATGGGTGGGCTAGGCACCTCGCGCATTCTGGATATCCTGGGCGAGCGCATGATCAAGCGCACCTTCGACCCCGGCTTCCGCATTGCACTGCACCAGAAGGACCTGAACCTGGCGCTGCAGAGCGCGCGTGCAATGGGGATGTCTTTACCCAATACCGCGGCGTGCCAAGAGCTGTTCAACACTTGCGTCGCACATGGCGGTGCGGCCTGGGACCACTCGGGCATGGTTCGTGCGCTCGAGATCATGGCCAATCACGAGATCGGTGCCGAGGAGAAATGAGCCACTGGCCGGAACTTGACAGCACAGCATGTGGAGACAGATCTCATGAGTCAAGAGCGTGACCTGTTGCGCAGGATGTTCGAGGCGGCGGTAGCGGCGGCGCAGCCGTCGCTGTGCCTGCCGCGATACCTACCACAGCCGCCCAGGGGCCGGCTGATCGTCATCGGTGCCGGTAAGGCGTCGGCGGCGATGGCGCGTGCGGTGGAAGAAAACTGGCCTGGGCCTCTGGAGGGGCTGGTTGTCACTCGCTACGGCTACAAGGTGCCGTGCGAGCGGATCGAGATCGTCGAGGCAGCGCATCCGGTGCCTGATGTCGCCGGCATCGCCGCCGCGCAGCGCATCCGCGAGCGGGTGAGTGGCCTCACCGCCGACGACGTGGTGCTGGCGCTGATCTCCGGTGGCGGCTCTTCACTGCTCGCCGCGCCCGGTCCCGGGCTGACGCTGGCAGACAAACAGGCGGTGAACCAGGCGCTGCTCAAGAGTGGTGCCACCATCTCGGAGATGAACTGCGTGCGCCGCCATCTCTCGGCACTCAAGGGAGGGCGGCTCGCGGCAGCCTGTCATCCGGCCAAGGTCGCGACCCTGCTCATCTCCGACGTACCCGGCGACAATCCGATCGACATTGCCTCAGGTCCGACCGTGGCCGATCCGACTACCTGCGCCGACGCGCTGGCGATCGTCAAGCGCTATGGCATCGCCTTGCCGGCCAAGGTCCGGGCCCTGCTGGAAAGCGGTGAAGGGGAGACTGTCAAACCTGGCGACCCGCGCCTCGCCGCCGTTGAGACGTGCATGATTGCCACACCGCAGATGGCGCTCGAAGCGGCCGCAGCCGTCGCCCGGGAGGCCGGCATTGCCGCCCACATCCTCGGCGACAGCATCGAGGGCGAAGCGCGCGACGTCGGCAAGGTCATAGCAGGCATCGCACAACAGTGCGCCCTCCACGGCCAGCCGTTCGAATTGCCGTGTGTGCTGCTCTCGGGCGGTGAGGCCACGGTCACTGTGCGCGGCGTGGGCCGTGGCGGACGCAACGTGGAATTCCTGCTGTCGCTCGGCGTGGCGCTCAACGGGCAGTCGGGCATCCATGCCCTTGCGGGCGACACGGACGGTGTCGATGGCCAGGAGGAGATCGCTGGCGCCTACCTCGCTCCGGACACGCTCGCGCGGGCCTGGGCCCAGGGCATCAATCCCAAAGACCGCCTGGCTGACAACGACGGCCACGGCTTCTTTGAAGCGCTCGGTGATTCGGTCGTGACCGGGCCAACCTTAACCAACGTAAACGACTTCCGCGCCATCCTCATCACCGAGGACGCGCGCAGGACCAGGAGATACTGAACATGCGCCGCAACCGTAACGCGAAGATCATTGCCACCCTGGGGCCGGCGAGCGCCGATCGCGCCACCATCGAAGCCCTGTTTCGCGCTGGCGCCGATGTCTTCCGACTCAACTTCAGCCACGGCACGCACGCGGACCACAAAGAGCGCCTGGACATCATTCGCGCCGTCGAGCGCGACCTGGAGCGCCCGGTTGCCGTACTGCTCGACCTCCAGGGGCCCAAGTTGCGCGTGGGTACCTTTGCCAACGGCCCGATTCGGCTTGAAGCCGGCGCCCCGTTCCGCCTCGACCTCGAACGTGACAAGCCGGGGGATCAGAGCCGCGTGCCACTGCCGCATCCGGAGATCTTCGCGGCGTTGACGGAAGGTACGGAACTGCTGCTCGATGACGGGCGGGTACGCCTGCGTGTCGAACGCTGCGGCCCCGACTTCGCCGAAACGCGGGTGATCGCTGGCGGTCCGTTGTCGGAACGCAAAGGTGTCAATGTTCCCGGCGTGGTGCTGCCGATGTCGGCGTTGACCGAGAAGGATCGCAAGGACCTGGACTATGGCTTGACGCTGGGCATCGACTGGATCGCGCTTTCGTTCGTGCAGCGGCCGGAGGATATCCGTGAGATCAAGGAGATCGTCAAGGGCCGCGCGGGTATCTGCGCCAAGCTTGAGAAGCCGGCAGCGATCGGCTCCCTGGAGGCCATCGTGGCGGAAACGGATGCAGTGATGGTCGCGCGCGGCGACCTTGGCGTCGAGATGCCGGCCGAGCAAGTGCCCGCTATCCAGAAACGCATCGTGCGCGTCTGCCGCAGCGCCGGCAAGCCGGTGATCGTCGCCACCCAGATGCTCGAATCGATGGTGGCCGCGCCGGTGCCCACCCGCGCCGAGGCCTCCGACGTCGCGACCGCAATCTACGACGGCGCCGATGCGGTCATGCTCTCGGCCGAGTCGGCCTCGGGCAAGTACCCGGTCGAAGCCGTGGGCATGATGAACAGCATCATTACCCAGACCGAAGCGGATCCCCACCATCGCGAAGCACTCGACGCCTCGCACAGCCCGCCGCGCGCCGAGGTGGCCGACGCCATCGGCTGCGCGATGCGTCGCGTGGCGGGGTTGCTGCATGTCGCGGCCACCGTTGCCTACACCAGTTCGGGTTATTCCGCGTTGCGCATGGCGCGCGAGCGGCCCGAGGCACCCATCATCGGCATGACGCCGCGCCTGGCGACAGCGCGCCAGCTGGCGCTGGTCTGGGGCGTGCATGCCGTGCTCTGCAACGACGTAGCGGACGTGCCGGAGATGACCGAGCTGGCATGCCAGACGGCACGCAAAGAGGGTTTCGCCGACGTTGGCAAGTTTATCGTCATCTCGGCCGGCATGCCTTTCGGTAACGCCGGTACGACCAATCTGCTGCGCATTGCGCAGGTCGCCTGAGTATCGAACGAATTAGAGGAGGGGCATATGACAAAGATCGTGGAAGTGCGCGGCTTCGAAATCCTGGACTCGCGCGGTAATCCGACCGTGGCGGCGGAGGTGCTGCTCGCCGACGGCGCGCGTGGCTTCGCTGCTGCGCCGTCAGGCGCCTCCACCGGCGCTCGCGAGGCGCTCGAGCTGCGCGATGGCGACACACGCCGCTATCTCGGTAAAGGGGTGTTGAAAGCGGTCGGCAACGTCAACGGCGAGCTGCGCCAGGCGCTGCTCGGCAGCGACGCCGGGGACCAGAAGGGCCTAGACCGGCGCATGATCGAACTCGACGCGACGCCGACCAAATCACGCCTCGGGGCGAACGCCATACTGGCGGTCTCGCTTGCCGTGGCCAAGGCTGCCGCAGCTTCGGCCTCGGTGCCCTTGTACAGGCGGCTCGCTGGTTCCGGGCCGATCCGCATGCCGGTGCCGATGATGAACATCGTCAACGGCGGCGCGCACGCCGACAACAGCGTGGACATGCAGGAGTTCATGATCCTGCCGGTAGGCGCACCCTCGTTCGCCGAGGCCTTGCGCTGGGGAACCGAGGTGTTCCACGCGCTCAAAGGCGTGCTCAAAGATCGTGGTCTGTCCACCGCTGTTGGTGACGAGGGAGGCTTCGCGCCTGACCTGTCCTCGAATGAGGTGGCGCTCGAGACCATCTTGCTGGCTATCGAGAAGGCAGGCTACAAAGCGGGACGGGACATCTTTCTCGGGCTCGATGCGGCCAGTTCCGAGTTCTACAGGAACGGCCGATACGAGCTCAAGTCGGAAGGGAAACACTTTGATTCTGCTCAGTTCGTCGACTACCTGGCGCGCTGGGTCGACGATTATCCGATCATCACCATCGAGGATGGCATGGCCGAAGACGACTGGGCCGGCTGGAAGATGTTGACTGACAAGCTCGGCCAGCGCGTGCAGTTGGTGGGCGATGACCTGTTTGTCACCAATACGGCGATTCTGCAGGAAGGGATCGACAAAGGCGTTGCGAATTCAATCCTGATCAAGCTCAATCAGATCGGCACGCTCACCGAAACGCTGGCAGCGATTGCGATGGCGGACGCAGCGGGCTATAGCTCGGTCGTGTCGCACCGCTCGGGCGAGACCGAGGACACGACCATCGCCGACCTCTCGGTGTGCACGGCTGCGACGCAGATCAAGACCGGTTCGTTGTGCCGCTCCGACCGTGTAGCGAAGTACAACCGCCTGTTGCTGATTGAAGCCGAGGTGGGCCCGGCCGCCGCCTACGCCGGCAGATTGGCTTTCCGCGCTGCGCTCTGAATCGACGCAGGAAGAACGGATTAGCTGAGGAGACACCGTGGACGAGAACATCATGCCCTCCGGGCAACGCATTTACGACCAATGTCAGATTCTGGGAGGGTTGTCCGAAGAGGAGGGCGCCCTGACCCGGGTGTTCCTGAGCAAGGAGCAGGCGCAGGCCAACGAACTGGTGCTCGGGTGGATGCGCGAGGCCGGTATGGACTCCTGTTATCTGGATCCGATCGGCAACGTCATCGGCCGTTATGAAGGCAATGCGCCTGAGCTGCCGTGCCTGCTGATGGGATCGCACCTGGATACCGTGCGCAACGGCGGAAAGTACGACGGCATGCAGGGCGTGATCGCCGCCATCGAATGCGTGCGCACCTTGCATCGGCGCGGCAAGCGGCTGCCGTTCGCGCTGGTGGTCGTCGGCTTCTCGGATGAGGAAGGCGTGCGCTTCGGCGCGACCTTGCTCGGCTCGCGCGCGATTGCCGGCACCTTCAACAAGGCTTTGCTCGACAAGCAGGACCACCAGCACATCACGATGCGCCAGGCGATGATCGACTTCGGGCTCGACCCGGAGAAGATCGACCGGGCCGCGTTCAAGCCCGCGGACGTGCTCGCCTACGCCGAGTTGCATATCGAGCAAGGCCCGGTGCTCGAAGCCGAGGGAATGCCGGTGGGCAACGTGACCGCGATCAATGGCGCTAACCGCTTCGTGATCGATCTCAAGGGCATGGCCGGTCACGCCGGCACGGTGCCAATGGTCCTACGCCAGGACGCGCTGACGGCTGCTGCCGAATGCGTGCTGGCGATCGAGCAGCGTGGCCGCGCGACGCCGGAACTGGTGGCGACGGTCGGCGCGCTAGAGTGCAAGCCTGGCGCGACAAACGTGATACCGGGCGACGTGCAGTTCACGATCGACGTGCGCAGCCCGCGCGACGATGAGCGCGTGACCGCCGTAGCCGACATCCTGTCGGCGATTGAAGGCATTTGCGCCTTGCGCAATGTCGGCGTCACCATCAGCAAGGTGCATGAGGGCCACGTTGCCCATAGCGCGGAATGGCTGCAGGCGCAGATCCGCGCGGCGATTGCCGCCGAGGGTATTCCCGTGCGCGATCTGCCCTCGGGTGCCGGTCATGACGGCATGGCGATCATCGATCTGCCGACGGATATCTGCATGCTGTTCGTGCGCTGCAAAGGTGGCATCAGCCACAACCCGCTGGAGTCGATTACGGTCGAGGATGCCGATATCTCGGCACGCGTGTTCCTGCGTTTCATCGAAAATTTCCAGCCCAAAAGGACCTGACATGAGCGATACGACTTCCCTCGCCATCCACGACTTCCTGGCTAGGCATCGGGAGGCGCAGACGCGCTTCCTCGCAGAACTGGTCATGGTGCCATCCGACAATCCCCCCGGCGATTGCCAGCGCAACGCTGACCGCGCCGCGGAGCTGTTGGAAGGCCTGGGCTTCGAGGTCGAAAAGCATGCCGTGCCAGCCGACCTGGTCGAGGCCAATGGCATGGTCAGCGCCAGCAATCTGATCATCCGCGAACGGTTCGGTCCCGGCCCCACGGTCGCGCTGAACGCGCATGGCGATGTGGTGCCGCCCGGCCTTGGCTGGACCAAGGATCCGTTTGGCGCGGTCATCGAGGATGGGGTGATGTATGGCCGGGGCGTGGCGGTGTCCAAATCGGACTTCGCGACGTTCGCCTATGCGCTGCTCGCGCTGAAGGCGGCGGGCGCGAAGTTGAATGGCACGGTGGAGTTGCATTTCACCTATGATGAGGAAGCCGGTGGCCTGATCGGGCCGGGCTACATCCTCGATCAGGGGCTGTCCAGGCCCGACTACGCGATTTGCGCCGGCTTCTCATATGGCGTCACCACCGCGCACAATGGCTGCCTGCATCTGGAGGTCGAGATTGTTGGCAAGTCGGCCCACGCCGCGATGCCGGATACCGGCTGCGACGCCTTGGAGGCGGCCGCCACGGTACTCGCCGATCTGTACGCACTGCGCAAGGGCCTCGCCACGCAGACCTCTAAGCTCGAAGGCATCGGCGCTCCGCAGCTCACCGTTGGCCTGATCCACGGTGGCATCAACACCAACGTGGTCCCGGACAAAGTGAGCCTGAGGCTCGATCGGCGCATCATTCCGGAGGAGAACCCGCAGGCGGTGGAAGCCGAGCTCAGGGCATACATCGAGGCTTCAGCGGCGAAGAGCAAGGGCATCAGTTGCACGGTGCGGCGCATCCTGCTTGCGATGCCGTTCGTGCCGATTCCAGGGCAGGAAAAGCTGGTTTCGATCATCACGGGCCATGCGACGCGCATCATGGGCGACGAGGTCCGGCCGCACGGTACGCCGCTGTACGCCGATGCCCGGCTCTATTCGTCCGCCGGCATTCCGACTGTGCTCTACGGCGCCGGACCGCGCAGCTTGCTGGAGGCCAACGGCCATCGCGCCGACGAGAAGCTCAAGCTCGACGATCTGTACAAGGCGACCGAGGTGGTCGCACTGTCACTGCGCGATCTTCTGGGCGCATAAGAGCGAGGCCTGGCTTCGAGTGGGCCTGCGCGCTGCTGCCGAACGGGCCATTGCAAACACTTCATATTTACGCCAATCCCCATGCCATTTGTCAAAACTGCCGTTCCCGATACCACGTCCGCCGAGCAACGAAAGGCCATCGTCGACGGCATCCATGAAGCGTTGGTCAGCAGCATCGGCATGCCGCAAGACGAGCTTTTCAACCTGTTGACGCCCTACGCACCGGAACATTTCTTCTACGATCGGACCTTCAATGGCGTCTCGCGATCGGACAAGCTGGTCGTTGTAGAGATCACGATGCGACGCGGTCGCAGCGATGCAATGAAACGTGCACTATACGAGCGGATCGCGCAGAACCTCAAGGAGAAGGCCGAAGTCGCGCCCGCTGACGTCTTTATCTTTTTGCATGAGAACGATTACTCGGACTGGTCTGTGGGCCATGGCCTATCTGCCATGGCCTTGGTGCAGCAGCGTGGCGGAGGCCGTTGATTGCCATCAAAGAACCTATAACGCTGTCTGGAGACCAGAATGCTCTATCAACTGCACGAGTTGCGCTGTTTGCTGCTTCATCCCCTGACCGCATTGGCGCGGGCGACTGCAGGGACGTTCTCGAATCCATCGAATCCACTTGCGCTGGCGCCTGGTGTGAGCCGCCTGGCAGCCGGATGTGAGTTGCTCTATCGTTTTGGCAAGGACTATGAGAAACCGGCCTTCGGAATCCGATCGGTGCGGTGCCATGGGCGCGACATTCCCATCGTCGAGCAGACCGTGCTGGACAAGCCCTTCTGCAAGCTGGTCCGCTTCAAGCGTTATGCGGATGACCCCGAGACCATCAAGCTGCTCAAGGACGAACCGGTGGTGCTGGTGTGCGCGCCGCTGTCGGGCCACCACGCCACCCTGCTGCGCGACACCGTGCGCACCCTTTTGCAGGACCACAAGGTCTACGTCACCGACTGGATCGATGCGCGCATGGTGCCGCTGGAGGAAGGTGCCTTCCACCTGTCCGACTACATCCGTTACATCCAGGAATTCATCCGGCATATCGGCGTCGCCGATCTGCACGTGATCTCGGTCTGCCAGCCCACTGTCCCCGTGCTGGCTGCGATCTCGCTGATGGCTTCCGCAGGTGTGCGCACGCCGAAGACGATGACCATGATGGGCGGCCCCATCGATGCGCGCAAGAGCCCGACAGCGGTCACTTCCCTTGCCGTCGACAAGCCGATCGAGTGGTTCGAGAACAATGTGATCTACACCGTGCCGGCCAACTATCCCGGCCACGGCCGGCGCGTCTACCCCGGCTTCCTGCAACGCGTCGGCTTCGTTGCGATGAACCCGGACCGTCACCTGTCCTCGCATTACGACTACTACCTCAGCTTGGTGCAGGGCAATGCCGAGAACGCAGAATCCCATGTGCGCTTCTACGATGAATACAACGCCGTGCTCGACATGGCGGCTGAGTACTACTTGGACACCATCCGCGAGGTCTTCCAGGAATTCCGTCTGGCCAACGGAACTTGGGAAATCGACGGCAAGCCCGTGCGCCCACAGGACATCCAGAGCACCGCGCTGCTGACCATCGAAGGTGAGCTGGATGACATCTCCGGCGCCGGCCAGACCGCGGCAGCCCATGAACTGTGCGCGGGAATCGACAAGCCGCGCAAGCTGCATATCATTGCCAGCGATTGCGGCCACTATGGTATCTTTTCGGGTCGGCGCTGGCGCGAGGATATCTACCCGCAGTTGCGTGAGTTTATCCAGCAATATCATCGCTCCCGTCCTGAAAACCCAGGTTGCGATAACGAACCGCTGGAGGGCCGCTGATTGCGGATTTCGATCAGTCGGCAAAGAAGGGGATTGAACATGCCGCAGCCCGACGAGCAGGAAAGTATGTCGTTGGAAGAACTACGGCTATTTGCTTCTAAACTGACCGATGGCTTCCTGCCTAAACGGGCGACCTTGCGGGCGATTCGAGCGCCCGCCGCCCTGCTAGACAGAGTGTATTGACCTGCCGCACCTCAAGCGGCGTGGATTAAGCTTGAGGTGGGTTAAACGAGAGGCCCAGAGCCACAATGAGGGGACAGGCCATGGACAAGTTTAGCAAGTACGTGGGCCTGGATGTGCACCAGGAGACTATCGGCGTTGCGGTGGCGCGGGCAGGCGGCGAAGTCCGGTACGTGGGGGAGATCGTGAATACCCCAGAGGGGCGTCAAGAAGCTGGTCACATAGCTCAAACGAGACGGGGCTCGGCTGTCGTTTTGCTACGAAGCCGGACCAGGTGGCTATGTGCTGTATCGGCAACTGCATGACCTGAAGCAGGACTGTCAGATGGTGGCTCCCTCGCTGATTCCGAGGAAGCCTGGCGAACGCGTCAAGACCGACCGTCGCGACAGCCTGAGCCTGGCCCGCCTGCATCGGGCCGACGAGCTGACAGCGGTCTGGATACCCGGCGAAGCCCAAGAGGCATTGCGCGTGGTGGTGTCGAGCGAGGCGTGGCCGCCAGCGGTCCGGGGCCGCCGCGCATGGAGGCGATGAAGGCGGTGTTGGATGCCGGCAAGGGCGACTGATCGCCCACCCCCAGATCGTTGCACCTTTCCGACTCCCAAAACGTTATACCTATGTCTCTTGAGACCGAGCGCGCCGCGGCCACGTGTGGATCCGTGTGCAGATGGCCAGGCACGGCCTGACCTTAACCGACCTGCAGGCAGCCGGCTGCTTTGCCGTCGTGGCGCCACCGCCGCCGGTTCCCGAGCCGGCGCGCACCTACCGCAACGCCGAAGGGCAGAAATGGGACGGGCAGGGCGAGATGCCAGCATGGCTGCAGCGGGCCGTCAACGCGGGGCAGTCGGCGGAGCATTTCCGGGTGGAGTGATGTTGCGTGACCGACCGGACCTCGGCCTAGTTTGTTCGATCCCAATCGTTTGCCGAAGCACAGCGGCCGCCGGGAGGCGCGGACAAAGGTCCGAGTTCACGGTGGTTTCTCCTTGTCATTGGGCGAGGGGATTTTGATGGGCCAGTAATCTCACGGCTGGCAGATGTCAAACGAACTAAAGTTGGTACGAATTCGCTACTAAAGTTGAGACATTCTCGATTTTGAGCGTCAGTGGAGAATTTTCTCATTTAGTAACAATGACATACAGGCAATTGACGTAAAGTTGAGACTTACCTTAATGGCTTGCTCTGCAAGGCAGTCATCATGGCGGCTAGCCACGGGAAACCCGCGCCAGCTACGTCCCGGCGCGTTGGCCAGAATGCCGGTGCCGTTCCGCCAGTGCAGCGGGCCGTGCGGCAGATATTTCCCTCTGGCGCGCATGAATAGCACCATGCGCAACCATGCCCAAGCCGATCTCGCGAGGTCTTCGGATAGCCAGGCGAGCATCGGGTCCCGCCAGCCAGGCGGTAGCACGTTGCCCGACGGTGGGGACATGGGCAAGCCACTCCGTCAGACCAACGGCTGACATGGAGGACGCCTCTCGGGATTGGCCTCGAGAATGACCCACAGACGAACTTGCGTCACCGAGGCAAACATCACGGGGCGGCGTAGTTTCGGTGCTCAGACGTGATGTAGGGCTGCTGGGGAAGACGCCGAACAGGCACGGGAACAGGCTCTTTCATTACAGAAAGTCGCGGCGTCCAAAATGTTCCAACTTTAGTTCAAGTTCTTGCAAAGTACCAACTTTAAGTCAAATTTGATTCACTTAAAGTTGGTTACCTGCTTCGTCGTCAATCCTTGATTTACGCCAGTTTCCAGCGCATCTGGGGATCCCATGTTTAGTTCGTTTGACACACGCGGCCGCTTGATTCGACGCTTGCCGTAGGAAATCCGCGGACATGGCAGTTCATTCCATGCAAGCAACGCCCAGGCCGAGGGAGTTCCCTCCCGACTCTTGGGCACCTTGCGCTTCGGTAACGTCAAGGACAGGATGACGTGCCGTCGGCTCGCACTTGGGCATTCGCGTGTCCCGAGTGCGGGAATGGGGTGAGGGGCCCCAGCATGGGTCTGGCGGCCGCAGGCAATGCATCGCGGCCTAGCGTGGCGAGCCGCTCGCCTCCATTCTTAAGGAAGCAGAACGCCTCGAAGGGTATGCCGACGGGCGACTTGGGGTGGCCGAAGCGCGTATTCTCGGGGTAGATGTACTCGGACACGGGCGCCGTGTACTGGCCCTGGGCGAGACCGTTGCCAGTGAACTCTGGCTGGCCTTCAATGCGGATGCGGACGTCGCGGGTCATGGGCAGGAAGTTGGCCTTCGCGGGCAGCGTGATGCGCACGCGACCGATCTGGGCCACTCTGCTGGGCTCGAGCGTGGTGAGGCGCCGCTCCCCGCCATCGCTGTCGATCACGAAGACGTCTACGCGACGAGCGGGATCAGTCGAGAATGCGACGATCCGGAAACGCGAGGTCTGCTCCTGGTCGATGTCGGGCCATGGGTCGCCGAGCGTGCCGCTGAGCGCCTCCTCGATGAACAGGTAGGCCGGGTTCGCCCTCGGTGAGGTGTAGATGCCCGCGAGCGCCTGGATGGCATGCGCGGCTACGAAGAAGCTGCTGCTTCCTGGGGCGTCCTCGGTCAACATCCCGTTGAACACGATGTAATCGCCGACCACCAGCGGAGCCGGGCGCGACGGCTGGCAGGGGGCAAGCGCTGGCGCGGTGGGCTCGGCCGCCTCGTGCCCGCAGGTAAAGCGCCGCCCGAGGCTTGGTCCGGTCGCCGGCGCGCGGTTGGCGAGCGGGCACAGCGGGTCGTTCGCGGGTGGCGTCACGCGCGGGATGCACATCGGGAAGCCGGTGTTGGCCACGATCGCTGCATTGCCGGGGTCGGCCCCGAAACGATCGTCGAATGCGCTGCCGCCGGTCTTGGCTGCATTGGCCCTGCCATAGAGGCCCCGCGGGTCGTTGATGCGCACACGTGCGGTGGCAGGGCCGGTCTCGGGGCCGACCAGGAGTTCGCCCTTGGCATAATCGATGGCCCGGATGAACCCCGCACCGGCATTGAGCCCCTGCTGGGTGAGCCTTACCACGCCCGCTACGTACTGGCCGCCGACAATGTTGCCGATCACATTGACCTCGAAGGGAACTGGCGGGCGGTTCGCATCCCGGAGCGCGAGACCACTGGGACGTACCGCGGGTGCCAGGCCTGCGGTGGCATGGCCGGGGTGTTTGCCGCGGAACAGGTCGTTCTGCGTTAGGTACTGACCGGGCATCGTGATGTAAAGGTGGCGCGGCAGCACCACGGTGATGCCGTTGACCACCATGGAGCCCGATGAGAGGGGATCGCCGAGATCCGCGACGTCGAGCGCCTCCAGGTGGCCCAGCAACGTGAAGGACGCAGAGGGTGCTTGCGCCAGGGCGGCCAGCGGCGCCAGCATGAGCACCGCTGCGCTAGCGGCGAGACGAATGAGTTTCATCGGGACCCTCCTTCCAGACATACGACACATCGAAGCCATGGCGCTGTTGCGCACTGAAGGTGAGCGCAAGGCCGGGACGAGGCGCGAATCCATGCAGTGTGTGAAGTGCGGTCATGAAGCGGGCAGTGTCGAGTTGCCGCCCGGCGCGCGCCAGCGCCTCGGCGATGACCGCGATCGCACTGTCGGCCAAGAACGGCCAGAGAACGGCGCGCGCATCACTGTCGTTGGCCATGGGGACTGGCGGCATCGGCAAGAGCAACAGCTCGCGCAGCGGCATGGGGCGGTCAGACTGACCCGATAGGGCCGCCAACACCCCGACGCATGCGTCCGGGTCTCGCTGCCGCACCAAAGCAAGACGTGCGATGTCCGCATGCCGCGGTGGCAGTAGAAGCACCGTGCGTGCGGCCACGTCTCTCTGCAGCAAGGCAGCCAGGTCATCTGTTGGAGCGACCGCTTGCCACCGGAGCTCCGGAATCTCGGTCGTCAGCACCGCGAGATCGCTGCCGCTGGGGTACAACACCCGCGTGGAAACGACGTCGGTACGGTGTGGAGGGCAGCCGCGCTGCATCTCCGCAACCAGCTCGCGCACCTGCTGCGCGATCCCTGGCAGTAGCCAGGTCAGGCGTACATCGCGCGGTGGTGCGACGGGCAGGCCAAGCGTGGCGACCATCGGGGTTTCGTGCGTGGCGAGGGTTCGCAGCAGATCGCTATCGGGTGCTGGCACCAGGCTGGCGACGAGGGCGAAGACTCGGCCCTGGCGCACCAGCGCTGCTGCGGCGGCAGCCGCATCCTTGCCGGAATCCGCCACAAACAGTTCGAGACGTCGCCCGAAGATGCCACCCTCGGCGTTGATCCGCTCGATGCGATGCTGCATGGCCTGGCGGATCGCATTGCCTATAGCGGCCTGTGTTCCGCTCAGGGGCAGGACGGTTCCGAGCGCGATGTGCTGCCCATTGACCCCGGCTACCGGGTCGGCCTCAGTACCGAGCACTTGCAAGTAGGCGAGCAGAGCGTGCTGCTCGTTGGTGTCGAGCGCGAAGCGCGGCATCGGAGCGTCGAGCGCCCGGCCGTCGCTGGTGCGTCCTTCGGCGATCGCACGCAGGACCTGCGCGGCGTTGGTGTAGGGCGGGCGCCTGGGAGTGGCTTGCATGAGGCGCTGCCATTGGAGCGATGGCACCAGCACACCGGCTTCGCTGCGGCCCTCGCCGCGCGGTCCGTGGCAAGCGAGGCAGGCGCCGGCGCCTGCCGTCAGCGGTACGCCATGCAGGGTAGGGGGCTGGTGCCAAGGAGTCTCCCCGCGATACAACGCGCGACCTTCCCGAATCCACGTCGCTGCGCCCTCGGCCATCGCCATGCCGAGCATCGCGGCCCAGATTGTCATGGCCAGAGCGCCTCGGCGCCCGAGGACGGCGAGCCAGCGTGTGGGGTGGCGCGATGCCCTCATCGCTGCAAGGCCTCTACCAGTGCCATCACCACGTCGGGTGGGTTCAATGATGAGCTTCGTGTCCAGCGTCCCCGTCTCGCATCGCCGACCCATAGCAGACCTGGGTGGTCGCCTGGCGCTCCAGCGGGAACGTCGAAGGCCTTGAGTAGGCGGGCGATATCGGCCGGACGCCCGGTCAGCAGCGTCCATTCCCGGGAAGGCCCCATGGGCAGTTGGTGTCGTTGACCGAAGGCACGCAACTGTGTGGGGCCGTCGGCCAACGGGTCGACCGTGATGGAGATCACCCGCACGTCACGTGTCGCATCGCGGGCGCGCAGGCGCCGGCTGGCTTCGCGCAGCAACGCCGTCTGCGGCGGACAGACCGTCTGACACCCCGCGAACATGAAGCTGACGATAACGGTTCGTCCCGCGATCAGGTCGCGCTCGAGGTGCACGCTGCAACCATCCTGGTCGAGCAGGGGAACATCGGGCAGGGTTGGGGCGGGCATCCACACGGGAATGTCCGCGGTCATGGCATCGGGTCGCCATCCCGCCAAACCGAGCGCCGCTGTGATCAAGCACAAGGTTCGCCGGGTCGGTGAGGGTACTTTGGCATTCATGGTGATGTCTCTTGCGGCAGCGGCCACTTCACGCGTCCGAGACGGCCGTCGAAAAAGGCCAACTGACCGGACAAGGCCTCGACCATGGCCTCGAAGGTGCCATGCGGTAGGCCTCGCAACCGAGCGCGGTATCGGCCGCTTTCCAGTGGCGCGGCCCAGGTGCGCCCTTGCCAGGTGCCCGCGTGTTGCACCAGCAGCAACGCAACCGGTGTACCCGCAGCCACTTCGCTCAGGGCGAAGTCGAGTTCCACGGTGCTGTGATCGAGGCGGCGCGCCGCCAGCAGCCGGGGCTTGGGGGGGACAGCGGCCGTTATCGCCGCGGGCACGCCTTGCACCGCGAGGGTGAAGCAAGCCGTGATCGCGGGCCGCAGATTGCGTACCACCACGTCGTAGCGCCCGTTGTGGGCGAAGTGCGCCGGGGCCTCGAATTGGCCAGGTGCGCGCTCGGCGAGGCTCGAGTCAAGCACAAGCAGGCCGCGCGCGTGCCGGCGGTAGTTGCTGTGACTGTTGACGGGCACCATCAGTCCTTGCGCGTAGCGGTAGACGCGGCCATCGCCCGCATTGGCCACCAACACTCCGTTGCCTTCAGGGGCCGGCACCAACACGCTGGCGGCTTCATTCAGGGCATCGGGTGCGTCCTGCGGCGCGTTCTGGCCCATAGGCACCGCCACACTGTCCAGACGGTCTTCGCGAGCCTGCGCGAGCGCGATCACCTGCATGGCGCTGGTGCTTTGCGAGCGCACGAAGGCGAACTCGCGGGAAAAGGTGAGCTGGTCGGGCCGCGCTGGTAGCTTGCGCTCGGCGGTCTTGCGCGCGCGCGCGAGATCGAGCAGCGACAGCGTGTCGTCCAGACGGTTGAGGACCAGGGCGCGTCGCCCTTCGTCGAAGAGTCCCAGCACCATGGCGCCTCGCGCGAGCGGTATCGTGGCCTGCACAGTCCTGGCCTCGCCATCGATCAGCGCCAGCGAGCCCCCGTTGAGCGACAGCACGGCCAGTTGCCGCGCCGCCGAGCTCCAGGCGCTCGCCACTGGGGTGGCGCCGACGGGCACCTCGGCGACGGTTTGCAGGGTGGTGCGGTCCACCAGCGAGACGGTGTTCGAGTCGCCGTTGGTGACGAAGAGCTGGGGGCTTTGCTCGGGCGCGACCAGCGTGTGCACCCCGCGGCCGACGGACGCGCGGCCTTCAACGCGCGAGGTTTGGAGGTCGATTGCCAGCACCTCGGTACGGCCGTCCAATCCGACCCACAGCCGCCGGCCGTCGGGATCCAAGGCAAGCCGAGTCGGCAGACTACTGGTCCCTGTGGGGACGGTGGCCACCAGTTTGCGCGCCACCGTATCAATCAGCGCCACCACGCCTGCGTCGCGCAGGCTCACGGCCAGCCTCTGCGCACGCGGCGCCAACAGCCAGTCGTGGCCCTCGGCTGGCAGTTCCACGATGGATTCCAACTGGGTGTTGCCCAGCCGTACCAACGGATTGATGAAGGCCACCGTGCGGTCGTGGTTCAACGTGAGCAGCCGGTAGCCGTTCAGGTCCACATCGGCTCGCTGGCCCAAGGATCCTGCCACCAGGGCGCGCGCCTTGTCTTCGCAGCTGGCTTCTTCGGCGACCTGCTCGGAACGGCGAGCGACGATCCAGGCGGCCGGGCGCGCGCGTTCGATGGCGCGACCGGTATGCGCGTCGCTCAGGGCCAGATGCGCCACGCCGCTGCCGTCCCCGACCGCCTGATAGTCGAAGCTGACCGTGATGCCCCCTTGCTCGATGCGCTGTCCTGCCGCCATTTGCGCCAGCACCGGCGGTACGCCGATGGTTGCTAGCGACGCCAGAAGCAGTGACTTCGGCAGTAGCGTTCTCATCGAGGATTTCCCGTGGACATCAGGCAGGCAGGAAATGCAGGTCGTTGATTGCGACCTGCGGGAAATCCGACCGGTTGCGCGGATCGACCACGTCGAACCAGACCCCGACAATGCTGCGCCCAGGGGCTGCCGTGCCGCCCAAAAACGGCGCCGTGCCGCGCTTGCGGTTCAACGTAGCCAGGCGAGGCTGCACCGAATGCCACTGGCCGTCGTCGAGTTGCAGCGAGCATTGGGCCAGATAGTCGCGGCCTGCCGGTCCTGTGGCGGAGACGGCGGCGCCGACGCTGCGCAGCGGGATCGGAAAGTGCAGGTGCACCGGTAGCCGGCCGGCCAGGTTGTCGCCGAGCAACACGCTGTCGCGCGTCGCGAAGTTGCCATTGAACAACAGTTGGGAACAGCGCGAAATAACCAAGGGCGGACCGGCGATGTCGATCTCCACTGAAGCTTCGTTGAAGCGAAACTGAGCCAGCGCGCGACCGACTGCCTGGGGTAAGTTGGTCAGCGCGCCTTGCTGCGGATGGTCGGTCCAGTCCAGCAGGAAGGCATCCTGAAAGTCCTGCGGGTCGAGGGCGGGGATGATGTCCATGATGCAGATCCTTCCGGTCAAGGTCAGGGCACGACTCGCAGCAGGCCCCAGATTCCTCCGTCGAAAACGAAAGAGGCCTGACTGCGCCACAGGTAGTCTCGATCCACGGCCCAACGCCCGCCGGCACGGACCAGCAGGTCCGCTCCCATCAGCGGGCCCACGGCGTTGTAGGCGCCTTGCACGGTCCAGGCGTCGCGCGTGGCACTTGCGTGACTGCCCAGCAGGCGCGTCGAGTCGCGGTTGAAGGGGTGCGGGTTCCAATCGTGCCCATGCAGCGCAATGGCTTGCTGACGCGTATGTCCGCCGGGATGCACGATGCGCAGGCGCACTTCGGAGCCCGCCTTGGCGACGAAGGCCGGCGTTTCGGGGTCGCAGTCCTGCAAGCCGGTATGCTTCAGCGGTGCAATGCCGGCCTGACAGCGGCCGTCCGGAGTTTTCTTGGAGCTGAGCACGCCGGCATAGTCGAATGTGTTGCGTTCCTCGAAGGGCACGGACGGATCGCCGCCGCGCCGCGCCCAGATCGGCTCGCTGCGGTAGTTGACGGCCTTGATGCCATAGTCGTCCGGCTCTTCGGCGCCCTTCAGGTTCGCGACCGCGTGGCCTTTGATCTTGGCGTCGACTGCATCCTGCAGAACCAGCACCAGGTCGCGGTACAGCGGCCTGCCCTGCGCGTCGCACACCGTGGCGCTGGTGTAGGTTCCGCGGTCGGACGCGCGCTCGCGCGCATCCCTGGCCGGGCACACCTGGCTGCCGGGCGGGCCGACGACCAGGGCGCCGATCGCGCCATGCGCCGGGTGCTTGATCACGTCGCCGAAGCTCGTGAGCGGCACCGCGCCAAACTCGATGGCCTTCGCCTGTTGCACGCCGGCCGCATCCAACTGGTAGTCGCCGGCGTACCAGGCCACGACGCCCGACTTGCACAGATGCAACGCCTCACCGTCTGCGCAGGCGCGCACCAGGTTGCCCTGATTCAGCGGCGGCGCGGAGCGAGGCGATGCCTGAGGTGCGTCGGCACCCAAGGGCGTGGGGCGCCGTGGCCGGGGGCCTGCTTGCGCGCTGTTGGCGGCTCGGTCTGCCTCCTCGCGTTCTTCGGCCTCGATGCGGTCGCGTTCCAGCCCCGTGATACCGAAGTTGGCACCGTCGGCCAGGGGGCCAAAGGTGGCGACCTTCGCAGCCGACAGTCCAACGCTCGTGGACATGCGCAGTTGGTTATAGTTGAAGCCGTCGAGAATCATCGACAGGAAGTTGTCGCTATAGCGGGCCTGGCCATTGGCCTGGCTCGAATCCGGGTTTTCGGCCATGACAGGCGGCAGGTGGTTGCGCAACCTCACTTTCATGCACTGACCTGCGGCAGCGCGAAGCACCATGGGTTCGATGCGACGCTCGCCGCGACGGACCTCCTTGTGCAGGGCGTCCAGCACCTGGCGGTTGTCCAGGGGGTTCATGTCTGCCGGCTCGGGCTCGCCAGGCCGGTGGTTGTTGCGCACGAAGACGATGCCGTTGGGGTCATCAAGCCCCATACGCTCGTTGTACGGAATGCCACGCTGACCCGCAACATTGCAGCGCCCCGTGAGCTCGCAGGCCCGTAGCACGCTGATGTCGAAGAACAGCTGCTTCATGCCTGCGGCTCCAGCCGCCTCGTCCGCGCCGATACCGGGCATGCAGACCCGTGTGCTTTGGTCCAGCGCCATGGGTAGAGCCGGCCGCTTGACCGGGCTGCCGGGTAGGCCGTCGAGCCTGGCGAGGCCGGGCTGTTCGTGTGGCGTGAAGCGATTTGTCTGCGGGTCCTGGTGAACGCCATAGCTGCGCACCAGACCCCACATCCCGTCCCACAGCTGATCGATGGAGGAGCCGAGGTACAAACTATCGGCACGCGGCACGGCCAGAGGACTGACCTTGATATTGAACTCGAAATGCTCCGAGATGCCCAGGGGCTGGGCATTGACATAGCCCGAGCGCGGATTGTCGGGTTCGCGCAGCCATTTGTACCCGGTCATGGCAAACACGTGCTGGGCCTCCTGTGCGCCCTGAATCAGCCGTACGTAGAGAGGGTCGCCTTCGTAGGCCGGCAGGATCGGCGTGGCCGGGTCGCCCGGTAGGCGCCAGGGCTCGCGCGCGGTGATCCGGCAGGGGCCCAGGCCGGCGTCGACGTATAGCGCACAGTTGAACTGCTTGCGCCAATCCTCGACAGCCGTCAGCGCGCCATCGAGCTTGTCGGCCACCGGCGTTCCCGTCAACAGGCTGCGCGTGGCCGGCGTGAGTACTGCGCCGTAGTCGGTGCGCGCCAGTGCCAGATCGCGCTTCGCGTGGGCCCGCGTGCTGAAGACGTTGGCCATCTCGCCCGTGCAATCCGCTTCCCGCGGCTGGCAAGGTTGCTGGCGGTAGTCGAAGCCGCCCAACTCCGGGTTGGGCTTGATCGGGAATTCGACCACGCGCAACGGCACCGGCTCATTGCGATAGTTGATGAGCTGCGTTCCGGGGTCTTCCGATGAAATGGCCAGTGGTGCGGGACGGTTGATCCCGACCTGGCGGTGCCCTAGGCGCAACTGCGACAGATCGCGCTGCTCGGGATTGATCGGCTCCAGCGCGGTGTTGTAAAGCACCGAGAAGTCGGCGAAGGCCAGGGCGTATTCGCGACGCGTATCACGCGCTTCCAGCTCTTCGTTCCCGCAGTCCAGCGACCGCGTGGCGTTCTGTGGGTCCAGCGGATTGGTGTCCTTACGCGAGCCGCGGAAGCGTTGCGCCGGTGAGCCGTCCCCCGTACCGTGCAGACACTTGGGCGAAACAATGTTGGCGCGTGCAGCTGTGGGGCCACCATCTTCGCGCAGTTTCAACGGCGGGCGGGTCTCGTCCGGTGCCACCTTGGCCAGGCGTGCGCTGCACCGTTCATCGAAGCGGTCGCTCAGATTGGCGCCACCTAGCACTTTGGCGCGTGCGGCATCGCGCTCGGCCGGCACGCTGCTGCACAGCCCTTCCCAGTTGAGGGTGTTGGCATTCAAGTCGAGCCAAACCGAGTTCGTCGGCTCGACGATCAAGGCCGCATAGAGGCCGTGCTGCTGGTGTGAGCTGGGGCCGAAATGGTCATGGCTGAACACGGTCCGCAAGGTGTAGTCCTTGCCGTTCTTGGCCGTGTCGAAGATCGGGTCGGCATACCAGCGCTGCACGGTGCGTTGGGCGCCGCAGAAGGGGTAGTCCTCTGCCAGTTTGGCCAGCGGCAGCCGTTCGGCGTCGGGAGGGCAGGCCCCTTTGCTTTGCAAGGCCTTACAGTTCGTGTTGCCCGCGCAGTTTTGTTGGAACAAGGGGTGCGTCTTTAGCTTGAGTGGGGGCTTGCCTTGCCGTGCTGCCGCGACGTTGTAGGCATGCACGCGCTCGCGGACCTCATCGGGCGAGAAGGTGCCGTCTTCATAGTTCCAGCCGTTGCCCGAACCGTCGGAGGAGGTGACGTCGAATTTGACCAGGTGGATGTGCTGGCCAATGGTGTCGGTGGGCGTGTAGATCTGGAAGTCATCCAGTGCCAGCGCGTTGGGTACGAAATTGCTGTGCTTGAAATCGATGCAGTCGCCCGAATTGGCCCGGAAGAACAGTGGCTCCGGCAGCCTCGTGCGGGTGTTCGGATCGATGATTTCGGCGATGTCGTTCTCGAGGGACAGAATGCGCGCCTGCGGGTCGAACCAGCCGTGCTTGTTCACCGTGAGCTCGGTCTGGATCACGCTGGCGCGGTACTCGCGGCGCGGAGCGGTGATCGGGCAGGGGTCGGCGTAAGGCGCGCCGCGTGCCGGTGCTCGGCCATTGACGCGAAAGACTGCGGGGCCAGTGAGGGCTGTCTGGCCGGGCACCGTGCGCGCGTACTCGGAGACGTAGCCCTTGCGCTCCTGCTCCCACTCTGGGTGGCGCTGGTCGCCCGCAGCCATGGCGGTGGGTGCGATTCCGGGCCCCTCCAGCGTGCCGGCATGGAACTGCATGGCCTGGCGCTCGCTCGGCACGCCGTCCGGGTCCAACAGCTTGAGGCCGCCCAGTTCCACCCACTCCTCGGCCAATGCTGTCAGGGCATTGGGATTCTGTTGGTAGACCCGTCGGGCATTGATTTGCGCGGTGGTCGAGCCTTTGCGCAGCGCCGCTTCCAGTACCGATTGATTGGTCAGCGCACGCTCTGTGCGATTCCCCATGCCTTCCCAGCCGGTCAGCACATGGCGCGGCAGACCGCCGTCCACCGGCTCGCCATTGACGGCTAGGTCCATGTCCATGGGTGGCTGCGGCGGGCGGTGCCCGGCCTCGCCCGGAATGTAGAAGGGATAGCCGGCGAACTGTGCGGTAGGCATCAGCGGCAGCACACTGCCCGGCAGCGGCACGATTGCCGGGCTTTCGGTGCCGCCGGCCACCTCGGCGTCCGGCAGCTTGCGCGCGTTCGAACCATCCTCGAACACGTCATGCACGCGCCACAATTCCCACATGCCCTGGGCGAAGTGGGGATAGAGGTGGCAGTGAAAGATTGAATCGCCGGGTGAGAGGTTCTGATTGCCCGACCCGCCGAACTCGATTTCGTAGCTGAACGTCGCACCGGGCGAGATGGTTTGCGAATCGAGGTAGCTGGAGCCGGGCGCGCTGGCGTCCTGCACCCATTGGTGGGCATGCAGGTGGAAGACGTGAGTCTCCTTCGGCCCTGCGTGCAGATTCCGAAAGCGCACCGGGTCGTTCAGGTAGGAGTGGTGCACGTTGGAAGGATCGTCCGGATACAGGGCGCCGATCGGTTTCTTGCCCTCAGCATCCCACTTGAGTACCAGCGCCGGATCGCCGTTGGCCCATGAACTCAGGAAGAACTCCTCGGCGCGGCACTCGGGACAGTCCTTGGCCGGACCGGTGCGGCGTTGTCGGGCCACGACCATCGCCCCCATGCCTCCCACGCCGTAGTTGATGCCCATGTTGTCCTTGATGGCGTGCAGCGGATTACCGGGATCGTCCAACTCGGCGAACGCCTGCACGGCTTTGACTTCGTCGTGCATTACGACCGTGAACTCCCGGTAGGCCTGGCCGCAGCTATTGCCGAAGGCGTAGTCGCGGCAGCGGCGATTCGCGCCGGTGGTGTCGTGATGATCCGGTGCCGGGCCGCGCAGGGCAACGATGGCGTTGAGGTCGGTATGCACCAGTTCATAGGTATTAGCCCCGCGCGGATTCAACATGGCCAGGATGGGAACCCCGCGCTGGGGGCCGCTGGTGTAGCGGGCACCGTCATAGTCGAGATTGCTCCAGGGGTGGCTGGCACCGGCTTGCGAGGCTCCTGTGGCCGCGCGCAAATCGGCGTGCGCAACTTGGGAGCGGTACCACTTGGCGTCGCGCGGTTGCACGTTGACGGCGCCGAAGAGCCCGGCACCCAGTTGGCCGCCGTCGCCCTCGCCGCCGACGCTCGCCGCGGTGGAGTAGGCGAAGTAGGTGCCCTCCCGGAAGGCGTAGAGCCGGTAGATGGCACTTTGGCCGGGCAGCACCTGGCCCCCCTGGCGTTCGAGCTGACTGCGCAGGGGCTCTGGCGTGGCTGGGTTCACCACGGCGCGGTTGACCCCCACGTTGTCGCCGTCGGTGCCGCACAGCCAGGCACGCTGCGGCGTGGACGCGGGACATTGCTTGCCGGACATCGGCAGCACGTCCAGGCCATTGACATGAAATGAGGCCGCACGCGTCCACGGCCTGTCGTTGCTCACAGCTTCGGCCTTGACCAGGTTGCGGCCCGTGGCGGATTGGGGGCCTTGGTTGTAGGTCACGCCCGGCGGCGCCTCCAGGTGCGCCGGTACCCGGCCCTGGTACTGCTCAGGGCTGCCCTGGAGCTCGTCGGGCGCCGCCCGCATCAGCAGGTTGTGAAAGCGTACCTCCAGGCAATCCCCTTCGTTGGCGCGCAAGATGATGGGGCGCGGACGCTTGTCGCCGCGCAGCCGAACCTTACCCGGGGCCTCGGCCAAGTTGGCTTCGGTGACCGGAGTGCCGTCGGCGATCGTGGGGTGCCCAGAGAACACCACGTCGCGCCGCAGGGCGTAGAGCATGCCGGCTGGATTGAATGCGCCGTAGCGGTTAAGGACGATGGCTTGTTCAAGAGCGACGACATCTGCGACGATGGTGCGCTCGCACCGGGGCCCGGCGGCGTGCGCGACCGCAGCAACGGCAAGCATTGCTAGCGTGGCAGCCGTAATCCGCAAGCTGACTGGAGCCATGCCATCCTCTCTTCTTTTTCGTGATCGCTTGTACGAACGGGTGGCAGGCCCCAAGGCGCCAGACTGGGTGTTGCTTTCCCTGTGCCGCACAGGCCGCAGTTCCCGCATGCTGGTCCACGACGCTAGTGAGGGCGTCTAGCTGCGCCTGGGCAAGTGGGGCAAGAACACAAAGGGCCATGTGCACAGGATGGGCGCCTTGCGGGAAGCCGCTGTTCCTCGCGTGTTCTACAACATCATCGCCTCCTCAAGCCATAGGTCATGATTTTTGCTGATCGGACAGGGTTTCTGTGTAGTCAAAAATGGCTCAAACCGCAAGAAGGACTTTTAAAGCAAAGCTTGAAGTCGAGCAAGAAGATCGCTTAATAGATAGCAGGCAGCGTTAACGCGATATTTTGGAATCAACGGTAGCCCCTGGCCGGGGTTTTGTCGCGATAAGGACGCCGGGGTAAGATTGGAGCCGACATTGGCCTGGACGGAAGTGCGTAATGAAGAAGGCATCTGCGAAAAGAGCGCTGCCTGCTGGCGTAGCGAAGGCGCTCAAGCGCCTGTACTATCCGCTGGACGAAATCCTGCCGTGCGCACGGTGGTACGTAGCCTATTCGCCGAGCCTGTGCGATCTCGAGGAAATGATGGCCGAGCGTGGTCTTGCGGTCGATCACTCGACCGTGCACCGCTCAAGCTGCTGCCGCTGTTCGAGAAGGCGTTTCGCCGCCACAAGCGCCCGGTTGGCAAGAGTTGGCGGATGGACGAGACCTACCCTAAGGCGCGGGGCAAGTGGACGTACCCCTATCACGCTGTGGACAAGGCCGGCAACACCATCGACTTTCTGTTGCGGGCTCGCCACGACAAGGCTGCCGCCCGGCGCTACTTCGAGCGAGCCATCGGCCAGAACGGCGCGCCTGATACCGTGACCATCGACAAAAGCGGTGCCAACCTGGCCGCAATGCGCGCCGTGAATGCGCAGCGCGAGGCGCCCATCAGGGTCCGTCAGCGCAAGTACCTGAACAACATCATCGAGCAGGCCCATCGGGCCATCAAACGACGAACACGACCTATGCTCAGCCTGCGCCTCACGGACGAACCGCTGTCGCCACGCGCACAGGGCGTAGTGCAGGGCCGTTAGCCCCCGGGGTGTGGAGTCTGACGAGCACGCGCAGCCGCTCGTCCCTTTGCCTTTGGCTTCGATCGATCCCCAAGAATTCGCTGCGGGAATTAGAGCCTATCGCATGGGAAGGAATGAAGCCACGGCAGCCTCGCCGTCCGCGATCCAGCCACCGCAGCTCCGGACGAGATACTACGATAACATTATGCCTAAAAAGCCATATTCTATTAAAACTATGCGCCGTATATACAGATCGCGCGCTTTTTTGATATCTTTGTTGGATGTCGGGGAAGGTGCAGGCATAGATAGCGGGAGTCGAACCCATGTCCATCCTCATGTACCGCACCTACATCATTGAAGGCTTTGCGAGGCCGGTCGGGGACGGGCCCTACGCTGCTGTGGGGCGGGTCCGAATAGGCGATCGCACGGTCGACGAGTCTGAAGATTTGGGCCGCTACGACCGAAACGGCGATGACCAGTCGCACGGCCTTTCCCGGGCACAGCAGCGCGTGGACGAATTGGAAGCAGCGCGTCAGGGATAACAAAACCCGCACCCTGGGCAAGGCCCCTAGCTGCACATTTCGCCAATGGGCCACGAAGGCTGCCGCGCGGGCAGCGCCATCAATGTCCGAGCCGCTTGATCATTTCGCTGATGCCCATGCCCAGGTGGGCGACTACCGCATGCGGGGACTCCGGCCCCACGATCACGAACACAATCGACCATCGCGGGACTGGCTGACTATCGGGGAGCTATTCACGTCCCCGCCGCGGTACCGCTCAATCTCCTCGATGACATGACTGCCGGCATCGCCAACGATCTCAGGCTGGTCAATATGGCCGGCTGACCACTCGATCTCATGCTCGCGGAAGTAGGCGACTAGGAGTCGCTCCCTAGTAGGCAGATCTTCGATTTCCTCGAACGCTTCATCAAGAGAATCTTGAATGCTGTGCGTGCGCTGCCACGGACGAAGAGTTGAGCGAGAGCTGATGGCCGCAAGACGCATTGCTCTGGCACTCCTGGAAAACAGGCCCGCCGAAGCGGGCCTGGGACCTACATGACAAAGGACTTCACTGCGTCGTAAGCAACCAACCGCCAAGTCGGAACGAGCGACGCAACCAAGGCGCCACGAAGGATGCTAAGCCCGCAGCGGCCTAGATCGCCTCGATCTTGGTGGCCGCCGGTCCCTTCTTGCCTACGCCGGCGACGTAGCGCACCTTCTGGCCTTCCTTGAGCGACTTGAAGCCGCTGCTCTGGACTTCGGAGAAGTGTGCGAACAGCTCATTGCCGCCCGCATCAGGCGTGATGAAGCCAAAGCCTTTAGCGTCGTTGAACCACTTAACAGTACCGGTTTCCATGTGTGGATTCCAAAGCGAGTTCTCGCCGTGCGCGGAAATGCGGGCGAGGCATGACGATCCAGCAAGAAACATGGAGACATCGGCTGCGGGGGTGTTGCGCCTAGTACTTCGTGGTTAGTGCCTGAGGATCCTGCAAGGGCGATTTTTTACAGGCCTGCCAAGTGGTTGTCAACGAACAGCGCTTGGCACAGTGGCCCAAAATAACACGGCCCGCCGAAGCGGGCCGTGGTGGTGCTACGAGACGTTAAGGGAGCGTCGGGTACCACCAACGGATGGCTCCTGGCTACCGACTCACCCAGACGCTACGATGGACATAGAGGATGCCGCATGGCTCCGCAGCACTTGCAGACTAGGCTACCGAGCCCGCATGCAGTGCCAGCCATTGTGACAATGATGTGAAAGAATGCGCAGATGGGACAACATGTGCGCTAGCCAGATGTAGCTTCGGGCATGCAATACGCGCTGTGTCTTCATCTGCGCCAAAAAAGAAGCCCGCCGAGGCGAGCCCAAGCCACAGTCAGAACAGCGGGATCCGGCTGCGGCTGTACTCCATATCTGCATACCGGCCGCCGACTGTAGGGGCTCAGGGCAAAGGGCTGCGCATTTTCGACAGACGCTGCGCCATCGAGATGGGCCAACCTTGCTTGCGCGCCTCATGTATTGCTGGCTTGCCTGCGAAGCAACCTCACAGCTTCGTCCAGGGCATCAGCCACGCTCCGCGCATTCTCCTGCCCGAGCGCCACGAGGACGTGGCCACGGCCGAACCGCGTGATGGAGACTGTAGGGTCCTTATCCCCGGCGCGATACTCCTCAATAACTCTCACGACGGATGATTCGAACCCGAGCCAGACACTGGGATCGTTGATACTGCCGGCGCTCCAGCGCGGCGGATCGTTCAGTAGAATGCCGATCACGAGCCGCTCTTCTTGAGGCAATTTCTCGACTAGGGCAAAGGCTTCGACTAGGGTCATGACCGAGCGCAAACAGACAACCAGCAGCAAGCCAACGGACCGGCTCTACGAGCCGGCGCTATCCCCGCCATCAATCGTGCGGGGGGCCATCCAATTCGGCCGTCGCGAAGCAAAGCGACCGCGCTTGCATTGCGCAGCGTACCCCACTTCAGGCGGAATCATGGCTGGGAAGAGCAATGCTAAGCTAGCTTGCCCTCAGTTGGCAGCGATTCATCCTCTCACTCAGGTCAAAGATGCTCAGGGTCGCAATTCTCAAATACATCCCAGTCTTCGCATGCATCGCCACCATTGCGGGTTGTGCCACCTACCGCAACGCGGAGCCGTTTCCAAAGGCGCAAGAAGACATATCCGTCAGCATCAACAAAGAACTTCCTTCCAGTTGGTCCGAATTTCCTCCCGGAGTTTATGCCGTGCCGAACACGCGACTGTTCGTCAGCGGCCATCAATCGGGGCAGGGCGTGTCCATTTTGTTCGGGGCGCTCGGGGTGCTGGTCGGAAGTGCCATCAATGCGGAGCGTGGAAAATCATTGGTTGGTAACGACAGAGCATTGGGCAAGCATGATCTTCTTTCTGCAACCGAACAGCTTGTGAAAAATGGTATTGCCGCCGATGCGGGTACCAATCTCAAGTTCGGCGGCACGCGTGCGGGCACGCCGCAGTTGTCGCTCCTACCTTTCGCGGTGCTCAGCTACGTCAACGATACCGATGTGCGGCCCTATGTGGTCGTGCGGACCACGTTACAGGACGCATATGGAAAGGAGCTATGGAGCAGTCGCTACATTTCTGCCACAGCGGACGCCCGGCCACTTGCCGGCGACAATGGCTGGTTCAGAGACGACGCCGGACCGCTTAAGCTAGCGCTGGAGCAATCGCTGAAGCGTAGCGTCGACATCATGCTGCGGGATGTCAGCGGCAAGACGCTGCGCGATTCGTCCAAGTGGATGTATGTGGGCGGCCAGTATGCATTCGTCAAGGAACCGATGAAGCTCAAGGGCAATCCTCTAGTCGACGAGCCTGACTACATCGCGTTTACACCGCATATCGGCGACGTAGTCGTCTTTTCGGGCGTGAACATTTTCGACCGCAAGATCGTGGCTATTTCCGCCGCGACGGAGCAGGATCCGAACTGGGCGGAGTTCGAGTTGCCAAAGCCCGATGCACGGGATAAGGCCGGCAAGAACGGCAACACACCAGCCGCCGCGCCTGCCGGAGCGGTGTCCGCGAATTAATGGTGACCGGCGATCAGCGAATCGCCATTGAGAGGTGCCCGCGATGGACGTCGGACTCAGCCTAACTGAGGCCCGGTGGGCCTTCGTCGTCGGCTGGCTGGCCGAGCAGCCGCCCACGTTCGCCAACCAGCGCCTGCAGGTGGCGCTGCCGCTGCTGTACCGCACCGGCCTGCGCCTGTCCGAGGTGGTGTCGCTGACCTCGGCGGATCTAGAGTGGGTGAGCCTGCCGCGTCCGGGCACGCGCGAGCGTGAGGAGGGGTGGTGGCTGACGGTGCTGGGCAAGCGCAGCAAGGTGCGGCGCTTGCCGGTTCCGGACGGGGTGGTGGTGGCGCTGGGCCGGTACCTGGTCGCGCGGGGCTTCGCGGCCGATCCGCGCGACCAGCGCGAGCCGGTGGCCCTGCTCGGCCACGCAACCGACACGGCGGTGCAAGAGGCGATTGGTGCGTCGGCCGAATTGGTGCAGACTTGTTGGGCGGACGTGCAAAATGGCATGACACGCCTCTCACAGTTTGCGAAGTCTGCCTGAACGCACCCGTAAACAACTCGGAAGAGAGGATGAATGAACCTGACGCGACGGTTCCCGCCTTGGTTGAGCAAACCATTGAGGCCGCCCGTCGATTTGGAGTTTCGTGGGATGAGGCTGTGGGAGCCTTTGGGCTAGCGGCGAAAGCACTAGCGGTTGCTGTAGCAAAGGTGGAGGCCGGGACCGAGGTGGCTTGCATCGAGCTTGCCAGGATGAACCTTGAGGCTGGCTTCAGCATGCCCGTCGAGATGAGTATTCTGCGGAACGGTGCTTCCGCTCATCACTAGTCGGAAAGAGGGGGCTGACTTGATTCATGTACATCAGTGTTTTCACCCCGTGGGACACGGGACGTTCTTCACTGGCCTCGTCACTGCCAGGGATGAGCAGATTCCGGAGTTTACCTGGGTCTATGACTGCGGCTCCAAACGAACGACACGAATTAACAGAGTAATTGATGAGATCGAACGCTGGATTTATTGGCCTGCGAAGATCGATCTCTTCGTGCTCTCGCACTTTGATGATGACCATGTCAACGGCGTAGAGCGGTTTCTTCGCACGCGGTCCGTACGCTGCCTTGCGCTACCGTACATGGATGCCGCCCAGCGGTTGGGGCAGGCAGCCTCGGTTGGCAGTGACCCTTGTTCGGTCTCCACGGCACTCTTTCAGCTCAATCCAGTTCAATGGCTGAGTAGTCGCGGGCTATCAGAACAGGTCGACTCCATCTTGTTTGTCCGAGGCGGTCCAAGAGGTGAGAGCGATCCTCCTGTGGACGTTGATCCGCGGCCCCTTCCTAGCCCGTCGCGGCTAGAGGAAGGATTTCAGCGTTCCTCTGGGGACAGGGCGGATGAGGAACTTCGACGCGACTATTTGGCGGGGCTAGAGCAGGGCGGAGAGTCTGGTCCTCGCCTCCTGTCTTGGCAACATGCGTGGCCTTCAGTTGCCCCGCAGTTTCCCGTTGAACTCATGTTCTTCAACTCGGAGCAGCCTGATCTATTTCACCAAACGAAATCTGGTGATCGAGTTGCCAGGAGATCGGGGGCATCCGAGGAAACTTTGCGGGTGGAAGTCAGCACAGTCATGCGTCGATACGGTCTTGCAGATTTGTCAAAACTACCTCGGCGCGGCTGGCGAGAGGCACTGCGGCGAATTTACGAACGACACTTCGGTCGCTCTAGCCAAGCTCGCAACAACATCTCGCTATGCCTGCTGGTCCGTCCAACTGCCGTCGGCGTTAAGCCCTGCTCTATTTTCTATAGGTGCGATATCCTGCAAGCGTTCCCAGGACAACGGGCTGGTCTGCTGTGCTTGGGGGATCTTCGAGTCGACAGTGACATGATCGCGGCGATGAAGACGCACTTCGGGAAGGATCGCTGGGATGTGCTCTCTGTCGTTCAGGTTCCACATCATGGGTCTCGACACTCCTGGGAAACAGGCAACGCGTCCGCCTTTGCTCCCGACTGGTTTGTGCATTGTGTGCCGGACAACTCTCCACATCATCCGCATGATGACGTGGAACAGGACCTCAGCGGATTCAATGTGCTTCGAGCCGACTATGGGCTCGGCGTAGCCTTGGACTACCACTTCCGATGAAGGCCTGGGAAAAGCCGCGATGGGAAAGCAAGAACTGTTTAGCGAGGCGGATCGGATCTATGGCGCGTGGCTTGCCGCGCGCGGCCGGCTCAACGCCATCGACCACGGCCAGCAGGCGTATGACGCCCAACGGACCGATTTGCAGCGCGAGATGGAGGCACTAGCTATGCATTGCTGCGAGCTGGTTGGTGAACAACCGAAGTAACGGAACCGCGCACATGTCTCGCACACCATGGCACCGACGTTTGGGACTGGAATGGTCGTTGAAGATGATTGGCCGCCAGGTCGTGCAAGCCGATGTCTTTCAGTGGTGTGAGGTGCCAGGGGCGGGATACTCGAAACGTGTCCGGATTGCGAAGGCGCCTACATTGAAGGAAGCGCTCGCGAAGGCGAAGACAAAGCTGAAGGTTAATGAATAGGAAAAGCTACGATGACGACGCGCATACTCTCGTACACCCTTCGCCGGGACCGCCACGAAAAGCCGTTGGCAGTTCTGGAGTCCCCATTGGGCAACGGACAAGAGCTACATCCGGAAGCGCTGCGCAGGTTGGCGGCGCAGCTCGTGCATATTGCTGACGAGGCAGATACCGTTGGCGAGGTCGGGCTTCGGCTCCCGCGCAAGTCCTCCGTTGAGTATTGAACGGAAAGGCTCTGCCTTTGAGTGCCTCGCCGATGGTACGGGGATCCCGCCCGCATTTCGATCACAGTGGTGTGGCTCAGGAACCGGCGTGAGATCTACCGCTGAGGGGGGGCGTCGTCGTGCCGGTTTAGAACAGGGGCGCAAGCAGGTCGCCTTGCCCGGAAGCGTTGGCCGCGGGCTTGCGTTTGCGCTTGGGTTCAGGAAAGCCTGCCCGGTTCAGGGCACGGGAGACTTCGTTCAGGTTGTGCCAGATCGCGGTCGCCTCGTCTGGAGAGAGCCGCTCGGCGGCAGCATCGATGGCCTGGACGAGCTCGGCCAAACGGCGATGCGCGGAGTCGAGCACGAGGTGGTGCTGCGCTTGTTCTTGCCGATCGTGCTGGGCGGAGAGCCAACGCGTCAAGGCAGACCGCTCGTCCTCGTCGAGCAGGGCAAGCAGCGCCTTGGTGGGACCGTCGCTGTGCCGGAACGTCCCGACGACGGTTTGCTGTGCCCGGCGCGAGCTGAGATCACGTCCGATGCGTATCAGCTTGACGAGATTGCCTTGTTCGCGGATCAGCATCTGGCGGTCCCTGAGTCATGGGTGAGAGCAAGCATACCGCATCAAGCAGTCCGCCCCCCGGTCGGCGTTGGGCGAGTGGCCCGGCCAGTTCCTTCCTTGCCGCCGCAGTGGCGGCATCACGCATGATTGCAACCGAAGCGCTCCCAGTCGGCTAGGCTGGGTGCACTCATGGGCGCGTAGGTGCGCGCCTTGCCCTTTTAACGAAGCCCGGTTGATCGAGGAGCAATGCGAGGCCGAGCGCGCGGTGGCGCCGGCGGTGATCGCGCGGCTGGGGGGTACCTGGCCGCTTGCGGCCACCCGGCCGATCCGGGCGCCAACCGGGTCTCGGGCGGCGTGGCGCTGCTCGGGCATGCCACTGACCTGGGCGAGCGTGCGCCGTGGGCCGGCGCACGCTCGCTAGCCTCGTCGAGGTTGCCGCCGGCATCGGTACCGTCACGCTCGCCAAGCAGATCAAGGGATTCTTCGCAGCCTGCGCCGGCACGCTGCGCCTCGCCGACCCGCGCGGAGCGGCCCGGCTGGAGGGGGCCAGCACGCACTGGCTGCGCCATACCCATATTACCTATGCGCTGGCGGCCGGCGCGCCGCTCGAGGTGGTGCAGCAAGACGCGGCGAGGCCGATTGATTGTCCGTCCCTAAATCGTTGCACCTTTCCGACTCCCAAAACGTTATACCTATGTCTCTTGAGATTGAGCGCGCCGCAGCCACGGTGTGGATCCGTGTGCAGATGGCCAGGCACGGCCTGACCTTGACCGACCTGCAGGCAGCCGGTTGCTTTGCCGTCGTGGCACCACCACCGCCGGCTCCCGAGCCTGCGCGCACCTACCGCAACGCCGAAGGGCAGAAATGGGACGGGCAGGGCGAGATGCCAGCCTGGTTGCAGCGGGCCGTCAACGCGGGGCAGTCGGCGGAGCATTTCCGGTTGGGGTGACGCTACGCGACCAACCGGGCCAAGAGGGCGCCGCAGTGCGGATGCGCTGCGATCACCAGGAGATCAGACTCCAAAAGCTCATCGGTCAGCTGATCCGACTGACGGGCCGCCTGTTTCAGCCGTTCCGCCTCGGCCGCATCCTTTGTCGAGATGGCCCTCAGCGTGATGTCGCCCAGGTGAGAAAGGTGCTTGGTGGCCAGATCGCGCTGCATCACCTTGGCTGACGGATAGAGGGCTGCAAGCCGCGCGGCCAGCGTGTCGGAGACCGACCGACTTGCAGAAGCCTTTCCTCTCGGGCTGGCGTCGATGGAAGGGATGGTGTTCATGACCGCACCTCCCTGGTGCTGGCCGCCGAGCGGGCCGGCGCGGTCAATGCGTTCCAGGCCGCCAGAGAGTCCATGTAGTCCCTCCAGTGCACGATCTTCCGATTCTCGATCCTGATGATGGAGCAGAACCGATTGTTGTACTTCACGTCCGTCGCGAGGATGGTTCCGTGGACCTCGTATTCGATGATGACGACACGACCTCCCTCCGTCTGGTGGACAACCAGTTGATCGGCGGATTGCAGAACGATATTGTCGACATAGCCCCTGAACGCAGTCATCAGGTCGGTGCGGCCCCGAATGATGGGGGGCCAACCTGCGACGTCATAGAGAACCTCATAGATGGTGTTGTCAGTGACGGTGTCGAAGAAGTGCTCGCCGTCGACGAGCTCGCCCAGTGCTCCTCGAACCAAGTCGAAGTAAGGGGCGGCGGTCTTGTAGACCGCGTATTTCGGCATAGGCATTCCAGACTCCTTTCGCGCTTTGCGTAGTTGCTTACGAAATGAGAGTTAACTATAAACAGGAAGCTTGTTCCGAAGAAGAAGGCACTTTAAGATCAGCCGCTAACACCGAGGTAAGTGATGAAGAAACCGATCAAGTCAGGCCAACTGGACCCCGCCGCCATCTGCAAAAGCTCGGACCCGATGGCGGTCCGGGAGTTGCTGACGAAGATCGGCGACAAGTGGACGATCTTCGTCGTGCTGTCGCTCGACCTCCTCGGCGGGCGCGCCCGCTTTTCGCAACTCGAACGTGCAGTTCCTGGTATCTCGCAGCGAATGCTTTCCCTGACCCTGAAGAATCTCGAACGCGACGGGCTGGTGATTCGCGAGGTGTTTCCCGAAGTGCCGCCCCGTGTCGAATACGAGATGACAGACCTCGGACGGAGCCTGCTGCTCCCGACGCAGGGACTGGTCGATTGGGCCAAGGCCAACTGGGAACGGGTCAGGCAGGCGCAATCCACCTATGACGCGAAATAGCGGCTTCTATTTCGAGCCCGCGCCCTGCCTCGGGATTGAGTTCGGCATCCTGCAGCCGCCGCGCGTGTCGCGTGGATCGCGCAGGTCGGCCACGAATCGCTTGGCTTCTCGCACACGCGGGAGTTATGGGGCCCAAGCCTCGAGGCTGGACCAGGTCGATCCGGCGGCAGACTTTTTTACGAAGGGGCGGGCGACGCTGGTGGAGCTAGGCCAGCGCGCGGCGTATGAGATCAGGTTGGAGGCGGCTGTAGCGGCTTGCCAGTAGGCGGCGGCTCACTCCGCCGGCTTCGCCTGCGGGCGCCAACGGAGCATTGAGTGTGCAGGCGCAGGACCTACGGTGAAATGTCGTAGGCGGTGGTCCTAGAGGGAAGCCGAAAAAGGGGGGGCGGCAGGGATATGCGCCTACACCCTTGAGGTGGCAACGGGGTCAGTCTGTCGACGGCATTGACTCTGATGCGTTCCAGCGGAGCGCGTGGCCTATGAGTCCGGCTGGAGGCGGCGGGCGCGCGCGCGTGCCAATGTGTCAGGCCGGGGCGGCGGCCTCTTCCACCTGGGGAATGCGGATAGAACGGCTACGCGAAAGGAAACCAAGCCAGGATCGGACGGACAATTTGGACCCCGGAGACACGGAAGCTATAGCTCTTCCCTCCCAAGTCGAAGAAGAGATATTCAGGCGTCCAATCCAAAGCCAAAAGCTGATGGACGTCGATGCCCTCGGCAACGATGCCGCCTGGTGCAACGGTGATACATGCGACATGTGAGGCAAAGTGTAACTGCGCCGAGGGTGGCGTGACAGGCTTCAAGAAGAAGCGTTTCCGGATGGTGAGTCAGCATGAGTGGCTATGCTATTTGCATGCGTGGTGGTGAAGTCAATATGAAGAGTACCGTCTTCCACCAACCAGGTCGCCTGGTGCAGGCTATCGCATGCTGGTAGGTCCTCCGGTGTTTGGTATAGACTGGCGCGTTGACAAGATATGACGCTCCTCTATTGCACCAGCCCAGGAACCAACGGACCGGCGCCATTACTTGCCCCTGGCACCCCCTGTGTCTCGTACGGGCTGCCCGGCTGATTGGCCGGCCCGCGCTACTCAAGGAGAACGTCATTGATATTGCCGCCCTGCGGCATCGGATCGAGCATCAGGACGCAGGCCCAAAAGGGCAGGGGAAGCCCAGCGCTCGAGTGCTCAAGGCACTCGAGTACTTCAAAGCCCTGTATCAAGTCGAGACGCTCGCCATGGCAGAACTGCCCGAAAGCGAAACGCGTCAACTACACGTACCGGCTGCGTCAACAGCACAGCGCGCCGCTGCTGAAAGCCTCTAAGGCGTGGCTGGATGAGCAGGCGCCGCAGGTACTGCCGGAGAGCCTGCCGGGCAAGGCCATCGCCTACGCGCGCAGCCAGTGGGAATACCTGAGCCGATACGTCACCGATGGACGGGCGCCAGTGGATAACAGCTCTGCAGGCAGTCATCATTGCGGCTAGCCACGGGAAACCCGTGCCAACTACGTCCCGGCGCGTTGACCAGAATGCCGGTGCCGCTCCGGCAGTGCAGCGGGCCGTGCGAGCGCAGTTTCGGCGCCCAGGCGTGATGTAGGGTCTGTTTGGGAAGACGCCGGCAGGTACAAGCTATCGGCAGGTCGCACAGGTTGAGAGAGATCGGCCTGCGCCGATCCGGCCGCGGCGCTTGTGTTCGGGCCGATGGTCGCGTAGTTCATGACTCAACTGGATTGTAGGCTCATGCGATCGGGCTACGGCTCGCTTGCCAGTTCGTCAGCAATGGCGTCGATCACCGAGAACTCGCCAGCCGTTGCCGTCACGGATGCGACCGTCAGTCCGGCCTGGGCAAGCAGTACCTGGAACTCGGCTTCTCGCCGCTCGCGGCCGCTCAGGGCGCTCAGCATGTTCAGGTCAGAACGACAGATAGACCGATCGCGCTCCGACTGGCCTAGGCGGTCGGGAACGATCCGTTCCACCACCAACAGCCTGGCACCGGGCGGCATGGCGCGACGGCAATTGCCGAGCAAATGCGCGCATCGGACGTCGTCCCAATTGTGCAGCACGCTCTTGAGTAGATAGACGTCGCCCCCTGCGGGTACCGCGTCGTCGAAGAAGCTGCCGGCCACCAGCTCGCAACGACGGGCAACGCCGGCACGCGCCATCTCCGCGCCGGCGCTGTCGATGGCGTGCGCGAGGTCGAACAGCACGCCGGTCGCCGCCGGATACGCGACGAGCACGGCCGACAGCAGGGCCCCTGAGCCGCCACCCACATCGACGACGCGGCGCGCATGGCCGAGGTCCACCGCGCGCAACAGGTCCTCGGCTACGCTGCGGGTCAGTTCGATCATCGCCCGGTTGAAGAGCGTGGCACCCTCGGCATTGCCATTGAGGTGAATGAAGTTGTCTTCTCCAGCGTGCCGGACGTGATAGCTAAGGCCGCTGCGCACGCATTCGTCGAGCTCGCCCCATCTTGTCAAGTGCACACTGCCGCACAGCATGGCCCACGCACGCAACGACCGCGGATGATCTTCCAGCAGCAGCGCGCCGGCTTGCGTCAACGCGAACGCACCGTCGTCGCCTTCGCTACACAGATTGAGCGACACCAGGGCGCGCAGCAGGCGCCACAGCGAGGACGGGTGACAGGCACTGGCTGCCGCCAGCGCCGTAACGCTACGCGGCCCGGGCATCAGGTGCTCGGGAATGCGGAGCCGGCATGCCGCATGAACGGCACCCGTCATCCAGCTGGCGTTGATTTGCGATAGCAGTTGCGCACGAAGGCCGGCTTCGATGTCCATGGTTCGCTTACTCCGCCTTAATGCCTGCGTCGTGGATGACCTTGCCCCAGCGGACGTACTCCGAGCGGATGTAATCGCCGAATGCGTCCGGAGACAGCGCGCCGGGTTCGGCGCCATTGGCCGCAAACCACTCGCGTGCCTCGCTGCTCGCCGAGATTCGCGTGATCTCCGCGTACAGCCGGGCGATGACCGTCTGCGGCGTTCCCGCTGGCGCGGCGATGCCGGTCCAGCCGGAGAACTCGTAGCCGGGAAGGCCGGCCTGCGCGATGGTCGGCACGTTGGGCAGGATGCTCGCGCGCTGCGTGCCGGTGACGCCGAGCGCACGCAGCCGGCCGGACCTGACGTGCGGAACCTGAACGGTAAGGCCGTCCATCGACCAGGTGATCTGGCCGCCAAGCAGCGCCGCAAGCAGTGCGCCGCCGCCTTTGTAGGGGACATGGGTCACATCGATACCGGCCATGCGCCTGAACAGTTCACTTGCCAGGTGCGGCGGCGTGCCGATGCCCGGCGAGCCGTAGTTGAGCTTGCCGGGATTGGCCTTGGCGAACTGGATCAGTTCCGCCACGTTGGATACGGGCAGGCTGGCGGGCACGGCCAGCAGCAATGACCCATAGCCGAAGCGCGTGACGGGAGCGAAGTCCTTGAGCGGGTCGTAGCCCACGCGCGCATACAGGTGAGGGTTGATCGTGGCGATGCCCTGATGGGTCAGCAGCAGTGTGTAGCCGTCCGGCGCGCTGCGCGCGACCTGTTCCGCCCCAACCATCCCGCCAGCGCCCGCGTAGTTCTCCACCACCACAGGCTGGCCAAGCGCGTGGCCCAGCCGTTCGCCGAGCCAGCGCGCCCGGATATCCGTGACGCCGCCCACGCCGCCGGCGAGCAGGCGAATGGGTCGGCTCGGCCATGAGGCGCTCTGCGCGGATCCGAACGAAGGCAGTACCATGCCGGCGATTGCCAGCATCCAATGGCGGCGCGTGATATCCATGACTACTCCCCTTATTCCGATGCCCTGCGTTGCCAGTCACTCTATGCGCCCGGATCGGAAAGTGAAATACTGCACGGGTTGCCGCGCCCATCAACTGAAAGTTGATGCTGAAAGGAAGCCCAATGGACAAGCTGCGTTCCTTGCACTACTTCGTCGCCGCGGCCGAGGCAGGGAGTTTTGCCGGCGCGGCGCGCAGGCATGGTGTCAGCGTTGCTGCCGTGGCCAAGCTCATTGCCACGCTGGAACGCCATGTAGGGATTCCCCTGTTCGAGCGGCACGCGCGCGGACTGGCGCTGACGGCGGCTGGCCGGCACTACCTGGAGGCCTGCCGGCCGGCGCTCGCGCAACTCGCGGCGGCCGACGAACAGGTGGTTACCGCAACTTCGCAGGCCAGGGGAACCGTCGTTGTCGGCATCCAACCCGTCATCGCTCAGGAATGCCTGACAGCGGCCCTGCCGCGTTTCCGGTCCATGTACCCAGACATCGAACTGGACGTGCGCTATTTCATGCGTGTGACAGTGGAGCAGACGCGCGGCGTTGACGTCTTCCTGATCATGGGCTGGCCGGAAGCCGGCGATCTGGTGCAGCGTCATATCGGCGCCACAAGCTTCGTGGTCTGTGCCGCGCCGTCCTATTGGGCCAGGCACGGCATGCCCCGCCACCCGAGCGAGCTTGAGCGGCACAACTGCTTGTGCATTCGCGGCAATACCGGCACCGTGATGGATCTCTGGCACTTCAAACGCGGCGAGGAGCGCGTGTCGGTTTCCGCGCGAGGCTGGCTGGTGGTGGACAACGCCCATCGCGACATGGTTCGCGATGTCGCCCTGGCCGGTGGCGGCGTGGCTCGGCTGCTGGACTGGCACAAGCGCCCGGGCCGCGAGATCGCGAGTGGCGCGCTGGTACCGGCCCTGGTCGACTGGGAACAGACCGAGGTCCCGCCGGTCAATCTGCTATATCCGCCCAGCGTGCGGCGCATTCCCCGGGTGCGTCTCTTCATGGACTTCGTGACCCAGGTCTTCCTTGAGATCGAGCAGCAGCGCGAGCAGCATGCGCCGTCGACTGCGACGCCACGATGGCTCAAGGCGAAGCGCCTTCGCGCCTCGCATACGCACGACGGCGAAGTTGGCTGAGCCCCCGGTTCTCAAGACCGCGTAAGGTGCCACAGTCCGTCGCGGCATCGGAGCTGCCCATCGATTTCGCGCCCGCGAAAATCCGTTCGTAGGGGGCTACCGGCCTGCCCTTTAGGAGCCCCCAGTGGCAGCCGCGGGGCCGGATCGTGGAGCCTGGCAGCGGCGAAGCCATGACCGACACCATCCGGCGCACGACACCCGTGTGGCGGGATCTGATCCGGCGTGCAGCGATCACTGTCGATTGAAGTGATCTGAGCCTGCAAGAAAGCCCTATTCTATCCAACGGACATCCTTGCCCTATCGGCATGGAGCACTGTGATCTCCTGCGGATCGAAATCAGAAAAGGCCTCGCGCGCGAAGCGCAGGAAGGCTGCCACCCGTGGCACGCTAACGGCGCCACGTCTGTAGAGCAGATGAATGTCGAAGCTCGGCGGACATGACCATTGCGGCAGCAGGCGAATGAGCCGGCCGGAGCTGAGGACCGCCGGATCGAAGCAGGCCATGTAGATGATGCCGGCGCCTGCCTGCGCCGCCACCAGCAGCGCTTCGCGATCCGGAGTCGCGAGCGCAGGACGCACATGCACCGCCTCGCGGTGGCCATCGCGTTCGAAGGTCCAGTGGTTTAGGGGACCGGCCGCCCAAGGCATGCGAAACAGCAGGCAGCGATGATTCACTAGGTCGGCGGGGTGCGACAGTTCGCCAAAACGGCGCACGTAGTCCGGTGAAGCATAGGCTGCCGGTCGGCCCTGGCCCAGCCGCTGCGCCACGAGCCGCGACGGAGGCGGGGCGCCGACATGCAGCAACACGTCGAGGTTCTCGGACTGCATGTCGCGCGGATCCTGCGTCAGCCGCGTTTCGATGCAAAGATCGGGATGAAGATCATGCAACCTGGCTAGTCTGGGCATCAGCACGTGGCGGGCCAGGGGAGCCTGTACGCCCACACGCACGACGCCACCGATCCGCCCTTGCTTGTGCACCAAATCCTTGTCCAGTGCAGCCATGCGAGTCAGGATGTCCACGGCCCGGCGATAAACCTCGGCGCCTTCCTGGGTGAGTTTGAGCTCGCGCGTCGTCCGGTTGAACAACCGGAACTTCAGTTCGCCTTCTAGACCGGCAATGCCGCGGCTGAGCGCCGATGGCGTCAAGTCCATGAGGCGTGCAGCCGCGGCGAAGCTACCGCTGTTGGCCACGTGGACCAGCATCTGGAGGCGATGGGTGCGATCCAATGCGAACTCCTTGTCCCACGCGAGGGAGTGGGGATTCGTGAGAATAGCGCACGACTGAAATTCGGCCAAGCGGCTCGACGCCGCCAGGCACACCACCTATGCTGCCTAAAGACTTTGACCCCCACAGGAGAAGCGCGATGACAAAACCATGGTGTGCCGCGATCGCGGCCTTGGCTGGCGCGATGATCGCGACGAACGGCTTAGCCCAGACAACCGCAATGTGTGCCGGCCTAAGCGACGCTGCATCGTGGGCAGCAGACCGCGAAGCGGTGACAGCCGCCCCCAGGAATCACAAGGTCATCTACGAAACGGCAAACATGCGTGTGCTCGAGGTGACGGTACTTCCAGGCGAACGCGAGATTTCACATCACCACCGCTGGCCAAGCGTGATGGTGGTTGACTCGCGTCCACCCTACGTTAACTACGACAAGGACGGCAAGGTGTTCCAGTCGGTCGTACAGGGGCAGCAGTCGGTCGAACTCCCTCTGATGGTCCGGTTGCCGGCTCAGGCCGAGCACGCTATCGAGAACACTGGCGATAGGCCCTTCCACGCCATTCGCATCGAGTACAAGCAGCAATGCCAGTAAGGAGGGAGTGCGCCAGTATCCGTGGATCGCTCGGGAAGTCAGGATCCGAAACGCCGTAATTGGATCCGAGCACGAGTTCATGCAGGTGCTCCCCTCCCAGCCAATGGTCCACAGCAATACGCCGTGCGGGCCGAGCGGCTAGCCGCGGCCAGCACGCACTGGCTGCGGCACACGCACATTTCACACGGGCTGGCCGCCGGCGTGCCGATCGAGGTGATGCGGCAGAAGGCTAGTCATGACTCGCTCGCCACGGCCTCTCGCTACGTGACGCGTGACGACCGAGGACGCGGAGCATGGAGGCGATACAGGCTGTGTGGGAGGCCGGCAAGGCCAACTGATTGTGCGGCCCAAATCGTTGCACCTTTCCGACTCCCAAAACGTTATACCTATGTCCCTCGAGATCGGGCGCACCGCAGCCAGGATCCGTGTGCAGATGGCCAGGCACGGCCTGACCTTGACCGACCTGCAGAAGGCCGGCTGCTTCGCCGAGAAGGCGCTGCCGCCGGCACCGAGCCGACGCGCACCTACCGCAACGCCGAAGGGCAGAAATGGGACGGGCAGGGAGAGATGCCGGCTTGGCTGCAGCGGGCCGTCAACGCGGGGCAGTCGCCCGAGTTCTTCCGGGTCTAGTTGTGCCGTGTTCCAATCTCCGGCTAAAGGGCGATGGATGACCTATCACGCGAAGAACTCGCGCTTCTCGCCGCCAATCGCCGCATTGACGAGGCGCAATGAAGAATCACCAAAATGAACCGTAACGTACAGCGCCTTCGTGCAAACGGAACCGTAAGCTCCGACGCAGACGAGCTGCCATCTGAGTCCGGTGCTCGGCCACATCCTGGCTACGATCGCGGTCGTACAGATGGGTGACTGGGCCCTTCCGCCTTTCGCACCATGCATCTGCGAGACGTCTGTCGTCAAGCTTGCAGGTGCCTCCCAGCTTCGCGAACCGTCAACGGGGAAAGGCTGTCGCGATGGGCGGCGAGGAATGCTGACACTGCAGCCCGATTCCAGTTCGCGTAGTCGCGCAGGGCCCAGCCGATCGCCTTACGGATGAAGAAGTCGGTCTCCGGCGCCAACGTTCGCGCGTAGCGGAAGAGCCGCGCCTCGTCCGTCTCTAGCTGCCATCCCAGTTGGTGGAGCATCGCAACGCGCCGCACCCACGGCGAGTCGTGTCCGAGCCAAGCATCAGCGCAGGCCTGCGCGTCGGCATCGGTTTTTCGCTCGCGCGCGATCACGGTGCCGATCGTAACGGCGAGGCTGTCGACGGTGTCCCACCATGGCTCGGACTGGGCGAGAGCGAGGATCGGCGCGATCCGCGTGGCATCGAACCGGGCAGCGTACTTGCGCAGCAGATCCGTGGCTGCATAGCGGTATTCGCGCTCGGGTTCGCGCCACAGCAGTTGTGCAACGGAAATCCATTCGCAGTCGTGCCATGGCGCGGTCGGCAGGGCGCGCAGCGCCCGCCGGCGGGCCGGCGTGGGAATGCCGAGGAACGGAAACTGATCGCGCATGTAGGCACGCATTTGGGCGGCGGCGACCGGATCGGCTAGCGGCTGCAGCGCGCGGCGGATGTGCCCGACGTAGGTCTCGGGAGTGATGTCAGTGGGGGGAGTTGGCCGTTCTGCCGTCATGCCTGTCGGCTCCGATCCTTGTGCATAGCACGAATGGTATCAATACCCGTTGCGGTATGGGGGTGAACAGCTACGACGGCGTTGTGAACATTTCCCCGTCAGGCAGATGTCGGCCAGTTCCTGCCGCCGATCCTTCTGCTTCCGATGTCCGGTCAGACACTGAAAGAGGACGCACGGCTGACAGTTGGCTATGGCGTCGTCTTCCCGACGCTGTGCGAAGCGACCCACGCCAAGCCCTGCTAATGGGCTCGCCGCGCTGGGGGTCTACAGGCGATAAAAGGGGACCACTCCACCGCGAGGGATATGCAAAATGCAGCCCCGCCCGGTGGGGTGGCCGATCACATAGACGCGGTGCATACGATTGTCGATGATCGCTTCGGCTTGGAACTCGGACGGTGGGACGCAGTAAACGTTGGCGCGCTCATATACCGCGCCGCTGACCAGCGCTTGCACAGCCACACTGAAATCATCATGGACGTGGCGTGGTGGCGCGTCAAAATCCACCATCCCGGCGGAGTTATGCGGCTCCCAGATGAGTCCGTAGTCGACATCCTTTGCCCACTGCTTGACCGTGTTGAATGTCGAGCCACTGTTGGCAGTCGTGACGGCAAAAGCCAGCGCAGTGGGCGGCTTCACAAGGAGCGCTACCAGCGAAGCTGCAGCGAACAGGGAACGAGGTGGATCGATTAACGTCATGATTTTCAATCCTTATTTGAATGAAATTAAAATAAACGATGTCATTCTTGGCGCGTCTAGTTAATGGAAGATAAATTTTGAATCTAGTTCCGTTGATTTCTTTTCATACACACTTGAATGGTTCTAATACTCGCATCCAGGTCCCGGGCGGCGTCGCGCTGCTTGGTCACGCCACCGACCCTGGGCGAGCGGGCGCCGTGGGCCGGCGCGCGCGCCGCCAGCCCCGTCGATGCCGCCGCCGGCATCGGCACCGTCACGCTCGGCAAGCAGATCAAGGGATTCTCTTCGCGGCCTGGGCCGGCCGCCAGAACGCACTGGCTGCGCCATACCCATATTGCCCACGCGCTGGCGGCCGGGGCGCCGCTAGAGGTAGTGCAGCAGAATGCCGGCCACGCCTCGCTCGACACCACCACCCGTTACGTGACCACCGAGGCCGAGCGGCGGATGGAGGCGATGCAGGCGGTGTGGAAGCTGGCAAGCTCGACTGATTGTGCGGCCCAAATCGTTGCCCCTTTCCGACTCCCGAAACGTTATACCTATGTCCCTTGAGATTGAGCGCGCCGCGGCCACGGTGTGGATCCGAGTGCAGATGGCCAGGCACGGCCTGACCTTGGCCGACCTGCAGGCAGCCGGTTGCTTTGCCGTCGTGGCGCCACCGCCGCCGGCTCCCGAGCCGGCGCGCACCTACCGCAACGCCGATGGGCAGAAATGGGACGGGCAGGGCGAGATGCCGGCCTGGTTGCAGCGGGCTGTCAATGCGGGGCAGTCGGCGGAGCATTTCCGGGTGGGATGACGCTACGCGAACAGCCGGGCCAAGAGGGGGCTGTGGAACAAGGCCGCCCGCTTGCGTGCGCAGGCGGAACTCGCGACACCACGCTGTGCCCGCAGACCAAGCGTCTCCTCCAGGCGTGCGCCCGCGAGCGGGGCCTGGAGGATGCGTGCGGGCGCGCGCACGCCTGGGTCCCAACTGTGGGAAGATGCCAGCGCTGCTGGAGTGAGCGTGATTGAAAGATCTAGAACGCCCCCTCCGTAGGGTAGCAAGAGAAAGTGCCAGATCCGTATCATCGGTGTACTGCCCACACCGGGCATCCAGGAGCAAGTCGTCATGGGCGTTATCGAACAAGGCCAGCTGGCAAGGGAGTTCGAGGGCTACGAAGATCAAAACACGGTGTTCGAGTTCTGCAGTGGCGGCAAATGGCGCCAGGCACGCTTCCACTTTGAGTACCACTATGCCTAATGCCACAGGCCAAGGTCATCCAGGAGGACGGCAAGTACGTTCGGGGCCGGCAAGATCGAGGTCGAGCGGGCCTATTGAGGCATCGCAAAGGTCTGGCGCCGGCCCGGGCGGCTTTTTCATCCGAGCCAGGCTAACGATGCGGTTGGGGGACTGTTGATGACCACGGCAGTCTGGCTCTCGAACCTGGAACGGGCGACCGTGTGCGGGGTTTCGGCCGAGGCCTGGGGACTCGCTGGCGTTGGCAGGACTTTGCTGCCGCCCATTGGCCTTTTCGTCGGATGCCCCGCTTGACTGCGCAGGACTGACGCATGCTGAGTGACCATGACGACTGACCTCCTTTATCCCGCCTGCTGGCCACTGGCTGTGGTGCTGGCCTGGTACAGTTGGCAGGCGCGGCCACCTCCTAGGACGCGACGGTCGCCGCTGGAACCGCGCGGCGACGCCGATGCGTTTCTGGATCGAGGCGGCGGGTGGTCTCGCCTTGGCGGCAGCGCTTGCAGCCGACGGGACGCTTTACCCACTGGGTCTCAATCGCCCATGACGGCTGGCCCCGGCGGAGGAAATGCACACCGCCGGCTGTTTCCCGCAGCGCGATCATGGATTTTAAAGTGAGCCGCGACGGCATCATTGCGAAAATGAACGGCTACCGGCGCTTTATCGAACCTGCAGTTGCTGCCGAGATTGGCATCGAATGGGGCTGGAGTATCCAGGCGTGACGGCCTACGTCCAGGGCATGAGATGATCTATACACGACACCCAAGAAGCCATCGCGGACTGGCTGTCCGCGCAGCCGAATATCAAACGAGGATTTTCATGAGCGCCAGCCTGTTTGACCTGCACGTCGCCCAGACCTGTCCGGACGAGTACGCTGCGTTGCGCGAGGCCAATGCGCGCTACCGCGCGCTGGCCGTGCGCTTTCTCGATGGTGACGCTGCCGTGACCGAGGCCGACTGCCTGTCAGCCAAGGATGAAGCAGATCGCGCGGAGGCCGCCGCGCGTGCGGCCTTCCGCCTGGCGATCCAGACTCTGGCCGATCAGATCTAAGGATGAAAATCAAGTGGTAAGAAAGGCGATGCCCGAACCATTGGCTGCCGGCGAGTATTTGGCAAAATGCCGGGAGCCCAGCCACATGGCGGCCATCTTGAATGGCCATGAGGAAATGTTCCCCCGAGCGCGCTGCGTTAGTGACGGTCGCTGGTGCACTTTCTTCCGCGATGGCGCCGCCGTGTGGGAGTGCAACGCCAGCTATGCCGCGGCGCATTTCATCTTCGAACCCCTGACCAGTGAGGCCACCATGGAAACCCATATGCCAGCGTCAAGGCTCAGCTACGAAGACTCATGCCGTCGACTGCAAGAAGGCTACCTTGAGGCAGGCGTTGTTCCGCCGATGCCCGATCATATGCCACAGGCCGACGATGTGTATCTTGGAGTCAGTTTCTTTCGCACATTCGTAGGCGGAGGCGACGACCTGAGCAATCTCACTCTTCCCCGTACATTCTTCGGGCGCTCAGAAATCAATAACGCGCTGTTTCAAAGCACAGATTTGACGGAGTCAAACCTGTGCTGGAACGATTTCACAGACGTTGATTTCACAAACGCAATATTGACCGGAAGTGACCTCAGGGCATCCGTTTTCACTCGTGTAAAGTTTGTATCTGCAGATCTCACCGACACAGATATGCGGCAATCTTCGTTTTCGGACTGCGAATTCACGGACGCACATATGGCGGGAGTCGTACTCACTGAGGAGCAAGGCAAGAAACTACTGCTTTCTGCCAAGCAGCGTGCCGACATCGCATGGGCAAAAGATGATGGCACGGAGCCAAGCGGTGGCTAAGCGGGCGGCTTCGCCGCCGCTTAACTCCAACTTTCGGTTCCCCCAATGCACGAGCTACCTACTACCGTCCACGAAAGAATCACAACGATCGCGGCCAGCGGTGACATGCTGGCGGAACGCGGACAGTACGAGCAGGCCATCGCCAAGTACAACGAGGCATGGTCGATCGTTCCCGAGCCGAAGAACCAGTGGGAAGCGAGTACCTGGTTGCTGACAGCTATCGGTGACGCTTGCTTCTTGTCCGGCTACTTCACGTCTGGTGCCGAAGCGTTTCGCTATGCAATCTGTTGCCCCGGCGGCCTGGGAAATCCATTCGTTCATCTCCGTCTCGGGCAGTGCGAACTGGAGCGTGGCCGCAACAGCGAAGCGGTAGAGCATTTGGCCAGAGCGTACATGCTCGAAGGTAAGGACATCTTTTCCAATGATTCTCAGAAATATTTTGAGTACCTCAAGACCCAAATCAAGCCCCCAGCGTTGGGGGACTGGTGAACCCGCTCCATCGAGCGGACAGCTTCGAACTTCGCTTGCGTCTGCCGCTCATGTCGAACGTTGGGCTGCACAGGGAGAAAGCGGATGTTGATCTGGTTCGAGAAGGCTTGCGTCGCCAAACACCCGCCATACGTTTCCAGTCATGACGACTCCACCCGATCGGGCAATCGCCTGTTGATGCTCTAATACAGATTGGTGTGCATGAGCACGCCGGTGGGAATCCCGGCTGACTCGGCTGCCGACGGCCGAGAACGCTTCCACCGTTGCGCGAATGCCGCAACTCTCCGGTGACATCGACTGGCAATACAGACACTTGCTAAAGCTATTCGATGCCTGCCCTCAGGCAGCATCTGGTTGTTGGTCACTTTTCCTTCTATTAGTGGCGTCGGCTCGCATAGTTTTGGCCCATTGGGCCGCGCATACCCATGAAATGCAATCCCATGCCGCTCCCTTGAGCCGCCAGAAGGCTTCGTCGCGGCAAAAACATACGTACACCAGGAATCTGTCGGCTAAAATAACTGATTGAGAAGAAGAAACTCGTAAATATTTTGATTTTTTCTTTTCATCTTCGAATAAGACGATAAATCAGCATCTGGACAATTGCTTTTCCTGCAGTTGAAGTCTGGATACTCCTATCTGTACACGAAGGTCGATGGCAAAGAGATATTCACGATAAAGGAACCACGACACGCTGACTATTGGGCGAACCAGATAGCACCTGTGATGCTGGTTCATAGATCGTCTAATGGTATCATTAGATGGATGGAAATACGCAAGCACCTGCAGGAGGAGCGCAAGAAAGGAAAACGAGTGAAGCAAATTGAGTTCAAGGGTGAGCCATTCGATGTCGATAGCATCTTGCGCCTGAGAAAAAGTCTTTTGAATAACAATCGTCATTAGAACTCCTTTCAAAATGCATTCTCTTCACGCTGAAGGGTGCGCCAACAAATGAGGCAACAGGCCAGCTTGAGGAGAGCTTCGTGAATGTCTGCGCGACGCTCGAAGCGGGTGCGCAGACGACGGAATGCATGCAGCCAGGCATGAGTACGCTCGACGACCCAGCGGATCTTGCCGAGTCCACTGCCATGGAGCTAACCACGCCGGGCGATCGAAGTCGGGATTCCGGCAGCATGAAGCGGTCGACGATATTTGTCGTGGTCGTAAGCGCGGTCAGCGTAGATCCGACCTGGCTTGCGCAAGGGATGGCCCCGGATAGCAGGAATTGCTTCGATCAGAGGCAAGAGCTGGGTAATGTCATTGCGGTTCGCGCCAGTCAGGATGACCGCGATCGGCGTCCCGTTGGCGTCGGTGGCGACGTGGTGCTTGGAACCAGTTCGCGCGCGATCGGTGGGGTTCGGTCCTGTTCTTAGCCCGCCCCAACCGCTCGCCCAGTTGATCGAGGAGCAATGCAAGGCCGAGCGCGCGGTGGCGCCGGCGGTGATCGCGCGGCTGGGGGCCTACTTGGCCGTCCGCGGCCATCCGGCCGCCACGGATGCCACTCGGGTTCCGGGCGGCGTAGCGCTGCATCGGCCACGCGACCGACCTGGGCGAGCGGGAGCCGTGGGCCGGCGCGCGCGCCGCCAGCCCACGTCGATGCCGCCGCTGGCATCAGCGCCGTCACGCTCGCCAAGCAGATCAAGGGCTTCATGACGGCCTGCGCCGGCACACTGCGCCTTGCCGATTCGAGTGGAGCGGCGCCGCTGGAGGTAGTGCAGCAGAAAGCCGACCACGCCTCGCTCGACATCGCCACGCGCTGTGTGACCACCGAAACGGCGCGGCGCATGGAAGCGAATGCGGCCGGTGCGGGAGGCCGGCAAGGGCGACCAATTGCCCGCCCCCAAATCGTTGCACCTTTCCGACTCCCAAAACGTTATACCTATGTCTCTTGAGATCGAGCGCGCCGCAGCCACGGTGTGGATCCGTGTGCAGATGGCCAGGCACGGCCTGACCTTGGCCGACCTGCAGGCGGCCGGCTGCTTCGCCGTCGTGGCGCCACCGCCACCGCCGCCGGCTCCCGAGCCGGCGCGCACCTACCGCAACGCCGAAGGGCAAGGATGACATAGCGCGACCAGACTCCGCGCGATGCCGTGGCGTCCGGTCTACGCTCCATGATCTATTGCCTGGCATTAAGCATGGTCCTAGCGTCAAGCTCCGCGCGCCGGTCCCGCAACGAACTCTCGTTCCGGTGAAACGATAGGCTCGCGCGGCTGCCTTGCCCGTTGGCTGTCTGTATGGCCTGTCCCGCCGGCTGATTGGTGATCACCGCGAAGGTACTAAGCACGGTGAGCCGGTCGTCGTCGAAGTCGCCGTGATGCCTTGCCTGTGAGACGGCGCCGCCTGGTGCTCCGTTCCCGTTCGGTGCGACGACGAGTTGATGGGGCCCGTTCTCTTTGAACAGACTCAAGGTCGTCTCGTCGAGCCAACGATGCATGCCGAGGATGGGCTCGCCGTCGCGGAATCCTGGAACGCGGATGGTCTTCTCGAACGCATTGGACACCAGGTACAGCAGCGACTTGTTGTAGATGCGCGCGCAATTGTCGTCCTGCTCGGCCTTGTCGCTGAGCATGTATAGGTGGAACCGCCGGATCTGCCGGCTGCGGATCGGCCGCAGATAGCGCTCGTTGAACAGTGCCACCGTGCAGGCGGGCGCCCAAAGTGTGCAAGTTTCGATGGGCAGGTCGTTCTCCACCAGCCGCGTGGTCAGGCCGGCATGCAGGATCGACCCGGCACTATGCCCGACGAGATGGATCTCCAGCCGGCGGTCCTTCATCCGGGCCAGGGCCTTCAGATGCTTAGCCACCAGCCATGCGGCGCCATCCCTATTGCTGGCCGCCAGTGCGTTTTCCTTCATTTCGCTCCAGGCCGCCCGACCGCTCAGCGCGCGCGCGACCGGCTCCAGCGCATCGTCGAGGCGGTCGAGCATGAAGTCCTTGGTCGCGTCCAGGATGCCCTCCGGGCGGCGGCGGCGCATCGTATCCTCGAGAATGTTGGATACGGTCGTCCAGTAATCGCTGCGCCAGACGAACGCTAGCGGATATACCTGCCGCGGCAGCAGGTCCGAACGGTAGTCGGCGAGCCGCTGAACCGCCGACGCTTCGTCGACGAGGCCTCCATGGGCGTAAAGCAGGATGCGCACCACTGGCCAGTCAGCCGCGACGCGGGGGATATCTTCTTCAAAGATGTGCCGCAGCCCCTCCTGCGTCAAGCCATAGTCACCGCCGGGGCGCAGGCAGCCGTCATTGCCCACGCTCACGATGTGCGGCCGGAGATCAGCGTAAGCATAGGCCACAGACTCCCCGGACGAAGACGCGTGTGCGGCGGCGGTCGATTCGACTGCGCGCAGCGTCACTGGAGCTCCCAGCCTGGCCACCCATACATCGGTACCATTGCGCAACCAGTCGTCGTAGCTGATGCGCCCGAAACCTCCATGGCCCCAATTCGCCCCCCAAGAGTTCTGCAGCCAGAAACCTTCATCGTCATAGGCGACGATCGCGAACGCGTGGCCGCCGATCTCGTGGTCGGAAAATTCGATCACGCCATCCTGTCCCACGTGGCTCCAGCCGTCGTGCACTGCGCAAGTCGCGTAGAGGATTCCGACCTCTGCGATCGCGGCGTGCATCGCCACGAGGTCCTTGTGGTTGACGCGGAAGTAGGCCCCCAGGGGCCGGCGTCGCGCGTCGGAGGTCCGTTGCGTCGTCAACCCCTTCTTGTCAGGCGTGCGCGAAGCGTAGAGGGCTTCGGAGCAGATGCCATGCTTGTGCCAGCCTTTTATCGCCCCGCGCGCGCTTGAGCCAGAGTAGTCTTCTCCGGGCCACTCGTCGTAGCGTCGCGCTAGGTCATAGAGCATGCGCGGACTGACTGGCGTGCGGTCAGGAACGACCTGGCGCCGGCGCAGCAAATAGTGGGCAACAGTGGCTAGGCCGTATCCCGTGCACGCGCCCTCCTTACCCTGGTCCAGGATTGGCACATCGAACTCAAGGTAGTCACCCAGCGGGATATACGTGGGTACTTCGATCAGCGTCGGCTCGAACATGCGATCGCGGAAGTCCGTCGTGTCGGCGCGTGCATCCAGCGCCGGAACCCGAATCGATCCACGTGCTGACCTGGTTGCCTTCGCCGTCCTCGCGACGGCTGCCTTGCCGGATTCGGGCCTCCCACTCTCGCCTCGCTCCAACTTGATACGCTTGCCCGGGACGGCCGGCCTGACGGCGCCGGCCCGCATGGTGGGGAACGCGTCCTTGAGCACCTCGAGTGCGATGCGGTAGAACGCCTCGCGCTCGGCCAGTCCGTTATAGCCTCCGTTGATCCGGCGGGTGATGCCCTTGAAGTCCCCGGCATCTGCAAGTTCGTTCAAGCTGTTCTTCTGCCAGAACAGGCCGGCGATGCGAAAGCCGACTTCTGGCGTTGCTGCGCGCGCCGGATCGTTGACGATGTCCACGCCGAGCAAGGCGGCATATCGCGTGTAGTTGGCTCGCCCCGTGAGCTGGATCGGTCCCCGGCCCTTGAAGCGCAAGCCGTCGCCAGGCTGCGTGTTGCCGAGTCTGGCAGCCAAGGAACCCGGTGGCTCGTAGTGTTTCTGTGCCTCGGTCGGCCCCCAGATTTCCTCCATGTAGCGGAACTGCCCGGATTCGTGCGCCAGTTGCGCGATGAAGGCTGCCGCGCGAGGCAGATTGTCGATGCCGAATTCGTGCATGGCGTCGTTCAGCGGCGGGGCGAAGCGCAGCAGCCGGGCAGTCGAAGCATTGCGCATGATCTGCATCAGCATGGTTTGAGTGACGCTCATCGTTTTCCCCTTCGGCGGTTAGGTGGTTAATTCTCAGGCACAGTGGGGTTGAACTCGATAAGGAGAAAGGGGAGTCGCGCTGGAGCGCCGCGAAAGCTGAAGGCAATTGCAGAACCGCAGCGCGCTCCTAGCTAGCCTCCCCAATAACGTATCCACGTTGCTTATGCATTGACGCTTCCTGGGAAAATCGCTAGTAGCGGTGACATTTTTCTTGATATATAGCCTAGACATTAAATTACTTCTCCGTATCCCTGCTTAAGTGGGGGATGCGTGCCACCATCTACCGATCTCCTCATGACGCTAGAAGCTGCAGCGCGATAATTTCATCCCCCGATCAGGCCAAGATATTTTTGCGTTTTATCATCAGTATTTGCGCCATTGCGCTACTCTTCTGCCTCTCGATCGCTGTTTCCGCACGATAATGTGTGACTCTCAATTCGTAACAGGCCGTCAGTCAATACTCCAGGAGTTGTGAACGTCGTCTCCTGCGTTATCTGATCGCGGTTGCTAAAATGGGGATGGGCGCTCTAATTCTCTTCGACCCGACACGTTCGCAGCACGGTTCGATGGAACTACCTGTTAGGCTACGTCGCACTCAGGTGGGGCGCTATCCCATCATCCCATGCAGGCCATTTATGTTGGCAAAGGTGTGGCGATGCTACGAATATCGTTTCGGACTGGGCTATTAGTCCTGAGCGGGAGGACATATCCTTGATTGAGGCTTACTTGTATGGCTATTCGTCTCTCAACCTCAACAGGCGCCGTCTTGATGCATGCCAAATAGTGCTGTCGTACTTGGGCCTAACTGAACAGTCGCAGCGCTTGCCAGCCGGCAAGCTGGCCGTTTTCCGTCCGTCCGGGACTGGCGGCCGCCATGGTCAAGTCCGAGATCCTGACCGTGACGATGCGCGAACTGGACCGACTCAAGGTGATGCAGGCCGTGGCTGAGCATGGCTTGGCGATTTCGCGTGCCAGAGAGAAGCTAGGGTCGTCGCGCCGACGGATCGCTTGGTGGAGCGATATTCGGCAGATAGACCGAACTGTCTAGGTTTCGCGCAAACGCAGCCGCCTGCCAGTTGCCGCTAGGCCCGGAATTCCGGGTATGCGGCCTGATCCGCGATAGCTACGTGGACTTTGGCCCGACGCTGGCCGCCGAGAAACTGCGCGAGCGCCATGGGATCGGGGAACAGATAGATACTAATTTGCGATTGGTGATGGGAGCCCTGTCGAATGTCTAGAGTGGCGAGAATTTTGAGTTGTGTGAAAGGCGTTGTAGCTTTCTTCAAGAAGATTTACAAGAAAACGGTTTTCGGCTGGAGGAAAGCTCTATTTTTTGATTGGATCGTGTCGAATACGTTATGGGGGTGGTCGCTTACAATATAGCGGAGAGATTATTTTTCCACATGGAGAGAAAGAGTATTGACGATTTCATTCGCTCTGCCGATTTTGGGATTACGAGATATTGCGTATATGGGATCCTCGCAATCAGTGTCGCCATAGTCCCGCCACTTTATCATAGGTATTACGACCGGCGAATGAGGAGGCGAGTTCGAGAAGATGGGCGCCCAACTAATAGACACACAGTATTCTTCTCGCTGGCCGGCCTTGCGGCCAAGAAGGCGGCAGGTACGTTTATTGTTCCGGCAGCGCTCATTATCGCGACAGCATCCGCAACAGGCTCATGGCAGGGATATAGGTTGGGGGGAATCCTGGTTGGTTTTTCGATATTGGCGGCGTTGTTCGTCTACGAAACATTTGAGCAAGACATTGAACCGCCTGAGCAGATTTCATTCGACTTCCGCCGGAAGCCAGAGGCCAGAAATATCGCGGAAAAAAATATCCGGGATACTTGGCCAGATCATATCAGGAACGCCCTTGGGGACGCCGAGAGCCACGTCCTAGACATCGAGTGCAATCCCGACGAGACCGGGGATAGCGTCTTCGCGCTTTGCAAATTTAGAATAGCTTTTTGCCATTTGAAAAGTGTCGAGAAGCAAGCTCTGTCTGCGGGGATAGAGAGAGTAAAGAGTGAAGTATTTTCAGAATATACTGTCCGTGTCATTGGAAACCTAAAAGGGTTGAGAACTACTACCAGCGAGAAAGCGCCTGGGCGGCCGTGGCGACGAAAGGGCACGAGGGAAAAGTAAGGGAGCGCTTAAGGCCAATGCCAATTGCAAAGATTCGAGCGTGCGGTAGGAGCGATGGTAGAGGGACAACGAGTGCGCTACCGCTGGTGCGGCAAGCGCGAGCCGGTTTGATGACGAGAACAATATTGTGCAAGCGCAAACGAAAGCAAGAATTAGTTGTGTTTGCAAATAATTTAACATAATAGTTATTCGGCGTTTTTTACATGTTGGCCGTTTTTTCTAATGGCGTACTTGGGCCAAATAGAACTGTCGCAGCGCTTGCCGGCCCTGGCAAGCTGGCGGCTTTCCGTCCGTCCGAGACTGGAGGCCGCCATGGGCAAGCCCGAGATCCTGACCGTGACGAGGCGCGAACTGGACCGGCTCAAGGTGATACAGGCCGTGGTGGAGCACGGCCTGGCGGTCTGGCGCGCCGCCGAGAAGCTGGGATTGTCGCGCCGGCAGGTGGAGCGTTTGGCGCAGCGGTACCGGGCGGATGGGCCGAGCGGCCTCGGTTCGCGCAAGCGCGGCCGCCCCAGCAACCGCCAGTTGCCGCCCGGCCTGGAGGTCGCGTGCGCGGCCTGATCCGCGACAGCTACGCGGACTTCGGCCCGACGCTGGCGGCCGAGAAGCTGCGCGAGCGCCATGGCATCGACCTAGCCAAGGAAACGGTGCGCCGGATCATGGTCGACGCGGGCGGGCTTCTGCGTGCCGCGCAGGCAGCGCCCGCCCAAGGTCCACCAGCCGCGCAACCGGCGGGCGTGCCTGGGCGAGCTGGTCCAGATCGACGGCAGCGACCACCACTGGTTCGAAGACCGCGCGCCGGCGTGCACGCTGCTGGTCTATGTCGACGACGCCACCGGCCGCCTGATGCAGCTGCTGTTTGTGCCGACCGAGTCGACACCCGCCTATTTCACCGCCACCCGGGCCTGTCTGGAGCGGCACGGCAAGCCGCAGGCGTTCTATTCGGACAAGTTCAGCGTGTTCCGGGTCAGCGCCAAGGCGAATGCCGAAGGCTGCGGCTACACGCAGTTCGGGCGCGCGTTGTTCGAGCTCAATATCGACATCCTCTGTGCCATTCCAGCCAGGCCAAGGGTCGCGTCGAACGGATGAACGGCACGCTGCAGGACCGCCTGGTCAAGGAGCTGCGGCTGCGCGGCATCGGCTCGATGGATGCCGCCAACGCCTATGCGCCGACGTTTATCGCGGACTTCAACGTGCGCTTTGTCAAGGTGCCAAAGGGCGATTTCAATGCGCACCGGCCGCTACGTGGCGATGAGGATCTGGAACGGATCTTCAGCTGGCGCGAGTGGCGCAAGGTGTCGGCCAGCCTCACGCTGCAATACGACAAGGTGATCTCCGATCATCTATCTCCCCACCGGATCGTCGCGATAGGCTTCAAACTTTGACGTCATCCCAATCCCCGGATTGAAGCAATTGCACGGGTCTAGCTTCTTGTAGAAAGCTGCCAGCGGTGGCTTCGCTTCATACAGATGGCCGACGTTGTGTTCAGCGGGATACTCGGCGCCGCGCCCATCGAGCAGTCTGAGCATTTCATGCTCCAGCGCGATGCAATCGTTGCCCTTGGCGACGATGTAGTCCTGGTGGAAAACGTGGCACAGAAAGTGCCCATAGTACAGCTTCAGGATGATCGGCCGTTCGATCTCCGGCGGCAACTGCTCGAACCAGTTGCAGTCGTTGCGCCGCAGCGCGATGTCGAGGGCGACGATATCCTCCACCTCACGATGGTGCACTGCGCGGTAGCGCACGGCGGCGCTGGCCGCCGCGAAGCGGTGCAGGAGGGCTTTGCGCCCCTCTTCGTCGGTGCATTCAAAGTACCCGCCGCCGCCCTGTGCAAAGCGCTGGGCCAAAAACGCTCGCGCTTCGTCCACTCCCCGCGCCGGCACCTTCAGCATCAGATGGTGCTCGTACTGGTCGCGATACGCCTTCAGACGCGCAGGCAGATGTTCCGGCAGGCACTGGCTGAACCACTGCAACACGCGATCAGTCAGATGCCGAGGCAAGAAGCCCAGGCGTTCGAACCACGCATCGCAGCGCGTCTTCAGGCTGAAGAACATCGGCAGCCGGTGCGTGCCCATCTTGTCGATGATGACGAACAAATCCTTGCCGTACTTGCTCGCGACGTCGAACGCATCGCGATGCAGGTATTCGCCCGCAATCGGCAGGTGCGTAAAATGAGCGAGCGCATGGCGCCGGATGTCGGTGAGCACGCCGGTATCGTTCGTGCCGATGTAGAACACCTTCGCTCCTGGTTCAGCGGCAAACGTGTCGAGGCGCACCGCGAACGTCATCACCTTGCCCGCCGAACCGGACGCCTCGAACAGCCTCCGAGGGTCGGCGTTGAAACGTGCGGGCGTGGGCGCATCGACATCCCGGACATGGGTAGCGTACTCATGGTCAGATGCCGCGGCGCCATCGCGCACGTCGGCATCCGTGAACGTTCCGTTCTCGATGCACGACAGCATCTCTTCCGGCGTGCCGCCGAGCTCAATCCCCAGGTGGTTCACTAGCCGCGGCGTACCCGATGCATCCACGGCGGCGAACAGCGCCATCTCCGTATAGGCCGGCCCGCGGTGCACGAGCGAGCCACCCGAGTTGTTGCTGATGCCGCCCAGCACCGATGCGCCGATACACGACGAACCGATCACCGAATGCGGCTCGCGCCCCAGGGGCTTGAGCGTGCATTCGAGCTGATCCAGCGTCGTGCCGCCGATGCAGACCACCTGCCGCCCGCCATCGACCAGATGGACACGCCGGATGCGCGTGGTGCTGACGATGACCACATCGCGGTCGTAGCCGTCGCCATCGGGCGTTGAGCCCCCGGTCAAGCCCGTATTCGATGCCTGCGTGATGACGATCGCGCGCGCTGCGACGCAGGCGGCCAGCACCCGCCATTGCTCGACCAGTGTGCCGGGGCGCACCACTGCCAGCACGCGGCCAGAGCCAAAGCGGTAGCCCGTACGGTAGCGGCGCGTGGGCGCATCGCCGGTCAGCACGTGGCGCGCGCCGACGATGGCGCCGAGCGAGGCGAGCAGGTTGCTGCCCGCGTTCCCGTCGGAAGCGGAATATGGAGTAACACCGGACATGGGCGGCCTTAGATCTGGCTTCGTCTCGATGTCGTCGCGCACTGTGTCAACGTCAGCGCCGTACCTGTCAGCAGCGCTGCCGCGACGACGACCAGATGTTACTCGCGAGGTGGCAAGGACGAAGAGAGGGTTGAAGTTAGCGTTTGCGTCAGGCGGTGTAGCCTGGCTGTTCCCGATCCATCATCCGGCGCATGGCAGCCCACTCGATGTCATCGTTGGCCGAAGCATCGGAGCTGCCGTCGTACCAGCGCGCCGCCGTGACTTCGCGCACCTCGGGCGACAGCGGTACCAGTTCCCGACCTGTGGCCAGCGCATCCAGCATCGTCTGGCAAGCTTGCTCCAAGTAGTACATGCGCTGAAACGCCTTGGCGACGCTGTCGCCCACGGTCAAGAGGCCGTGATTGCGCAGGATCAGCGTGTAGTTGTTCCCCATGCTTTGGATCAGTCGCTCGCGCTCGTCCAGCAAAACGTTGAAGCCTTCGTAGTCGTGGTACGAAACACGGTTGTGGAACTGCATGCCTGCCTGCGTCATGGGCTCCAGACCATTCTTCAAGCACGAGACGGGAACGCCCGCGCGGCTGTGCGTGTGGAAGATGCACTTGGCATCGGGACGTGCGCCGTGGATGGCACTGTGAATGACGAAGCCTGCACGGTTGATGCGATGGCGCGTGTTCCCGTAGACGTTGCCCTCCAGATCGATCTCGATGAGGTTCGACGCCGTCACCTCGTCGTAGTTGAGCCCGAGGGGATTGATGAGAAATCGATTTGTCTTGCCCGGGATCTTTGCGGTGATGTGGTTATAGATCAGGTCTGTCCACTTGAAGTGGTGTGCCAGCCGGTAGGCGCAGGCGAGGTCTTCGCGCAGCGCCCATTCCTCTTGGTTGTCCGTTCGCTGGCTCACGCTGCCGGCGGCGCTTACTTTTGCTGTGGTCATGGAAGTAGATGATGCCGTAGTCATGGAAATTGGTGATTAGCAGATTTGCGCGATGCCGCCGAGCAATTCCGGCAGGGCTGCACTCGCGTTCTTCCGGAAGCGGAAAATAGGGTGACGCAGGACATGGGAGCGACTTCAGGCCTGGCTCAGCTTCAAGCGCGGTGTCAACAGCGCCAGCACCGCACCCACAAGCGCGGCAACCGACACGACGGCCAAGCCGGCGTTCGTGCTGTGCGTCACGGCTTTCATCCACCCGATGATCGACGGGCTGACAAAGCCCGCGAGGTTGCCGATCGAATTGATCATCGCAATCCCGGCTGCGGCGGCCGCGCCGGTCAGCAGGGTACTGGGATAAGTCCAGAAGACCGGCATCGTCGACAGGATGCCGGCCGTGCCGAGCGATAGCGTGACCAAGGCCAATGCAACGCTATCCGTGTGCAGCGTGCAAGCGTAGAAGCCAATGCTGGCGGCAACCAACGCCAGAGCCAGATGCCAGCGGCGCTCGTTACGGCGATCCGAACTGCGCGCAATCAGGATCATCGACACGACCGCTGCGGCATACGGCACTGCCGTCAACAGTCCCACGTTTAGCGCGTCCTTTACACCCGCTATCGCAATTAGCGTTGGCAGATAGAAGGCCACGCCGTATAGACCCATCATGCAGCAGAAGTAGATCGCGGCCAGCCACCATACCCAGCCATTCGATATGACAGCCTTCAGCGAGTGGTCTGTACCCACAGGCTTATCGCGTGCGATGTTGTCTTCCAGAAGTTTCTTCTCCCGCTCATCCAGCCACGATGCAGCGCGGATCCCGTTGGGCAGCATGAACAGTGTAGCGATGCCAAGCACTATTGAAGGAATCGATTCCAACAGAAATAGCCATTGCCAATTCGCTAGGCCGTGCACTCCATTGAAAACTTGCATGATCCAGCCCGAGAGCGGGCCGCCGAACACGCCTGCCACTGGAACACCGATCATGAAAAGTGCATTCATCCGGCCTCTGCGTGCTGCTGGAAACCAATACGTCAGGTACAGCACTATTCCCGGAAAAAAACCAGCCTCCGCAACACCAAGCAGGAAGCGCATGACATAGAACATTACCGGTGTCGTCACGAATATCGTCGCCGCCGATATCAGCGCCCAGGTCACCATGATGCGGGCGATCCAGACGCGCGCACCCAGGCGGTGCATCAGGATGTTGCTCGGCACCTCGAACAGGAAATAGCCGATGAAGAAAATGCCCGCGCCCAGCCCATACACCGCCTCGCTGAATTTCAGGTCGTTCAGCATTTGAAGCTTGGCGAAACCCACGTTGACACGATCCAGGTACGCCGCTACATAGCAGATGAAAAGGAACGGCAGCAAGCGCCAAGTCACTTTCGCGTAAGTCGCGTTCTCGAACACGGTGGTTGCCGTCGGGCCATGGGCAATGGATCGAGTGGATACACCTCTCGAATGGCTAGAGTTCATCAAAAGTCTCCTGGGACATGCGCAGCTTCATGCTACGGCTAAGTTTTGCTGCCGCGCATTATTTAGCGCCCGCATGAGACTGTCGATAGGCCTTGAGCCTGGTCCTACCAGTTTTAGCGTTCCAAGCTCTGCTCGCCACATCCTTTCAATGCCATGGCATGGACTCTCACTCATTTGCGCGCTCGCCCCGCCGCCGCCGTCATTCTCAACCCTTGGGCCGGATCGTCGCCCGCACCAGACCTTGCTCCTCTGCCTCGATTTCCCGGAGGCAGGCGATCGTGGTGTCGATATGCGCGCTCGCGATCTTTCGCGCCTGCTCGGATTGTCTGCCCATCACGGCCTGATAAAGACGGGAATGTTGCCTATCGATCACTCGCTTTTCCGCCTCGCGGTGATACAGGTTGTTGACGGACGCGAAAACCGAACTCAATAGCAGATCGGTGATGGAACTCAGCATGTGCATTAGCACCGGGTTGTGCGATGCCTCACAGATCGCCAGATGGAAGGCATGGTCCAGCCGCGCATGGGTCGATTCATCCGAGCTAACCTCGTTGGCCGCAATCATTGCCTCGTAGCGGCGGGTGATCAGCGCGAAGTCCGCCTGCGTTCCGCGGAGCGCGGCAAGACGCGCAGATTCGGCCTCCAGCATCTCCCGTACTTCGAAGATATCGAAGAGGGCTCTCGGTTGGGAGCCAAGCAGATGCATCATCGGCGAGAGCGAAGGCTGCGTTGTGAGTGCCGCAACGAACGATCCACGACCATGCGTTGTGTCGATGATACCGCGCGTACGCAACACCCTCAGCCCTTCTCGCACAGCGGACCGCGAAACGTCCAATCTGGTGGACAGGCGGCGCTCCGAAGGCAGCGCTTGCCCCGGTTTCAATACACCATCGACAATCATGCTCTCGATGCGTTCAGCAACCACATCTGCGATTTGCGACCCGCGTTCCTGATTGTCTTCGTGCATAGCGTGCCTCACTGGTCAGACCACTTTTATTCGGTTCAAGGAGGAATCCCGGGAAAGGCTGCCCGGATCTCGAGGAAGAAGCAATCCGCGTCGGGATAGCCGTAGACACGACGCTTAATGACCTTGATGGTGTTGTTGATGCACTCGACCACGCTCGTGTTCAACGGGTGCCGGCACCCGGCGATGATGCCGTACCAGTAGGCCTTCCGGCGCCGGGAGAACGACTCGATGGCTGGAATTCGGCTCTGGCGGGCCTATTCACACCAGCTTTCCCAAACCTTCTGTGCGGATCCTGGGCGACGAATTACCACACTCGCTTGAGTAACGCAAGCGCGCCTCCCCACGTCACGCTGCACACGGGTGTATTCGGCTCAGGGTCACCAGAGTTTTCTCGAGACATTGATCGCCAGCTGCCCCGAAGGCCAGCAGATCGTCTCTGCTGCCGCTTCGGGGCGATTTTCAACTGAGCCGCATTCCGCGTTGAGCGACTGTTACAGCCAAATAGTGTCGTACTTGGGCCAATTAGAACTGTCGTAGCGCTTGCCGGCCCTGGCAAGCTGGCAGCCTTGCCGCCAAGCAAGGAGCGCGATCATAGGCCGACCCGACACGATCACCATGAGCATGCGGGAACTGGATCGGTACAAGGTCATTGAGGCCGTCGTGCAGGACGGCCTGATGGTCTGGCGCGCCGCCGAGGCGCGACCTCTCGAGTGACAGCTTCCAAGGTGCCGCCCGTCACCTGTCTCCAGACCCTCCGCACTGAACGTTTCACGCTTGCCACCGTAGGACAGTTGCCCTAGAATTACCCACGCACGAATAGGACAATTGCCCTAATTCCGTTGGAGGAAACAGGAACTTATGGGTACGCGCGAACAGATCATAGATACCGCGAATCGACTGTTCTACGAACGGGGCTACGAGTCGACTTCGTTCGCCTCGATCGCCGAAGCGGTTGGGATCTCCCGAGGTAATTTTTATTACCACTTCAGAACGAAGGACGAAATTCTTGAGGCAGTCATTCAGGCGCGCCTCAAGAACACGCGCAAGATGCTGGCCTGCTGGCACGAAAGCGCGGCTACACCGCTGGAGCGGATTCGCCGATTTGTACAGATCGTGGTCACCAATCGCGAAGACATCGAGAACTACGGATGCCCGGTTGGAACTCTGACCAACGAGCTGGCCAAGCTGGATCATCCTGCGCGCGCTCAAGCAGTCGGCATTTTTGAGGTTTTCCGCACTTGGCTGCGTGAGCAATTCGAAGCGCTTGGCCGCCCGGCAGAGGCGGACGACCTCGCATTGCATGTCCTGATGTTCAGCCAGGGCGTCGCCACCTTATCGAATGCTTTTGGTGAGCGCGATTACGTACAGCGAGAAGTGAACCGGCTTGACGCTTGGCTCGCCCTTCAGTTTCGTGACGCAAGCGCCGCGCCGATTGGCGATCAATGACGATCAGGCATATCCCAGCACATCCACTTCCCCTTGCCAAGGGCTTCACAAGGAGAACCCGCATGTATGTTGTTCTGCTTCGCTTCTCTACCAACAAGGCCAAGGCGCCCGAGCACATGGCCGCGCATCGCGAATGGATCCAGAGGGGCGTCGATGATGGGGTCTTTCTCCTCGTCGGTAGCATTCGCTCGGGGCAAGGCGGCGCCGTTCTGGCCGCCGACTCGTCGGCCGAGGCGCTGCAATCCCGCGTCGACGGAGATCCGTTTGTCGTCTACGACATCGTCAAGGCCGAGATCATCGACATTGCCCCTAACATCACCTCCCCTGAGCTGGCGTTTCTGGCCAATTAACGAAACGAGGAGGATGACCGCATGCATCTCTATATGGCACCCGATGGGCGCCCACGGTGTGGTTGGGCCGGCTCCGCTCCCGAGTTTCTCGACTATCACGACAAGGAGTGGGGTTACCCTGTGACGGACGACATTCGGCTGTTCGAAAAGATCAGCCTCGAAGGTTTCCAGTCGGGATTAAGCTGGCGAACAATCCTCGCCAAGCGGGACAACTTCCGCAAGGCCTTTGCTGGCTTCGACTTTCACATTGTCGCCGGCTATGACCAGAGCGACGTCGAACGACTCCTGGGTAACCCGGGAATTGTCAGGCACAGAGGCAAGATAGAGGCTGTGATCAACAATGCTCGCAAGGCCATCGAGCTTCAGACCGAGGCAGGTTCTCTTGCCAGCTTCTTCTGGCGGTACGAGCCCATGCCCGATCAAGTGGGGATGCCACAGAGTGCGTCGACGTCTCCCGCCTCAATCGCACTGTCCCGGGAACTGAAACGGCGAGGTTGGAAATTCGTCGGACCCACGACAATATTCGCTTTCATGCAGGCCATGGGCCTTATCAACGATCATGCTCATGGCTGCATCATTCGCGCCGAGGTAGCTGCAAAGCGAGGCGACTTTACTCCGGCTAAATAACGACGATGCATCGTCTCGACAATGGGCTGATCGAATGAGCGATTGTTGGTCGGAGTGGCCGTTTGTACGTCCATGGGACAGTACGCGTTGATGACTCATTCTGGCCCGACCTTGGCCGTTACCCGAGCGGTAGCCTCCGACCGGCGAAAAGCGCCCCTGAACTTCCTGGCCGATTCGAGACACCTTGATGAGCGCTTCCGAGCTACAGCCCCTGCTCACCCGCGCGGCACTGCGGTCAACCGAAAGCACGCGGACATTTTAGCTTTGCCGACGGTGGCTGAGCCGCCCCACCCTGCGTTAGCCTCGGCCGTCTCCGCCCAGCACCACCGCCCCACGGCCAACCCCAGAAAGACGTCAACCCCGCACAAAAAGCACGCTCGCACCGACATTTGAATTTAGCTGGCGCTACGACCTTTCAAGACCGCCTAGACAACGATTTGTAAGGGCCAAATCAGAATGTCCGGCATTGCGGCGGCACGTCTTGGACCGACACCAAGACAGGCAGTCAGACTCTTCGAGAAATCAATCATGAGTACTGAATTCATGCAGGTGGCCAGGCATCGCCGGTGCATCCGCATGGCGTGCAGCGCTTCCTGCTGACAGTGCTGTGCGCGCATTTGAGGATCGTCGCATCTTCGGCAAGGCGCGACGGGGTGAACTGACGCCGCCTCTGACCGGATGTCCCATATGCACGCCGCAGTAGTCCAAGGCCTGACGCAGCACCGTATCGACGCTGCGGAGCGAAATGCGGTGGCGCTCCGCGACTTCCTGGCGGCTCAATCCCTCCACCCGCAGGTTCATCAGCACGCCACGATGGCGATGCGGCAGGCTCTCCAGTACGCCATCGAGGGCTTCCAGGTTGGCGCGCAGTTCGATCATGACGTCGAGTCCCGGCGACGGGTCCGTCAACTGTTCGAGTTCCGTCGCGGCATCGCTGACGAAGGACCATGGCCGCCGCTGGCGGAACCGGTCCGTAGCCAGGTTGCACGCCACGCGGTACACGTAGGCTTCCGGGCTCAGGAGCGTGGCCACGGCACGCATGTCTCCCAAACGCAACCAGGCATCATGCAGGCACTCGCCGGCCAGATCGGGACAGCCAAGATGCCGAATCAGACGACGGCGCAGGCGATCGTAGTTCTCGACCAGCACCTCGCGCAGGACAACACGGCTAGCTCCGTCCATCATCGGTCTTGCTGCAGACGCCGGCGTTCATCGTCGGTCAGGCGCGAGAGCACGTCGGGATTGAAGTTGCGTCCATGCCCAACGTATTGCACCCTGTTCTTCGGATCGTAGGACGGGGCATCCGACTGCAAGCCGGGGCGTGCCGGCACATTGACTCCGCCACCTTCGGCAGGCGCCTGCGCCTCGTTGCCCGCATCGAGCATCCGTACCGTGAAGATCGACGGCAAGGCCTGGCGCGCCGCCGAGCGCTCCCGTTGCACGGCGTCTTGTGCCGCGTTTGCGGCTTGCGACGATGCGGCGCTCGCATTGGTCAACGCCCCAACATTCACTGCGGCTACGGTCGGGATGCCCGCCGACTCGCCCTTGACCTGGATATTGGCCGCATTGACGACCTGAAGCGCAGCGAGATTCACGTTACCCGACACACGGATGCCGGCCTCGCCCGCATCGATGGTGCCCAACGGCGCGATCAGGTCCACGTCGCCGGCGGGGACTTCGGCGAGCGGCGCCAGCGTTGCGATACCCGCGCCTGAACTCGGAGCCTGCGGGGAAATCGCAACGTTGCCCACGTCGTCGTAGGCCAGCTTCGGCGGCGTGAACAGTACCGTGGTCTTCGAGCCGCGCCCCGCGTTGATGTCGCCCCGTTCCGACCAGGCGAGGATGCTGCCGCCGAAGGTCGTCATGATGCGGGACAGTCCCAGCAGCAGGCTGCCTTCGCTGAACAGACGGATGTCGCCCCTCCCCTGCGTCATCACGCCGGACGTGCTCGGCGGCACCTGGCCCTGCACGCCGACGACGATCTTGCCGCCCGGGGCCAGCATGTCGATGTTGCCGCCGAAATTGGTGCGCACCCCCGATCCACCGAACATCGTGATGTCGCCAATGCGCGCGGTCTCGCGGCCGTTGGCATCCGTGTCGGGGAACAGCGTCGCGATCATCTCGCGGCCGCGCAGGTATGAGCCCACCCGGCTGCTTGCCGGGTTGTTGTACTCGCGGCCACCTTCGCGCAGCTCCGCGTAGTACACCTCGCGCAAGAAGACCCGTTGCTGCTCTGGCGCCAGTCCGTCGAAATACGCCAGCGCTTCGGGGGTGCCGCCGACGAATCCGTAGCGTGCCTTCAGCCACGCGGCCAGTTCCGCTTCGTAGGTCTTGACGGCGCGACCCGGCTGGTCTACCAAGGGCCGCCCGGCGTCGGCGCGATTCGCCGGATCGAGGTAGCGCGCGCGGATCGCCGACATGTCCAGGCCTGCGGCGCCGGCGCCCGCCATCAAGGCGATGGCGGCGCCGGGCCGAGTGTCGCCAGGCACGATCGGCCCGATGGACGTGATGCCGCCACGGTCTTCCTGCAGCAGGTTGCGGCCGGCGGAGACTTCGAGCGTGCCGGGGCCTGCAACCTCGAAATTGGCATAGAGGATGTCGCGGCCGGCAGAAACGACCGAGACGTCGTTGGCGTTGGTGTGGACGATGAGGTTGCCGCGCATCGCAACGCCACCGAGATCCACATCCCCCTGGGTCGTGTGGCCCGGCGCGTCGCCGGTATTGACGATATCCCGCGCGGCCTTGATACGGACCGGCGCCGCGGCGTTGTACCAGGTCGCCGCGCTGTTGGGCAACGCCGCCGTCTCGCCGGTCTTCAGGCCAACGATGTCGCCGCCGGCAGCGTAGAAGCGGATCGGTGGCGCATCGACTGCGCGAGCAAGCACCCGCTCGGCGGAATTGGGGCCGAAGGCAAAAAGCGTCGGGCCGATGTTGTTCAATCCTCCGCCAGACAGGTTCGAAACGCGCATGTCACCGGTGCCGAGGTCCATCCCCACGAAAGCGGGATTGAACGGCGATGGCAAGGCGATCCCCGCCCCCGACATGTTGATCGAGTACTGGCCTGCGTAGATCGACCCGCCCGCAAGCATCTCCAGCACCCCTGTGGCGGAGGGCGCGAGGGTCACGCCAGTGGAGAGCCTGTCGATAATTCTCGATTGCGGGGGCAGCGCCGCGTAGCCGTAGTACAGACTCCCCGTCAGGGCCGCGGCCCGGAAGATCGAAGGATAGACAATCCATCCGTCCGGAGACGCGATACGAATCAGGCCGTCAGCAACGCCCCGGGTTTCCACGGTCGGTGTCATGTTGCCGCCGGCAGACACCAGGTTGAGCGCCGTGTGAGCGGTCCAGAGCGAGAACCATCCGTTCCCGCCGCCTTGGTAAGGGGTGCCGTTCACGGCAAAGGCGGCACTATTCGGCATGGTGGTGCGCCCCGGATCGGCCGCGGCACCCAAGACCAGATCGCCCAGCGAGCGCAGATAGATTGCCGAGTCTCCCGGGATGAGACTGATGGCACCCTTGGGCGTGCCAGTCGTCGCCGTGAACGGATCGATGCCGCGCGGGTCCGTCAGGTCGGGGAGTCCGTTGCTGCGCGCGCTGTATTCCAGGCCCACGCTGCCTATGGACCCTGCGCTGACCTGCGTGGCACCGCGCAGATTCGCGACTGCGCCGGTCAATGCGAGTTTTTCCACGCCCACGGTGATATCCCGGCTCGCGTTGAGCGCGCCGGCAATGCGCATGTCGATATCGCCGCCCCCGGTCAGCGTGAGCGCGCCGTCGGCACCGACCCGCCCTGTACTGCCCACCGCGACCATCAGGCCTGTGCTTCGGTCGTAGGCCATCGGCGCCGTACTCTGGAGCCCGTGCCAATCGGTCACGCCCGCCTCGCCGCCGACACGGATGCTGACGTCGCCGCCGCCCAGTGCGCCGATCCCGGTGAAGCCTGTCAACCGGGGCGCCGTGATGGTGTTCGATGCGCGCACGGGATCCGCAATGTAGGTGCCGAAGTTGATCCACCAGGCCACCGGGATGGCGGTGTCGATCCGCGCCGTGCCCGAGCCCTGCCGCCAGAGCCAGTTGCCCGTCATCAAGCTTGTCGACGAGGCGCCGGAGAGATCGCCGGTCAGGTTCCCGCCGGCGGCAATCCGCACGTTGCCGCCTTGCGTCGGATACCAGGCCCGGTACGTTGCGAGGCTGCTGTCATAGTCGAGTTGTTCGGGCTGCAGGCCGATCACCGTGCCATCGGCCTGCCTGCCACGTGCGGCGGTGTAGGCGGCATCGACGGCCGTTGCCGACCCGGCGGTATAGACACCGTAGAGCGAATGCATGCGGATGTCGCCGGCGGCAATCATCTCCAGGTCGCCGGTGCCGGTCCGCACCACACTGAAGGCACGCATGGCCGGGTCGCGGGAGGTGATGATGGGCGGACCACTAGACGCCTTGTAGCACATGCTGGGTTCCACCTCGCACCAGCCCAGATCGGCTTCGGATACCGTCGAGTCTGCCTCGTAGAAGAACCAGTTGTCCGCAGTCCACTTCCAGACATCTCCGCTCTTGACCGTGGCGCCCATGACGTAGTGGGTGTCACCCAGGCGTATGGCACCGTTTGAGGCCGGATTCAAGGCGCGGCGATCGGCGGAGCCGAGATCGGCGCCGGCCACCATCTGCAAATCCCATGACGTGGCGCCCGCGCCCAACATTGGAGCGACGGCCCAGTTGCGCCCCTGCCTGTCGTCGACTGTGGGACGTAGATCAACACGCGCGTCGCCCGGCAATTCCACCCATGACATGGAAGGAATCAGCGATCCCCGCGCCAGATCGATCTGGCGGGTGGTTGTCATTTCCACCGGCAGCGCAACCCCCTTGGGCCACGTCAACGCTGCGACGTTGGCAGGCAGACGCAGTGCGGTTCCTGCCCCGAGCCGCATGTCAGGCGTGAGCGTTACCGTCGCCGACAATACCGTACCGGCCGCATAGGCGATGGACCCATCGGCGTTGTAGATGTTCGCCGCCACCACCGTACCTGCGGCCAGGTTCAATGCGCCGGCAAGAATCGCGTCCACGGGCAGCACCGTGCCCGGCGGCAGCGTCATCGCGCCCACGGGGACGTTGTAGTTCAGGGTGGAACCGGCCGGAAAGCGCGTGCCGATATCGAGCGACACGCCGTCGATCGGTATGACCACGTCGCCACCGAACCGATAATTCCCACCCAAGGTATAACGCTCCTCGGTCAACACCCATCCCTTGTCGTCGGGGGTGCCCGCCGGCGGCGCAAAGCCATCGTTGACGCTGCCGTAGATGTTGAGATTGCTGCCCGCGCGGATCACCAGTGCACCCGGTTCGCCGTAACCGCGCCGGGTCGGATCGCCGCGGTTGGCGTCGGGGCCGTAACGGTAACCGGACAAGTCCAGATCGCCCACGATCGTGAGGTCGCCGTGCGGATTCGTCAGGCGATTGCTGACAATCTCCACACCGGGCCGCAGGTGGTAACCGCCCAGGCCCGCGAGCCGGCTGCCAAGCGCGCCATTGCTCAGCGCGGCATTCATGAAGGCCTGGTTGTCCGCATCGATGCCCGGGCGATAGGTACCATTGATGTAGGTACCGTCGAAGTACGCCTGCGTGATGAGTTGCGGCCGGTATCCCGACACATCGGGCTGGTCGGCCAGCGGCGCGTTGTCATAGGTACGGAAGGCGTTCACCGCGATGGTTTTTGCGCCGGCAATGGCGGGGGTGCCAAGGACCGCCACCGCAACATCGTTGGCGCCGTTGCCCGAGACATCGACGGAACCGTCGGCCGCGACACCCGTGCCGCCCCGGCGCGCAGCGTTGAGCGACAGCGTGCCGCGCGCAACGCCGTCATTGCCTTGCGTCGCCTCGGTGCCGGCACGCAGATCGATACGGGCGTTCGCGCCCAGCGTCAGCGTGCCCTGCTGCGCTGTCAGGTCGACGATGGCGCGATTCGGGCTGTCGATGATCTTGCCGTAGCTATCCACCCGCAATCCCGAGCCGTGGGCATCGAGCGTACCGTTGATGGTCAAATCCCCCTTCGCTGCCAGACGGATCGTGCCGACCTGTGCGCCGGCGGCGTCGATATGGCCGTTCACCGTCAGGTTGCCACCGTCCACGACAATCGACACTTCGCGGGCCTTTACGCCATCGCCCGCCGTCAGGTCGCCCTGCCGGATCTGGAAGCGGCGCGCGCCGAACACGCCGCCATCGTTCAGGCGACGATTCAGGCTGGCGAAATCGCCCAGGGTCTGCGCCCGCACGGTCAGTTCCGCCCCGTCATAAGGCACGAATGTGCCGCCCGCGTCGTAGCTGCCGCTGCTCTGCCCTCGGATCGCGCCGGCCAGATCGACATGGCCAGCACCGGCGCCCAGCGCAGTCGCTTCGACCGTGCCGCCGCGATTGTCGCGGGCGGAAACGTCGATGACACTGCCTGCGGCCTGCGTGATGTTGCCCGTCGCGCTGGAGAGAACGAGGTCGCCGCCCCAGCTGTATTTCCGGACATCGAACATGGCGATTTCGCGGCCGGCCAGATCGATGCGCGAAACCGCACCCAGCGCGAGATCGTTGGCCGCCTTCAGGACCAGGCGCCCTGAAGGCAGCACAACGGTGCCGTCCACCCGGATGTTCCGCCCCTTGAGCTCCAGCGTTGCACCCAGTGCATCGGCGGCGGCCGTCGTACGCGCGCCTTCCGGCGCGGCGACCACAATGTCGCCGCCGGCCACGATCCGTGTCTTCGAGCCGGCCTGCCCCGTCAGGCGCGACGCGACGATATCAAGGTTGCCGCCGTCGTAGGCGTAGCCTTCACCCGGTGCGTACACGCCCTGTCGATGGTAGACCGACAAGGCACCTTTGCCGTTGGACGTGACGCCGTCTGCGGCCGCCAGCCTGACGTCGGCAAATCCCAGCGCGAGGCGCGCATCTGTCGTCGTGCCGCTGGCCTGCGCATAGGGCCCCTGCCCCAGCACGATGGATCGGGCACCGATGTCGAGCCTGCCGTCGCCCAAAGCGCCCGCCATGACGGCACCCGGCACGGCGTCCGAGCCCGTCCAGATGAACTCCCCCGCGCGAATCGATGCCACATCACCCGCCGTGCCATAGCCATAGATGGCAGGGGTGCCGAGCACCAGCCGATTGAGGCTGGAGGCATCGAGGCTGGTCGTGCCGTAGATGTTGACCGCATCCCGGGCATTGAGGGTCAATGTTTCCAGTGCGGGGGCGCCGTCGGCGGTGTTGCCGGACAGGAGTTGGTTGAGCTTGCCCTGATTGAGCACCAGGCCGCTCGGCAAGCGTCCGGCAGCGCCGGCGGCCGCAATGCCGGCATCCTCGCCCAGATTGATCGCGGCCAGTGCCAGCGAGAGGTTGCGCGTGCCATAGGAAACGTTAGGTGACAGTGTCAGCGTCCCTCCGGTGGCGACCGCCAGCGTGCCCTCGGACAACAGGCGCGTCGTGCCGTTGCAGCCCGCGCTCACGCAACTGCCGATGTCGATCGGCACCGGCGCGAAATCGTCCAATCCCGGCGGTGCCAGCAGCAGGTTGATCCACCCGTTGGACAAGGCGATCACGCCATTGCCCGTGAATACGTAGCCGGCACGCGAATCGAAGCTTGCGCCACGCCGGCCGAGCGTGCTGATGGATGCGCCCTCCTCGATGAGCATCGATCCGCCGTAGTAGGAAGGCGGGCTCGCCAGCACGATGTCAGCCGCCGACAGATTCACACCGCTGCGTATGATCAGACGGCTGCCATAATCGCCGGCAATTCCTGCAATGCGGCCCCGCTGCCCGTAGTTCGTGGCGATGCTGCCATTGAGCACCAGACGCGCCGCCCCCAGCTTGCTCAGTTCGTTGTCATGGACCGATGCCCCCGCCAATCCGTCGGCGGCGCGCTGCCCGGACGCCAGGACTTCGCCGAGGTTGTGGACGTTGACCGTGCCGTCGAAACTTCCGCTCCCGGCTTGCGCGCTCTGGCGCAGTTCGCCGTCGAAGGTCAGACTGGTGCGTACCGGGTCCTGGTCCGTCGGTTTGGTCAGAACGATGTCGAGCGTTTTCGCGTCCGTGGTCAACATGCCGCGCAAAAAGCCGAGCCGCGCTGCGTCCGCCAGCACGAAAGCGTTGTAGCCGGTCGGGTCGTAGCCCGAATGGATGCTCACCTTCTCCGCCGGCGTGACGATGACCTGCCGCGGCAGTGCATCGCGAATCGACGTGTTGGCAACGCTGCGGTAGCCAGCCGTGATGTAGGAGCCGTCGCCGGTGCCGACCACGTTCGCGCTTCCGATGCGCGCCGCCGCGCCGATTTCCACCCGGAACGCACCGGGCAACAGCGCATAGGTCGAGGGCATCAGTGTATAAGTGCCGGCCGGCAAACCGGGCACCCCTTCCGGCACGGTGATCTGCTGCCCGACACCCGGCATGCCGAATCCCGCTTCGGCTGCCACGGGCGCATAGCGCGCCGAGCTGCCCGGGACGATCGCGTAGACCGTGTTGCCGGCGTTGCTGTAAGTGTTCGCGGGGTTGGCATTGAACAGGGGGGTTGTCAGGATATTGACCGAGCCGCCACGTCCGGCGACAAATCCCGCGCCGGTCAGCGTGCCGCCGCCCGACAGATCGAGAATCGCGCCGGCTTGCGCGTCGACATGGCTGCCGTTGAGCTGGATGCCTTGTTGCGCGATGTTACCCACGCCGGTCAGCTTGACGGCCTGGCCCGCGTAGAGATAGTTCAGGCCGTCGGCCGTGCCACCGTAAGGCATCGTCAACCCTGCGGCACTCACCGACGTAATGCTGCCCGGAAGCAGAATCACGCGGTCCGTCCTCACCGGATGACTATTTGCCCCCAGGAACACCAACCCCAGCGGGGCGCGTACGATGCCGCCCTGTTCAACGGTCTCCGCGCCCAGCGCGATGCTGCCGAATACCGAATTCGGCAAGGGGACGTCACCCTCGCCATAACGGCGCACCGCCAGCACGCTGCCGACGGCATACTCCCCACCGATGCCGGTATACGGATCGAGTCGCGTAAAGCCGGCTGTGATCTTTCCGCCGTCCCCGGTTCCCGGATAGAGCTGCGCGGCGGTCAACAGTATGTTGCCCGGCGTCGTCAAGCCACCGTGAAGCAAGCGTATGTCGCCGCGACTGGTGAGTTCAACGGACGCGAAACCGCGCCGGTCCACCGTGTCGCGCGCGATGACCTGGTTGACCTCGTTGAACGTGCCGAAGCCCACCTCGTCACGGATGTCGATCAGGTCGGCCAGCACCGAGAACGTCCCGTCGCCGGGTTGTCGCGACGGGCTGTTGAACCAGTGGGCCGACGGCATTGTCATGCCGTCCATGGTGACGCGGCGCGTCGCGCCGGCCAGTCGCACGTAGGGCGCGGACAGGGACGCCGTCGCACCGGGCACCGCGTTCTCGCCGTGCGCGTAGGTTCCCGTGTACATGCGCAAGCTCTGGTTCATGTGAAGCGCGACGTTGCCATCGAAGCTCAGCGGCCCGTCGACCAGCAGGGAGAGATTGTCGAATCCGCCCGCCTCGAGGCGGTCGACGCCGAGCCTCGCCGTGCCGGTATGCAGGACCTGCTTCGCCTGCGTCGGATTCGCCACTGCCATGGCAGCGCTGTCGCCCTGCACTTGTGCCAGCACCCACTCGCGATGCCGCAAGACATCCCCTTTGGTGGTCAGCCTCGGATAGAAATCCGATGCCAGTGCAAGCGCCAATGTCCCGCCTGCGGCGCCTGCCCCACCGGCCACCGCGCGCAACGTGCCGTCCAGATACAAGCCGTGACTGGACTTCAGGATGATCGAGCCGCCGGGGCTCGCCACCGTCACTGGCGCCGCGGATGCGCTGTTGCCCCCGAGATCCAGCTCCGCTTGCGTGCCCGACGCGTCGAGACGCGCACCGGCGCGAACGACGACGAATGCATTGGCCGCATTGCCGTCGCCCTTCTCTTCCCAGTCCAGCGCACCGCCAATGCTGATCGTGCCGCCGTCGGCGACGCGTCCATAGCGCCGTCCTGCGGCGTCCTGCGCAACGGCGGCGCGTGCCGCGACATCGAGTTCGGCATGATCGCCGATCCAGATCATCCCGGCCTTCTCCACGATGGCACTGCCGCCGCCAATCGCAATGGCACCGCCCGGGGCGCTGAGCTTGCCATCGACCGTGATATCGCTGGCCGTCAGCGTGATCGACTGACCGGGATCGACGGTGATCGCTGCACCGGTGCGGATGTCGATCGCCCCGCTGGGGAGGGAAGACCTGCCTGATCCGACGGTCGATTGCAGCACGAGACTGGCGCCGCCACGCTGCGTGAGCACCCCTTGCGCCGGATTCTCGCGCCATATCGGCGGCGTCCAGAGTTCCAGCGCGCCCGCGCTGCTGCCGCCGGTTGGCACCGCTTGCGCGGCATCCGAAAAGCGATAGACCGGCATCCGGACATCGAGCCTGGCATCGTCGGCCACGATCACGCCGAGGTGCCCGTCGACCTGGTAGCGGGAGAACCCCGACTGGAAGACGCCGGCGTCGAGCGAAACGCTGGGCTTGGCGGTCACCGCCTGGTTGAATACCGATCCTGCGGCAACCCGGGTGCCGCTGGCAATCGTGACGTCGGCCGGTGCCGACTTGCCGGCCGTCACCGTGACGGTTTCCGGATAGATGAGAAAGCCGTTCGGAAACACGCTCGCCGGCACGATGTAGTCCGACGGGAAAGCGTTGTACGTTGTGAGCCGCTGGATGATCGATCCCGCCGGGATAATGACAGCGGGTCCGTCACCTGCCCTGTGGCCGCGAAACACGCGGTCTTTCCCGTTGACCGTCGCGGATACGACATAGAAGGTCGCCGGGGCGCTATTGGGAACGTCGGGAAGCTGCCAGTCCGCCCCAAGCGTGACCGCGTAGGCACCGCTGATGACCGGCTCCGTGCCCACCGCTTCTCCCGGCATCGCACGCGTACGCTGATACGTGTAATCCACCGGCAGGATATCGCCTGCCCGGATCTGGTAGTCCTGCAACAGGATCAGGTCGATGGGCGCCACCTTGCCCGCCTCCAGCACGTTGCCGGTGCCGAGCACCTGGCCGCCGACCACGATCCCGGTACCCGACGACACCTTGAGCGTGCCACCGCCGTTGACCCCGTAGCCGCGAATATCGCCGTCAATCGTGAGCAGGCCACGCAACGCCGGCCCGCCGCCCTGCATGTCTGACGCCAGGGTGACATCGCCGCCGCGGCCGCCGCGCGTCTTGCCGTTGGCCAGGATGGCGGCGCCCGAGGACACGTCGATCCGGGCCTCGGATGCCAGTGTCACGTCGCCGGAACTCTGGATCGACACCTTGCCGCCGTCGAGATACGGCAGGCCGCTGGCGCTGCCGGGGTCGAGCTGAAGATTGCTCCACAGGCCACGGGCATCGAGCGTCACGCCGTTGGCCACCGCCACGTTGACCGGCGAGTTCGCCGGTGTGGGAAGCGGGGCTTCCACAGCACCGTTGAATGTCATGCGGTTCAGTACGTTGCCCAACACGATGGACCCGCCACGGGCCGCAAGATCGGCGTTGACCGAAACCTGCGGTGCATGGAGCGCGATGCTGCCGCCCGCCTCGACCGAAAGCGCACTCCCGACCGTCACCTGCCGGTTGGCCAGCGCCACCACCGCACCGAGGCCGAATCCGTTCAGACGCTCGCTGTCGATGAACAGCGTGTCCTTGCGCACCTGGGGCAGTGCGTCGTCGGGCGTCAGCCCGCCCCCGACGTCGGGCTGCGAGCGGTCGAACACGATACGGTTGAACGTGGGCGCGAGGTTGTGGAAGACGCCCACCGGCCCCACCGTCGCGTCGCTGTTGTAGCCGCTGATATAGCTGCCGAGGACCAGTTGCGCCGCCTGCGCCGCTGCGTTGTGCGACTGCGCGTAGCCGTCCAGCCTGGCATCGCCGCGCGTCACCTGGCGCGCCCCCTGGAATGCTGTCGCGGTGATGTCGCCTTCGAGCACCGCGGCTCCGGTTGCCACCACCAGCCGGCCGGCGTCGCGGCCCACCGTATAGCCGTTCTCCAGCCGATGTGCCGGGCCGATCAGCGGATTGTAGAAGTAGCTCGTGGCCTTCGCGCCCCACCGTGAGTGCGTATCCTCAAAGCCCTTGTACATGCCGGTGAACGCAACATCGGCCGGTGCATTTGACACCTCGTAGAGTCGTCCGTCCGTCCCCTTGAGCCAGCTCTGCCGGATCATGCCGGTCTGCACGTCGAGCGTGCCGCCAGAGAGATTGATGTTCGACCCCTTCAGCGCAACCAGTTCCCCGCCGGAGAAGGTGACACTGCCGCCCTGCGCGGCCCATTCGCCAATGCCGTGCCCCTGCAGGCCAAGGTAGCCGCCGACCTCAAGCAGGCCGCCCGGCGTATACCAGCGCTCCTTGTCGTAGCCTCCCGTGCCGGCGGCCACGCGTATCAGCCGACGCCGGTCAATCCACACGTTGGCGTTGTTGAGCATGGTGCTGTCGCGATTGATCGGCGCGTCGCGCTGCTCATTGCCCTGAACGTTGACCTGCACGTTGTTGGTGGCCATCGCGACCTGTACGGCGACCGCGCCCGACACATCCAGCCGTGCGCCGTCGGCCACGGTGGTGCGGCCCGCATTGCCGGCGCTGACGACAATCTGGCCGCCCGTGGCCAGCGTATTCGAGCCACCGGCGAACAGTACGTTGCCGCCCGAAACGACCTCGATGCGCGACAAATCCCGACGGTCGTCCAACTGCGACAGATTGTCGAATATCCCCAATGTTTCACGAAGCTGCGGGACAATCAACGCATCGCGCTGGGTGTCCAGCGCTGTGCGACCGCTCTTGTCATCGAGCAACACCGCGTTCAGCGCATTGGACGTCACAGTGACGCTGCCAAGCGTGTCACTGGCCGAATTCAACAGGTGAATGGTGCCGCGCGTGTCGACGGTGGTCGTGCTCAGCGCGACACCATCCTGCACCACCTTGCGTCCGGCCAGCGTGATGTCGCCTTCCGGTGCGCTCAGCAGACCGGTGTTGATGACACGCCCCGCCGTACTGCCGGCAATGAACTGCGGTGACACCTCGTTGCCACGTGTGGTGGACCCTTGATTTGTCACCGTGCTCTGGCCGGGCCGCACGATGAAGAAGTCGCCTGCGGCGAGCTGAACCTGGCCGCGATGCGTGGTGATCGCGCCGGCGTTGCTCACCTCATGCCCAACCATCAGAACGTAGCCGCCGCCCTGGGTCACCGAAGCGGGCGTGGCAGTCGTGATCTGCGCGCCGGCGGCGACCGTCACCGCGCCCGCGGCATCGGTAAAGACGGGCGCCAGGCCGTTGCCGACCTTCGCGCTGTGGATGCCGCGGGACCGGAACTGCTCGTCACTGATCTTCGCCGCTGCCGCCACCAGATTGCGCGTGTCGACTTGCGCACTGCCCGAGAACAGGATGCCGTTGCGGTTGACGATCATCACCGTACCGTCGCCCTTGACCTGCCCCTGGATCTGGCTCGGGCGTGCCTGCGGGTCGTTCACGCGATTCAGCACTGCCCAGTCTTTCTGCTGCGCGAATGCCACCGTGGTCTGCTTGCCGACGTTGAAGGTCTCCCAGTTCAGGACGGCGCGATCCGCCGTCTGCGTGATCGCCACCGTCGTCCTGCCGTCCGCCACGGTCTGTTCCGGCGCATTGGCGTTGAGCCAGCCCTGGGTCAGGCTGTTCGTATCGACCTTGAGCCCGCCATCGGTCAAACCGTCGGGCAAAGCAGGATCGTTCCGTGCCGCCTGTCGGGCCGCCGCCTGCAGCGACTGCTGTGCGGCGATCGCCTGCGCTGCAGCGCCGAGGTTGGCGACCGAGCGTTGCAACTGCGCGTTGGCCAGGCGCTGCTGCTCGGAAGGGCTCGTCAAGGTCGAGACCGGCATGCCGTTGGGCAGTCTTCCCGTGACCGCTGCGCTGTTCTGGGCCGCCCCCTTCGCCGTAAACCAGGCGGGACTGAAGGCCTGCTGCGCATGCGCCGAGCCGAACACGCCGCCGGCCGCCAGTGCCGCCGTGATGGCCCGAGCCATCGGAGCCGTGCGCAACACCCGTCTTCCTTGTGACGGATGGCGTGAATTGCCTGTTGCACCCGTTTGCCCGCGTCTGCTCATCTGAAGTCCCGCCCGATAGTTGAGTCGATTCCACTACGGCTGCCCGCCCCGTGTCAGGCAGCCACGCCCGAACGCATCTCCTGTTCGACAGCGCGAAGCACTGACGACGAAAGACCCGTTGCTGATAGACGCCGGCCAACGCGAAAAACCTTAGGAAATTTTGTAGTGCGCTCCAATGCCTCACGCATCGTCGTACGTGGCGAAGATGTACGGACGATGAAAAGCGGCACATGACACATCGCGTGTCATGCGCCCGTCATATCAGGCAACGCCTTCGTGTTTGGGGAAGCGCCTTTAGCTCAGAACGAGCAGGCCGCCCGGCAGCCGGCGGGCGTCGAGGCCAAAGGCCAACTGGATCTGCAGCAGCGCTTCGTCGAGGACGGCGATGCGAAAGCGCCCCACCACCCCACGATCGCGCCCTGAAGCCGACATCAACACGACACGCCCTGGGCGATAGCGGTTGATCTCGTCGATCACCTGCGCGAGCGGGGTCTGGTTGAACACCAGTTCGCCTTTGCGCCAGGCGGAAACGCTGCCGGTCTCGACGGCGGCGACGTTGCTGATGCCGCTGTCGTCATAGACCGTCTGCTGGCGGGCTTGCAACCGTCGGGAGCCCGAAGGGTGCATGATCCGAACCGCGCCATCGATGCACGTGACGCACACCTTGTCGCCCAGGTAGCGCGCTTCAAACCGTCCTGATTCGACCAGACTGGTTCCGACGCCGGCGGCGACGGCGAACGGCCCGCTGCCGCTACCCAGGTCGACCGCGGCTTCGCCCGCCAGGATATGCATCCCCACGACACCGCCGTCGACCGCCTGGCGGCGAATGCTGGTCTGGGTATTCAACGTGACCGTCACGCTGTCGGACAGCGCCACGATGCGCTGCTCTCCGGTGCCGGTTCGATAATCCGCTCCCCATTCGGCCAGCGGCGGCCAGAGTCCCAACGGCGGATGGAGGATCGCGACGCCCGCAGCGGCGGCCACGCCAACGCCCGCGCCCAGGAAAGCCCGGCGCCCCAGCTGCGGTGCGCGCGACAGGCGTGCGTGCCGCGCGCTTCGTGCCGGATTGGCGCGCAGCATTTCGACCAACGCCGGCCGCATGGCTTTCCACTGGTGTTTGGCATCCTCGAACGCCGCGGCGTGCGCCGGGCTCGTCTGCTGCCAGCGCTTGAACGCCTGCAGCTCCGGCTGCGTCACGCCACCGTCCGTGAGCCGTCCCAGCCAGATCACCGCTTCCTCGTGCAGCACGTCCGGCGAGATGCTGGGAGCGTCGTTGGGTTGAATGGATGTCTTCATGATGTCATTTCACGCGCACATACTGAACCGCACCGGTGCACATGCGCTACCATCGCACCACGGGCTGGGCCCTGCCATAGGCAAGACAATTGTCGGCATCCAAAACCTCAAACTATTTTCTGCCGGCCATACGCGCCGCGCAGTGCAGGTGGGCCCGTTTCAGTTCCTGCTCGACCGTGCTCAGCGAGACGCCCAGACGCTTGGCCACGTCCTTTTGCGCCATGCCGTCGACGCGCACCAGCAGCAGAATATCCTGCCGCCGTTGCGGCATGCGCTCGATGATCGCCATCAGGTCATGCAATTCCGCGCGGCCGGCTGTCGTCTGCTCGGGGCCCGGCGCCGGGTCCGCCACCTCCAGCAGCGCCTCGATTTCGCTTTGCGGCACGGCGCGATGCTGGCTGCGCAAGCTGCTGATGGCGGTATTGACCGCCATGCGAAGCAGGAACGCACGCGGGTTCAGGATCTCCGCTTTCGGGTCGTCCATGCGGCGCAACTGCAACCACGTATCGTGCAGTGCGTCTCCGGCCAACTCGTCGTTGCCCAATGCACGGGCGAGCCGGCGCTTGAGATCTTCATAGCGCCGGGACAGAAAGTCCAGCAAGACCGGGCGAACGTCTTCGGTCATCGGCTCAATGCCCTGCGGCAACACAAGCGGGACCGCCGGACTGTGCCGGCAAGATCGCCATGGTGACGGGTTGCGACATCTTCGGCGGCGGCGCCCGGTCCATCCGTACGGGCGCCAAGGCGCGCATCAACACCACATCACGCGCACGGTCCCCGGTAGATCCGAGCAATCGCAAATGGTAGACGCGACCGTCAGGCGCCACCCTGAAGCGTATGAGCGCACGGTAGCTTGCTAGCGAAGTCTCAGGGTATGCGCAGATGGCGTCCCAGATGCGCGCCTGCACTAGGGCTTCGTATCCGCCCAGATCGTTCGCGTCGGCGCCGGTACCCGCCACCGGGCCGTCCGCGGCAACGGGTTTCAGGACCAGAGCCGCGACACGCCCCCCGCTGATTTCCTCCACATCCAATCCCGTACCCTCCAGAAGACGATGCAACGCAGCTTTGGCGGTATAGCGGCCGCTCACCTGTGACGACATTCGGCCGGACACCAGCGAGGCGGGAAATAAGGCAGAACGCCCCGAGATGACCGCGAACCGGGTCAAGGCATCAACCAGAGGCTGCGCGGGGATATCGACATCGAAGAACTGCGCACGCTCGCCAGCGGCTAGCGCCGCTTCCTGCCCGTACGCCGTACCCGTCGCCGCCGGAAGGCCCAGGCAACTCAGGCAACCCGCAAGCGCAAGCCCACTGACCGATGCCGAGCTGCCTTTCATTTTCCGTTGCGAGATCGCGGGATGCCTTCGACATGCGGACAGGGAAATCCGTCTGCAAATGAGCCGCAAGTTACTGGATGGATGTGACGCGTCCGTGACAATCCGGACGAGGGGGAGGCGTCGACGCGGCGCATGGGTGGTCAATGGCGGTCTACGCATCGCCTTCCGATGGGAAAGCGTCGGACAATCGCAGCGCGGCTGGCCAGGCGCCCGCGGTCAGTCCGCCGGGATACCGCCTCTCAGCCAGCTGATCGAGCGGGTCCGCCTGGAGGTTGGCGATGTGCGCAGGCTACTGGCCCAGGCTGAACTGTGGTTGGATGCGGTCCCCTGCTTGGAAGCGGAGCTTGTCGATGCATGCACCCATGTTGCCGCCGAGGCAGTTGCACGCGTTGCGGCGGAAAAGTCGGCGGCGGTGGCCGATGCCAATCGAGTGGCCGCGCAGGCCGCACAACAGCAAGCCGAGTCCCGGCTAACCCATTCGGAAGAACGCGGAGAGAGGACGCCGTACGTCAATCATGGAATCCTTTTCCGTGACTATTCGTGGAGCCAGTTCTCAACCTTGACACCGGGATAACCGGCAAAGTCCCGCTCGTTGTTGGTGACCAGCACAATGTCGAGAGCGACGGCGTGCGCAGCAATCAGCTTGTCCAAGTGATCCTTCCTACGCTCGCGCGTCGCTTCGCGGATGGGGCCATAGGCTTCCGCCGCTGCAGCATCGAACGGCACCACCGGAATGTCCTCGATCAGCGCGGTGAGGTTCCGACGTTCGCGTGCGCGGCTTGCGGACACAGAGACACCGTACTCCAGCTCGGCGTACGTGATCGCGGACATCACCACGTCACCGACGTAGCACTGCGCAAACCGCTTTGCGACCTGTTCCGGCTGGTTTTTCATCAGGTAGATGCACATGTTCGTGTCGAGCATGAAGCGCGGCATTACAGGGCCTCGCGCTCAGCTTGCTCTTGCTCGCCTCGCCCTTCGGCCAGGAAATCTGGCCCGAACTTGGCGAACTTCTTCAGCACCCCGGCAAGAGGCCGGCGTGCCGGCCGGATGCGCAGTTCATCCCCCACTCGTTCAATTTCCAGATCGACGTCCATGCGTTCGTAGGCCAGGTCAGCCGGAATACGGACGGCCTGCGAATTGCCATTCTTGAAAACCTTGGTGGTGTGCATGTTGATCCTCATCGATGGATGTACCATGGATGTACTATAGACTATGCCGGGCCAGATGTAAATCCATGTGTGTACATGTCTTCTGTGCGCTGCAACACTCCAGATCAGCCCCCCTCCTCATCCGATAACTCCAACAGCGCGTCCAATCTGAACTTGATCTGCGCGGTCCTGACGATATCGCTCATCTCCTGATGTGGCAGACTTGCCGCATAGGCGCGCAGTGCCGCTAAACACTGATGGCAACCAGCAATATCTGCCGGCGTCAGCAATCCGTCTTGTTCCAGCAACTCGGCAAGCCGATGCAACAACTCGGTACGTGGGCAGGTGGGGTCGCGCAGCCGGGCAATATCGAACATTTCGGCCATACCCTGAATGACCGCCACGAGACTGTAAGCCTTGCCGTCCCCAGACGCCGTGTAAACTGGCACCCCGGCTTCCGACAGTTCCAGCGTACCGTCACGCTCGATGCGATCCAGCAACGACTCCAGCGGCGCAAAGGCGGCATTCAATTGCCACGGACGCGTGCGCATGGCGACACGCGCAATCGTGCGACCAGCACGGTAAGGCTTTCTTGGCTTCTTCGGTCGACTCATGGCAAGCATTATTCCAGATCGGAACTACCGAAGCAGACCGTTCGGTGTTTCAAACAGCCCAACGACGATCCCACGGGCTGAATCCGACAGAGACAGCTTACATACTTGTTAATCCAGCTTGAAGGCCCCTTGCCGCTCCTAAGATACGGAAGAAAAAAGAGCATCTGTCGGGTGGGACAGATGCTCGCGGGAAAAACCTGGAGGGGGTCAACCTCACAAGTGAAGCAGCACCGGCAGAGCTAGTGTTACTGTTTGCAAGTATCGCGCCTCGATAGCCGAAGAAAAATAGTAAAACATCCAAATATGCTCCCGCAGCAGAGGGGTTTTTGGTGATAACGCGGGCCGTCGACTCGATCAACTGCCTGGGCGTCATCGCCAATCCGTCCCTCACCTTCAGTTGATGCTATTGCGGTGATTGATGCTCCTTCGTGTAGGGTGGCGACGTTGAGTGGAATGCCAAAGCAGCAGCCCACGCGGTATGCGAATCATCAGTTCAGGATCGATCGTGGGACGTCCGGCATGGCTATAGTAAGGAGCCAGATGCTGGCGCAGATCGCCGAGATCAAAGAATCGATCAATGCCCCGCAAGAGGTGATTGGGGGTACATGGTCATCAACGTGAACGAGCAGAAGAGCCTGGTCCGCCTCTTGACACATCATGGTTGACACCCTCGTCGATTTCTAATGTCGTACTTGGGATGAATTCAAATGTCGTACCCCGTCCCAGATCATGTCAAGCTGGCTGCCTTGCCGCCACGCCAGGAGCGCGATCATGGGCCGACCCGACACTAACACCATGAGCATGCGGGAACTGGATCGGTGCAAGGTCATCGAGTCCACTGTGCAGGCCGGCCTGACGGTCTGGCGCGCCGCAGGCCGGCCCTTCGCGGACGCTGCTGGGCGAGCCACCGCGACCGCACAACCCGCCGCTGCACGTGAAGCGTCAGCGGCTGATCAACCGGTTGGACCTGGCGCGAGCGATCAAGGGCACGCCCTAGTTGGCTGACGCATAACATTTCGTTCCAGCGGACCGCCTACGGCGGCCGCCGAATTTAGGCGTTGGGCGTTCACAGAACAACATCTGCCCTATGGAAACCTTCGAATCCATCATTCGCTTTATTGGAAGCTACCCAGTGTGGGCTCGCCTTCTTATGCTCGCTTGCATCGCGGTTGCCGCCAGCACACTAGTTCTGGCGCACCACGGTGTGACTCTCCAAACTACGATAGTACCTGCGGCTGCGGCCAATGCGCCAAAGAAGGAGCGCCAGTTCTTCATGCGAATTAAGCCGATCAAGCTCTTTCCAGACCGCCCCGGTGCCGAGGTTCAACTATCAGTGTTCGTGAACGGAACTGAATACCGACACCCCTCAGTCGCAGGGGTTGAATGGATGAAAGTCGGTCCAGCAATGAGCGAAAAGACTATTGAACTTCCTCCTGCGTCTCGATACGAGGTTCGCTTCGAGATGCGGATGCGAGACGGCCCGATGGGCAAGACCACCTTTCGCGCAGCGCAGAAGATCGCGTACATCACCACACTCCCATTCGAAGAAGCGTACTCGCTCTACAAAGTCGATAGTGGCTCCCGGGCTGCGGAAGTCTCTGCACTTGTGTCATACGAAGTCTATGCGCAGTGACGCCTAACCTCGCCATCGAGCGGACATGCCTCGGGCGAAGCGTGCCGAGGCATGTCGTTCATGTCGAACGTTCCATGGCGTCGGCCGCCCACACCCGAACGACCGCTTTTGTGCCCGCCAGACCGAAGTAGTTTCGGTATCGTGAGCTACCGTTGATGGCCGTCGGAAGCCATCCGAACCACTTTTCCCAGTGGCCGCGAACTGCTGGGAATCGGTCGCCCAGAGCCTGTGGCTTAGAGCGTTGTCAGATTGAGCGCAGCCCTGCGCGCGTACCCAGGAACGACCGATTAGACGCGCATGACCAGCGTTGGCCGGACAGAGCGAGCCAGCTGCCGGTGATCACCATGCGGAAGCCAGGCCGCCAAGCGCGACAACGGCTTCACCGGCTAGCCTATTTGCACGCAAACGTATCAGCCAGCGCTCACGCGCCCTCAATTGAGAATCCGCCAGAACGATCTCTCGCTTAAGCAAAGCCACGCCCAGCAACTTGCGCATAGAGGGATTCGAGATTGTCCTGCGCCGCGCTTGCGCATATCATCGCGTCCGCAACGACATACTTCACTTGCTCGTCCACGCTCAGCCCCGGTTGCCGACCGGCACCTCCGCCCTTGAGCACGTTCTGGGCGTATAAGTTAACCCGCAATACAGACTGAGCATCGACCAGGTCGTCAAGGTACTCTTGCCTCGCCATATTAGGGCTCGTAATGGACCAGATGACGATTATGGCGCCGACCCTGCTCGCGGAACACCATGCTAATAGGAGGAACCAGGTCGGAACTCATGGACAATTGGCAGTCACGGATCGCACTGCCCGCGGAACGCTTAAGGTTGATCTACTTGTAGCGGTTTCATCGCGGGCAACACTTGGAGATGTCCGTCAACCAGCCGACTCCGGCACACAAACGTGTACACGTCGCCGAGGGAATCGGCAGTCCTGCCCGGGGACCGACTAGCAACTCTGCGAGTTGATCTGCATGTCTGGCGAGCGAGGGAACAGCGCAGGCAAATAAACTGCGTCCGAGTTGGCGCTGGACGCCTGTGTCGCAACAGCAATCCTCGGCAAGGACTACGCGAGCCCCCTCCCCAGATTGCCGCTTACCAGGCGGCGGATGTAGCGCAGTTGTTCATCTCGAACATACCGACGCTCGCCAAGCGCATTTTCAAAGACTGCATTAACCCACCCGAATTCCGACCCAAAATGGAATAACTGTTACAAAATATGTGCGCATAATGGATATGTTATGCGCTCACTTAGGCTTGGTTATTCATACAATTGAATTCACAAAAAGCGGAAAGACCATCTACACGTAGCTTCCCGCCTCGCGTTCCCGACGCATACGGACGGCTCTGCACATTGAGAACGGACTCAATTTTCATTAGACACCACTCCGACCTGATTTCGAGGCCTCTCGTTCATAATCCTCCCCAACAGATATACCCGACAGCACCTGCTGACATCGCGTAGCACCGCATATCAATGATCAACGGCCATTGGAGCCGAAGTCTATGGTGCATGCACACGCTGCGCATGTGGGTCGGAGCGTTCGATCCAGATGGATTTCGTCTCGAACCAATTGATTGGGGGAGCCGAAGTCGCACTCTCTGATTATCCATTGACGGAAAAGATGGATAAAGCGCATGAAGAACTTGAAAATACAGGGGAACGGGATGGTGCAGGGCGCCGGTAATATATTTCTTGTCGACGGCGCTCGAGCCGGCATTCGGGCAGCCGGCATTCGGGCCATTGTAAAACGCGTACATGAAGGATTGATCTCAGAGCAATTCGGCCTCGTTTTTCAGCCAATATGGCACGCGAGAAATGCCTCTGTCACCAGCGTAGAGTGTCTGCTGCGCTGGCACCACCCGACTTACGGGGTGCTGCTGCCCGGTGCGTTTCGTCACGCATTCTCTGATGAGGCACTTGCGCGCGAGACTTTCTATTTTGTTTTTGAGTCCGCCTGCAGGGAATTGGCCGTTTTGGAAGAACGAAATCAAAAAATTCCAACCCGTATTGCCGTCAATATGGAGCCGTCGGTTTTGGTCGATGAGAAGTTGATCGAACGGATTACAGCGATCACGGGGCATTATCATGTGGACCCCAGCAGATTCGACTTCGAGATTATCGAGACGGAAGACGCTTCGACACTGCTTTCGCTGAGGGAATTTACGGATCCGCTGAAAGGACTTGGGATTCGCCTCATGTGCGATGACTTCGGCTCTGCCTATCCGCCCTTTTCAGCATTAAGTTCCATGCGAATTGACGGAGTAAAGCTCGACAAATCCTTTCTTCGAGGAATCCCGACCGGAGAGCGAAGTTGCATTGTTCTTGAGGCACTTCTCGATCTGTGCGCAAGATTGCAACTTCGGGTAGTCGTTGAGGGGGTTGAATCCGGAGCGCAACTCGAATGGCTAACCGCGCGCGGAGACATCGAAGTCCAGGGGTTCTATATCGGGCGCCCGCAGGCGCGGATCGGGGAAGTCTACGCAAATCTGCCTAGGGCTGTTTTGTCTGATAAGCGCGCTGGATACTAGGACGCTTTTCTCCTCCTGGCGATGTGAATGACGGAAATCGTCTTCCGCATCTCAGAATAATGAGTTTCGATTCACGACCAGAATACCGCTCTGGATGGGAAATTATTGAATACCATCTCTTGAGTTTGCAAAGGACCTTTTTGCTCTACTTACTTATGGGCGAAATTGTGAAGTAGTTGCGTGCCTCGGCGATAAATAGGCCGCCCGCATGCTTTCTTTAGTTTCATCTCTTCTCTTTGAGGTTCACCCATGAAAACGAAGCTGTTTTCCACCATGATCGCCGCCGGCGTCATCGCCATCTCCCAGAATGCGCTGGCATCCGATGGCACCATCACCTTCAACGGCAACATCACCGCCCAGACCTGCACCATCGCCAGCTCGGCTGGCGGCAAGGACTTCACCGTCGTGCTGCCGACCGTGTCGACCTCGATCCTGGCTGCTGCCGGCCAGACCGCAGGCGACACCGCCTTCTCGATCAATCTGAGTGCATGCTCGCCCAACAGCGGCCCGGTCCGTACCCACTTCGAAGCTGGCTCGACCGTCAACGCTCAAGGCCGCCTGCTCCAGCAGGCCACTGGTACCGCCACGAACGTGGACATCCAGCTGCTGAACGGCGACAGCACGGTGATCAAGGCTGGCGATCCAGACGCCTCGCAGAACTCGAAGCCGACGGCCATCGCTTCGGGCTCGGCCACGCTGCCGTACATCGGCCGCTACTACGCCACGGGCACGAGCACGGCCGGTACCGTGACTTCGTTCGTGACGTACTCGCTCGCTTACCAGTAAGCGGCGAGGCATGACCCGGATGGCGCCCACAAAAGGCGCCGTCCTTTTTGATGAAGTGGTTTTGAGTATTGGGAATTGATCATGAAAACGAGGCGCATCTTCCGTACCCTGCTTTGCTCGGCCTTGGCGGCAGTAAGCCTGGCAGGAGCGTCGCAGGTGAGCGCCTCGGTGGTAATTGCAGGCACTCGCGTTATCTACAATGCCGGGGAGCCTGAAACCACGATCAGACTCACCAATAATGGCAAGGCTCCCAGCCTGACTCAGGTCTGGATCGACAAGGGCGATATCAACGCGTCGCCCAGCAATCTCGACGTTCCCTTCACCGTCACACCGCCGGTGTCGCGACTGGATCCCAGCAAGGCGCAAACGCTGCGCATTGCCTACACCGGTGAAGCGTTGCCGCAAGACAAAGAGACGGTGTTCTGGTTGAACGTGCTGGATATTCCGCCGAAGGCCAAGGCCGAAGGCGATGTGAATCTACTGCAGCTGGCTTTCCGCTCTCGCATCAAGCTGTTCTTCCGCCCCGCCGGACTTCATGGGCAGGCCGAAGAAGCACCGATGCAAGTGACGTGGAAGCTTGTCCGGGGCGGCATTGAGGCGAGCAACCCCACGTCCTATCACGTTTCCTACGCCGCGATCGAAGTCAAAGCTGGCAGCAAGGTTGCCAAATTTGAAGACGGCGGCATGGTCGGCCCCGGTGAGACCAAGGTGTTTCCGCTCAAGGGCGATGTCACCAACTTGCCGGACGCCAAGGTCCTGTACCAGGCGATCAACGACTGGGGTGGCTCGACCACCGAGGAAGCCTCGTTGAAGTAGCCCCTTCACGCGCTGCGCAGGTCACGCGTAGAGCAGATTGTTCCAAGAAGGCCCGTCGTGTTGACATGCAGCCCGTCGAGGTGGCACGCGCGGGCACGTGCAAGCATTCAGGGTTCGCCATCATGTATAAGCCATCCCACCGCCGGTCATTTCCCTCGGACCTTTGCCCGATCAGTGCGGTTGTGCTGATGTTGTTCGCTGGCGCGAGTGCGCATGCGGCAACGCAAGAGATCGAGGATACCCTGGTCGCCGAAGTCCAGTTCAATGATGCCTTCCTCCAGCCGGGCTCGGGCGGCAAGATTGACATCAGCCGCTTCAGCAAGGGAAACATCGCGGCACCCGGTCAGTACCGTGCCGGGCTGTTTGTGAACGAAATCTGGCTCGGTCGTACCGAAGTAACAATGCGGCAGATCGGCAGTGACAAAGCCAATGTGCAGCCATGTGTAGATCGCGCGCAGCTGGAACGCATGGGCGTCGACCTGACGAAGCTTTCGCCGCAAGCACTCGAAAAGCTTGGCTCGGGCGAATGTGTCACCATGCCCCAGCTGGTGCCGGACGCCACCGCAAGCTATGACAACGGCGAGTTGCGCCTGGATGTGAGCGTGCCGCAGGCGTACATGATGCGTAATGCCCGCGGCTACGTGGAATCCAAATTCTGGGACGAGGGCGTCAATGCTGCCAAGCTGCAATACAACGCGAACGTCTATCATTCAGACAACCTGGGCCAGTCGTACACGCAGAGCTACGCGGGTATCAACGCCGGCGTGAACGCCGGGCCGTGGCGCTTGACCCACATGGGTAGCTATACGCATAGCGACGCGACCGGCTCGCAATATCAGGCGATGCAGACCAATGTCAAGCGTGCTATCGCGCCCATCAATAGCCAGTTGACGCTGGGCGACGGCTTCACCGACGGCACGCTGTTCGATTCGGTGGGCTATCGTGGTGTGCAGATTGCAAGCGATGACCGCATGTATCCGGAATCGCTGCGCGGCTATGCACCCACCGTGCGTGGCATTGCCTCGACCAACGCGCGAGTGCAGATTCGGCAGAACGGAAACATCATCTACGAAACGACGGTCCAGCCTGGCGCATTTGAGATCAATGATCTCTATGCGACTGGCTTTGGTGGTGACCTCGAAGTCACCGTCACCGAGGCGGACGGCAGTGTTCACGTGTCCAAGGTGCCGTATGCCGCGGCCGTGACCTCACTGCGCCCTGGCGTGACGCGCTATAGCATGACCGCCGGCCAATACCGCAGTACCGGGGCGCACATTCGGCCCTTCATGTTCCAGGGTACGGTGCAGCATGGCTTCTCGAACATGGTGACCGGATACGGCGGTGCCGTTTTGTCCGAGAACTATGTCGCAGCAATGGGCGGTGCGTCTCTGAACACCAACTGGGGCGCAATTGGGCTCGATGTTACGCAAGCTCGTACCCAACTGCAGAATCAGGCCGATCGCAGCGGCCAGAGCTACCGGTTGACCTACTCCAAGATGGTGGCACCCACAAGCACCAACCTGACGCTGGCTGCCTATCGCTACTCGACCAGCGGGTACCTGGGCCTGTCGAATGCCATGGCCCTGCGCGACCTGGATGAGCGCGCTATTCCACAGGGCATGACAGGCATTCAGCGGGGTCGCCTCCAGGTGACCATGAACCAGGCGCTGCCGCAAGGCTGGGGCAACTTTTACCTGATGGGTTCCACGCAGGACTATTGGAACCGCAGTGGGCGCGATACGCAGTTCTCAGTTGGATACAGCAATTACTACAAGCGCATCAGCTACGGGGTAACGGCTGCTCGTGAGTTTAACCTGAACGAGAACAAGTGGGTCAATCGTGTCATGCTCACGGTTGGCATTCCGCTGGGCAAGACGGCTCGTGCTCCGAACTCGGTGACGAGCGCGCAGCGTGATTCCAACGGTACACTCCGTCTGCGGGAATCCGTGTCCGGGGCGCTGGGTGACGATAGCAGCCTGACCTACGGTCTGAATGCATCGCGTATCTCGGGCGGCGGCAACTCGAACAACACGTCGGTGGGTGCGAACGTTGCCTACATGACACCGTTCACGATGCTGAATGGTAGCGTCAGCAAGGGCAACAACTATACGCAGGCCAGCGCCGGCCTCTCCGGCGGCATTGTCGCCTACGCCGGCGGTGTGGCCTTTAGTCCCGTCATGGGTGAAACGATGGTGATCGTCGAGGCCAAGGATGCCGGCGGGGCGCGCCTCGCCAATGGCGCGGGCCTGCGCGTGGATCCGTGGGGTCATGCCGTGGTAGCCAACGTGATTCCGTTCTCGCGCAACATGATTGAAATCGATCCGAAGGGATTGGCGTCGGGAATCGAGTTCAAGTCAACGACGCAATATGTCGCTCCCACTGCCGGCGCTGTTTCGGTGGTGAAGTTTGATACGCAAGACAATGGCCCGCAGATCGTGATTCGAAGCAAGGGCGCTGACGGCAAGCCTCTTCCCTTTGGGGCTACGGTGCTGGATGCGTCGGGTAAGGAAGTCGGTGTCGTCGCCCAGGGCAGCAAGATTCTGGCGAGTCTGAAGGAAAACAACGGTGAACTGATAGTGAAATGGGGTGATGGCCCAGCCTCGTCTTGCCGTTTGGCTTATCACCTGGATTTGTCTCGCGCCCCGAAGGGCGAGACGTCGACCGTAGACGGGCTCCCGTGCACACCGCAAGGCATTGGCACGGCGATGGGAGAGCCGCAACGCACGAGGCCAGTCCTTTGAAATTGCTTTACCAATTCCCAGCTAACATGTCACGCATCCTTGCTCTTCTATTCATTCTGGCCGGCGCGCTTCTGCCCGTCTGCGCGCGCGCGAGCTGCACGTATGTCACCTCCGACAGTCAGGTCGGGTATTTCAATTTTGATCCAGGTCCAAACTTCACAGTCAATCCAAACTTGCCCGTTGGATCAGTCCTGTTGAGATGGAGCGGTACGCAAGCGGCGGCAGTGAATACAACCTCGATGATGCCGGTTTTTAGCTACGGCGTTATGTCGGTCGGGTGGAAATGTACAACGAACCCTAACCCATACACTTTTCGAGGAACCACCGGCGCACCAAATGGTAGTGTGTACCCCACATCGATTCCAGGCATTGGTGTGCGTATCACTCTCGGCAGCTACGTCTTTCCTAGCACCTACTGGTCGCAGAACGATGTCATGCTCGATGGTGGTACTTACTATGGTAATTACCTAGCCCCATCATACCCGCTGCTTGTCGAACTTATCAAGACCGGTCCTGTCACGTCGGGAGGAACGTTGACGGGTGAGTTCGCCGGCTGGTTTACGCCTGATAACACGCAGGTTGTATCGTATCGGTTCCGTCCTGGGGGCATCGTCATCAAGCCAACCTATCCTACTTGTGCGCCGACGGTGCCGAATCAGGGGGTACCGCTGGGTACTGTGGCAGCCGGCACGCTCGACGCGAACACCTATTCGAATCAGGTGAATTTCAACGTGAACCTGATGTGCTCCGGTGGTAATCCCACCACCACTTCCAGCAACGTGTACGTGACCTTCACGGATGCCAACAATCCCACAAACACCACGGACATGCTGTCGCTTGCCCCGGGCTCGCAGGCCAGGGGCGTGGCGGTCCAGATCCTGTGGAAAGGGAACCCAATCAAGTACGGGCCTGATTCCAGCGCTGCTGGCAACACCAACCAGTTCCTGGTCCTGCCCAGTCAGCTGAACGGCAACGCTTCGATTCCGCTGACGGCGCGCTTTGCAAAGACCGGCCCCGTCACGGCCGGCGCAGCGACTGCAGTTTCCACGTTCACATTCAGCTATCAGTAATGAAGGCATAGACGCGCAGGCTGATGCAGATTGACGCATCACACCCGCTTTCAATCCGGCCAATTCCGTCGTGGCGCCGGATACACGTCCTCTGCCAGGAGCGTGCCAAGGCGCGCTATTACCAGACGGCAGCAACCGTCTGTCCTGGGACAGCCAGTAGCATTCTGACTTTCACTATGAGCTATTTGTAGTGTGTCCACGCAGTATCTGCTGACCCATACGAGGATAGCGGGCGCTCAATCGTTTAAGAAACAGTGGTAAGTATTTCAATAGAAGGTGGGTGAACTAGTTTGCTCGCTTGGAGGTTGGTGGGATGCAGCAGATTCGATTATCAGCACCGGGCCGCACGAAGCTTGATGCTGTCTTTACGTCGTTCATTGGAATGGATGGCGGCAATCCCAATGCTGCCCTCTGGGTGTGCGATGTGGCTCCGTTGTTCAGCTGCGTGCCACCGCTGAAAGCACTGCGCCCGGAGAAGCAGCCCGGCTCCTGGAACGTCGCCTTTCGTCGGGCCAATGCTCACTTCTTCCCGCAATGGCAAACGCACTACCGAATTGCGCGCGTAATCGCATCTGCCCACGCATCGACCCTGCCGCCAGAGCTTAGCCCAATCGACGCGACGGAGTATTTCTACCACTGTCTCTATGCGCCGCATGGCTGGGAATTCAAGTTGAATCTCTTTCCATTTCCAGAAAATCCACGTCCCAGCCTGCCATGGAACGAGGCGTTCAAAGACGATTCCGTCCTGCACTCGAAATCAGCCTACTTGCACTTGTGCCGCGATGGCGGCCGATTCCGCTTCATCTCCAAGCTGCGCCATCAGCATCAACCGCGCGTCATCCTGTGCTTGGGCCAACGGCACAGGTGCGATTATCTGCGTGCGTTCGGCTTCGAAGGTATCGATGGAATCGAGGAAATTCTGCAGCCTGCAGATGTGCCTCAATCGCTATATGTCTTTGAACATGAACGAACTGCGCTGGTGCTTAGCCCTCCACTCGGTGGCCCCAAGGGGCTGAGTTCCAATGTGCTTCTTGACGCGCTGGGAGCCTACCTGGCGCGGCGGCTGGACGCATCGGATTTCCCTCCCCATCCGGGCACACGGCTGACCGCCTTATCCCTTTCCGCACCATAGTGAGCCTCCACCGCCTTGACCCGGACCCCGAATCAAGGCGAGCCCAAAGAAGGAATGCCGGGCCAGCTAGATCCATGATCTTGGAGTCGGACTGACCGGCAGACAATTCGGGAAGGCCTGAAACTCTTTGAAGCGAAACACTTCATCAGCGTCCATGTCTCGTTTGGTATCCGGCGAGACGACGCCAGCGGCACGGGCGGCGGGTTAGGTGGCCGATCAGCACGTTGGCGCGCCGAGTTAGCGGGGCGCATTAAGCTGTAAGGGGAGCAGTATGGAAAATGCCGTGTTTACCAGGTCGGAGTTGGACGGCTATTTTGCTTCGTATGTTGGGATGGAAGGGGGGAATCCGGGGGCGTCGGTGTGGTTCTGCGACGGAAGCCCACATCCGTGGTTCGAACATCTGACCGCGCCGCTGAGGCCGCGCATGTCCCCTCCGGCATGGGATGCAGCGTTTCGCACAACGTATCGCGAGAGCCTCGGAAGATGGCTGGGCCACCAGCATATTGCCCGCATCATGGCGGCGGCTCGCGCCGAAGTGTTGGGCCTCCCCCTGTATGCCACGGACTGCCAGCAGTATTACGAACAGCAGCTATATGGGCCCTGGGGCGCCGAGTTCAAGCTGAGCCTGTTTCCA